>CAZZNO010000023.1:0-24808 GCA_964655685.1 uncultured Prevotella sp.
CTTTTTTATGAAAAAACGGTATGGATGTTCTTTAAATTTGAAAGAATTAACTAACTTTGCCTGCGTTTTTAAAAGAGAGTGTATTAATAATAAACGAAAAAATGAGAAAAGTGTTCATTGCCTTTCCTTTCATTGCGCTTGCGCTATTGCAGTCGCCGTCGGCCTATGCCGTACGGGGAGGTAGCCTTGCGGCGAAGGAAAGCGGAAACAAGGCTGGCTTATTGGCGGCCGAGGGAACTGATGATCGCGTAGCCGTAAGCGGCACTGTGGTTGACGGCTCAGGAGAGCCCGTTGTGGGAGCCGTGATCAAGCTCGGTGGCGAAACGCTCGGCGTGACTGACGTTGACGGGCGTTTCAGCCTGACCATCGAAAAAGGCAAGGCAAAAAGCCTGACCGTGTCTTACATCGGACTGAAAGATGTGGCATACCCTATAAGCGGAAAGCAAGACGCACGGGGTATCGTGATACGTATGGAGGATGACGCGAAAAGCATTGGCGAAGTAGTGGTGACGGGCTACCAGAACATAGACCGCAGACACCTTACGAGTGCCGTGAGCTCGGTAAGTATGGACGACATACGCATACCCGGCGTTACCAACCTGGAGCAGATGCTGCAAGGAAAAATACCCGACTTGGTGCTGACCAACAACAGTGGCGAGCTGAACGCTACGCCGAAGATTCGCATTCGAGGCACCTCTACTATCATAGGCAACCGTGAGCCGCTGTGGGTGGTAGACGGCATAATAGTGAACGACCCCGTAGACCTTTCGCCTGATGTGCTCAACGACCCTGACTATGTGAACCGCATAGGCAACGCCATTACGGGACTCAACCCACAGGACATTGAGCGGTTGGACGTGCTGAAGGATGCCGCCGCCACTGCCTTGTACGGCACACGCGCCGCCAACGGTGTGATAGTGATCACGACAAAGAAAGGGCGCGTGGGAAAGCCGCAGGTGAGGTATTCGGCTACAGCCACGGTGCACAAACGCCCGTACTACACCGACAGGAAGGTAGACCTGATGAACTCGAAGGAGAGGGTAGAGTTTTCGCAGTTGCTCACGCAGATGCACTACATCTATCCGCATGACATGCCGCTCGTGGGCTATGAGTATGCGCTGCAATGCCTATACAATGGCACGTACACGGCTGACCAGTTTCAGCAGGAGGTGCAGAAGATGGAAACAGAGAACACCGACTGGTTTGACCTGTTGACACGCAACTCTTTCTCGCACGACCACAACGTGAACATTTCCGGAGGCAGCGACAAAATACGCTATTACGCCTCGCTGGGATATACCAATGAGAACGATGTCATAAAGGACAATAACAACAACCGCTACACTGCCAACAGCAAGCTCGACATAGCGCTGACCGACAAGCTGCAGCTGAGCTTCAACATCAGCGGATATATGAGCAAGAAAAAATATCCGCAGATAAACACCATTGACTATGCCTACAACACGAGCCGCACGATTCCGGCTTACAACGACGACGGCACTTATTCTTACTACAAGCGACCGAGCTCTGACCGCAACCGCTTCTTCAACTACAACGTACTGAACGAGCTGGACAACAGCTTCCGCAGGCAGAACACATCGGGCGCCACGGTGACGGCAAACCTGCGCTACGCACCGCTGAACTGGCTGTCGTTCAACGGCATCGTGTCGGCATCGACATCGCACACCGACCAGGATGGCTACTATGGCGAAAACACCTATTATGCCGCTAACCTTAGATACTGCGAGCTGGGAGAAACGCCTACGGCAGAAAGCCTCATGCCATACGGCGGAGAACTGACCACGGAGAAGGACAAGAACAAGAGCTACACCGTCAGGTTGCAGGCGAATTTCAACAAGACGTTTGGCAGCGAAGGCATGCACGGCATATCTGCAGTGCTTGGCGGCGAGGCTAACTCCAACCGTTATGAGGCTTACGCGCGCACCGACCGTGGCTATTACCTCGACCGAGGAAAGAAGTTCATGACAGACATACCGGCTTCGTTCACCTCGTATGACGCATGGTTGCGCGGCAATGTGCCCACCATCACTGATAATCGCACAAACCTGCTCTCGGCTTACGCCACGCTGTCGTACAGCTACGGAAACTACTTCACTTTAAATGCAAACGGACGCTATGACGGCTCTAACAAGTTTGGACGTCGAAGCAACGACAAGCTGCTGCCCGTTTGGTCAGTGTCGGGCATGACAGACCTCATGAACGTATTCCATCTCGGAGAGCGCCTGCCTTGGATTTCCTCTCTTGTTTTCAAAGCTTCATACGGTGAACAGGGAAATATGCTCGACGGGCAGACATCAGAGCTCGTACTGAGAAGAGGCTCGGTGAGCGCTTACTACAACGAGCTCATATCCACGGCAGCGGCTTTCGCCAATCCTGACCTCAGGTGGGAAAAGACACATTCATCTAACTTCGCATTCGAGGGCTCGTTCCTTGACAACAGGCTCATGGTTGGCTTCGAATACTATTACAAGAAGACGAACAAGGCGTTCATGAGCAAGGAGATTTCCGATGTGAACGGCTATTCGTCATACGTGGTGAACTCGGGAGACATTACCAACAAGGGTTATAACGTCAACGTGACGGCAATACCGGTGAGAAATAAGGACTGGTATTGGAGCCTCTCAGCGTCTCTGTCGAAGATAATGAACGAGATGAAGACGGCACCGGGCTCGCAGACATACAGCCTTTCCGACTTCCTCAATGGCACGGCGGTGGTGAAAGGACAACCTGTTGGAACCTTCTGGTCGTATAAGTTCACTGGGCTTGACCCGGAAGACGGAGGTCCGCACTTCGACGATGGTGAGGACATTAAAGACCAACTGAAATCGATGGGAAGATATGAAACCTACACCACGGTGCTCACTCCATCTGGACGCCGCGACCCTGATGTTACAGGAAGCATAAACTCTACGCTGTCGTGGAAAAACTGGAGGCTGAACGTGAGCCTCTATTACAGCCTTGGAGCAAAGACGCGGTTGTTCCGAATATTCGATGATTTCGTTTCCGGCTACAGCTCGGAGATGAACGTCAACCGAGACTTGTTGAAAGCATGGCAGAAACCGGGCGACGAGAAGATCACGAATATACCGGCAGTCATGGGACAGCTGTCGCCTGGCTATGACAAGTATTGGCGCCACTGGAGCAGCGTATACGACTATGAGGGCGTGAAGATAGGCGACAACGCATGGACTATGTACGACTATTCTAATGCGCGCGTGGTGAGTGCCAACTACATGAAGATACAGAACATTTCGCTCACCTACGAGCTTCCAACGGCTTGGCTTGCCTCGTGCCGCCTCCAACGTCTGGCTATAACGCTCGGCGCTACAAACCTTTACACTTTCTGCAGCGGAAAGCTGAAAGGACAGACGCCTACGCAGGGCGGATTCACCGAGGTTCAACTGTCTGAGACGCCTACATGGACACTCGGACTGAACGTTACTTTCTAAAATAATTGCGACAAGGAAAAGACGAAAGTTTTCTCAAATAACGGAAAAATGAAAAACAATATATTGAAATGCCTTGCGCTGGCGGCTGTGTCGTTTGCCCTGGCATCGTGCTCCGACTATCTGGAGGAACGCTCGCAGGACACTTACTATGTCTCTTCGTACAAAGACCTCGACGAGCTGCTGCTGGGCGATTGCTATGCGGCTGTGAACCGCTCTACCGACCTTACGAGCACAAGCGACATAGGCTATTTTATACACTATCTTGGTGATGAGATAGAGGAGCAGAACGGCGACATGTATGACTATGGCGACGGCATAAGGGAGAAGGTGTTCGGCTACTACACGTGGCAGCAGCGCACCGGAGAAACTTATAATAAGCAGGGCTATCAGACGGAAAACGACACGTGGGAAACGGTGTACCGCTATATAAACGTGGCGAACAACATAATAGAGAGCGTGAGCCGCGTGCCGCAAAACACCGACGACGAACGTCTGGGAGCCACGAGGGTGAACGGCGAGGCTCACTTCCTGAGAGCTTATTACTACTTCTGGCTTGCCAATCTCTACGGCAAACCATATACCGCAGCCACGGCAGCCACCGACCTTGCAGTGCCTATAAAGACCGATGCCAAGGTGAATGACGTGATATACCAGCGCAACACCGTGGCAGAAGTCTACAATCAGGTGCTTGCCGACCTTGACGTTGCCGAACAATTGCTCTCGCAGACAGGCAAGGCTAAGTCGGTCTACAGGGCTGACATAACGGCTGTCTACTTCCTAAAGAGCCGCGTATATCTTTATATGCAAAACTGGGAACAGGCTGCAAACTATGCCCAAAAGGTGCTTGACAGCAGAAGCGGGCTCTTGGACTACAACACGTTGCAAGGCGCGCCTCTGTCGAAGGGTTCAGTCGAGACTATTTTCTCTATGGGTGGCGACGCCATTCCTTGCTCAATGGACAACATATACCAGTGCTTCCGTGTGTCGCACGACCTGTATGAGGCTTACGGCGACGACGACCTGCGTAAGACGAAGTGCTGGTGGACGTATGGCGATTTTGTGGGCTACACGAAGGTTGCCGGCTCGGCTTCGGCTGAGACTCCAGCGGACGACGAGTCTTATTACAACGACCATTATTACTACGGACTCAACGGTTCGATGGTTGATGTCTCCGACAGGTTCCTTTTCCGAACAGCTGAGGCTTACTTGACAAAGGCTGAGGCTGATGCTTATCTCGGTAACGAGAACGAGGCGCGCCAGTTGCTCAATACGCTGAGGCAACACCGCTTTAAGACGGGTAGCAACTATGAGATAACTGCTTCCGGACAGGAACTGGTTGAAGATATAAGAAACGAACGCAGGCTGGAGCTTGCCCTTGAAGGCTCACGATGGTTCGACCTGAGACGATACAGCGTGTGCGACCACTATCCAGAGTCGAAGCAGATAACGCATATTTACTCTACTTACAGGAGTCGCTTCCGCATAAGTGAGCATCGCCAGTATGTTTTGCAGCCGAACGACCCTGCCTACACACTGCCTATTCCTAACGAGGTGATAGAGTTCAACACGGGCATGGTGAACAATGAAAGGCCAGAGCGTACTTATACTGTAGTTTCAAACGATTAACAATAAACAAAGATAATGAAAAAGATATTGACAATGTGCCTTTCTATGCTTGCCGTGTTTGCGGCTTGCAGCAGTGAGGATGCCTTAACTCCAGAGGCTGACGACACCGTGAGTCACTTCTTGCCGACTGACGGCGACAACAGCCAGGAGGCACAGATAAGACGACAGTTTTTTGCCGACGAGGGCAGCTACCTGCTCTTTAACGACACCATCAGGCACCAATTGCTGGGGACTGACTCTGCGGGTAATGGCTATTACCGTACTGAGACTATAGACATCTCTTATTCAGTGGGCGATGCTTCGGGACCGAGCCGTACTTATAAGTACGAGTATCTGACGTCGGCAGCTGAAAAGCAGGCTGCGGCTGACTTCGTGAAAAACCAGCTTTTGTCCCATCTTCAGGCTAAGAGTTTGCGTCCATTCTCATGGCTTGCTGTGAAGAACATCACTGAGAACAGCTCAGGAATGGAATATAAGAGCGTGAAAGGCGAACGATGTATTGCCGTGGCGCTGGGCGACATTGCCAACCCTAATGTCGACAAGCAGGCGCTCAGCACGAGCATCATGTCGTCTATGTTGGGTGGATTGATTACTTCCAACGAAGAAGCTTTGGCAGACTTTTATGCTGTGTGCAGTGCTGTTTACGGCTCACGGTTCACCACTGACAGGGTGGAGGAGAACGAATGGAAACAGATCTTGAGCCAAGGCTTTGTAAAGCGTGCTGTGAATCAATGGTCGGGAAACATTCTATGGGGATGGTATCCGGAAAAGGAGGAAGATGCCAATGCCTACGTAGAGCTTGTGCTGTCTAACACTGCAGAGGAGGTAGCTGCAAAGTATGCTGACTATCCGCTCGTCATAAAGAAGTACCAATTGATGAGGCAGGTGTTTGAAAGTGTGGGCTATAAGTTTTGAATATGCTTCTATGAGGTTCTAATTGACTTCTGAAAATAAAAAATTCCGTTCTTTCCTTTGTCCTTTGGAAAAATATCGCTACCTTTGCGCCACGTGTTGGTCTGATAGTTCAATGGATAGAACGGAGGTTTCCTAAACCTTTGATCCGGGTTCGATTCCCGGTCGGACTACGAAGAGCGTGGTTGCGTGCAAACAAGCAACGTCAATCACGCTCTTTGTTTTTGTCTTTCCTTGTAGGTCATTATATTCTTTTCTTGCGGCTTTTGTTGTCTTATCGTTTTACGTTTCAACTTTTTGCGGCTTCTGTTCTTGCTTTTGCTTTTTTATGCCTCAATCTGCCTTGTCTTTTTCTAAAGCGCGCTATCTGGATTGTAAAAATAAAATCAAAAATTCTGACTTTAATAACTTGAAAATAAGCAGATAAGCTTTTGAAAAATTGTTTTATCTCGCCTTGTGAACACCGTTTTTACTCACGACCTGCCTCTTTGGTCGCAAATTTTGGCTCTATTCCTTGTTCTTTGTGTCCATGCAAATCGTCACAGGACCGTCGTTGAGCAATTCTACTTCCATATCAGCCCCGAACTCTCCTGTGCCTATGTCTTTACCCATTGCGGTGCAAAGAAGCTCACAGAAGCGATTATAAAGAGGAATGGAGATGTCGTGAGGTGCCGCCTTTATCCAGCTTGGACGGTTTCCTTTCTTATAGCTCGCCATGAGCGTGAATTGCGATACGGCAAGTATATCGCCGCCAACATCTTTTATGCTTAGGTTCATTACTCCGTTCTCGTCGTCGAAAACACGCAGGCCTATAATCTTCTTTACAAGCCATGACGCGTCTTCCTCTGTATCGTCGGTTCCTATTCCTACCAGTACAAGAAATCCTTTGCCGATGGCAGACTTCACTTTTCCGTCTATTGTTACTGATGCGTGTTTCACACGCTGAATTACTATTCGCATAATAAATAATTTTTTATGATCTCATAAGTCCCTCTTTCACTCTTTCTGCCTTGTCTTTTCCTATTACGGTAGCAAGTTCTTCTATTGTTGCACCCTTGATGTTTTTTACTGATTTAAAGCTGTTTATGAGTTTATCTCTCGTTTTGGGACCTATGCCCTTGATGTCGTCTAATGCAGAGTGCAAAGCGTGTTTCGACCGTTTGTCTCTGTGAAAGGTTATGGCGAAACGATGCACTTCGTCTTGTATCTGCGTCAGCACGTGAAAGAGTTCGCTGTCTGTCTTGATACCTATGACTTGTGGAGGAAAGCCGAACAGCAATTCGTTTGTGCGGTGACGGTCGTCCTTGGCAAGTCCGGCGATGGGGATGTTGAGATGAAGCTCGTCTTCTACTACCTCGCGTACCACGTCCATTTGTCCTTTTCCGCCATCCGTAATGATAAGGTCGGGCAGGGGCGTGCCTTCTTCCTTCATGCGACTGTATCGGCGCCGCACAACTTCTTGCATCGAGGCGTAGTCGTCTGGGCCGACAACGGTTTTTATGTTGTACTTGCGGTAGTCTTTGCGTGAAGGCTTCATGCCTTTGTAGACGATACAGCCGGCAACGGCATCGGTTCCGCTGATGTTAGAGTTATCGAAACATTCTATCTGGTATGGCAGCTTTGAAAGATGCAGTTTGTCTTGCAGTTCCTTCATCAGACGCGTTTGTTTTTGCTCAGGATTAAGTTTCTCTGTTTGCTTAAGGCGGTCAAAACGATACTGCTTTCCGTTCATTTCCGACAATTCCAGCAGATGTTTCTTGTCGCCTCTTTGAGGCACGAAGAATTCGGCATCTTTCATCTTCCAGTTCATCTCAAATGGTACTATTACCTCTTTTGCAGTGCTTCCGAATCGTTCCCTTATTTCTGGTATGGCTTGCAGCAGCAGGTCTTCGTCGCTCTCATCCAGCTTTCGTTTGTATTCATACGTAAAACTCTGGTTTATAGTACCATTCTTTACGTGTATATAGTTCACGTAAGCATTCTTTCTGTTGCCGTCATCGGTAATGGTGAAGACGTCGACATCCTTAATGGTGTGGCTTACTACCTCGCTCTTGGCTACGAAATCTTGTAATAGCAAATAGCGTTGTTTCAGCCTGTCAGCTTCCTCAAACTTCAGGAGCTTTGCGTTTCCCAGCATTTGTGTATATAGCCATTGTGATAGTTCGCGTGTATTTCCTTTCAATACTTCCTTTGCCTGGCGTATGTTTTCCATGTAATCATCGTGTGATTGCTTGCCAATGCAGCAACCGTCACAGTTATGGATGTGATATTCTAAGCAAGTTTTGTATTTTCTTTGTGTTATTCCTGCTTCTGTTATAGGCTGATGGCATCGTCTTGGCTTGAATGCCTTGTTTATGATGTCGAGCAAGCTATACATGGCAGAAATATGTGGATACGGACCGAAATAAGTGCCGTATTTCTTATTAATGTGTCGTGTCTTGAATATGCGCGGAAAAAATTCGTTGGTTACGACTATTGATGGGTATGTCTTGCCGTCTTTCAAAAGGACATTGTAGCGAGGATTGTATTTCTTTATAAGCGAGTTCTCGAGCAACAATGCGTCTTCTTCTGTGTTGACAACGGTATATGAAATGTCTCTTATCTTACTAACGAGCACTTTCGTCTTGTACCTGTCAACCTCCTTGTGGAAGTAGCTTGAAACCCTGCGTTTGAGATTCTTTGCTTTGCCTACATATATTATTTTTCCTCCGTTCTCACGAAGGTCATCATAATATTGGTAACTTCCTGGCTTCTCTGGCATGCTCAACACAATGCTTTTCAGATATTCGAGTCTTTTTTCGTTGTCTTCTTTGGTCATTATCCTAACTCCTTAATTTCAAGCGTAATTTCGCGTCGGCGTTTCACGTGAAACTTTAAAGCCGTTCGCTCTCGGATCAACTCTAAAGATATTACATCTTTCTTGCTAAAACTTAACAGCTATATAGTAAGCATGTTTTCGTCGTAATCATACTGCGGTAAAACTTTTATCGGCATGCGGCAAAAGCTTTACCGCATGCCGATAAAAGTTTTGTCGCATACAGATTGTGACGTACTCAAATCGCACCTGTAAATGGCTTATGCCATTAGAATTGCAGCAAGCTCGTAATCTCAATGTCTTTGTCGAAAAGCGAACGGGTTTGAGGAAACTCTGAAACAAGCTCCATTATAAAATTGCAATAAATTCGCTTTGGATGAAACTTCCTTACGAGGTTGCAAGCTGCCCTCATCGTTCCTCCTGTTGCAAGAAGATCGTCGTGAAGCAGGACGACATCATCGGGACTTATGGCATCCTCGTGTATCTCAATAGTGTCTATGCCGTATTCTTTAGCGTAGCTTTCCTGAATGGTCGAGCAAGGTAGCTTGCCGGGCTTGCGGCACAGAACAATGCCGGCTCCGAGTCTTACTGCTGCTGCAGAACTCATAACAAAGCCACGGCTCTCGATGCCTACAATCTTTGTAATGCCTTTGTCCTTGTATAGTTCATACATCGCGTCGCTTATTATTTTCACACATTCTGCACTCTTAAAGAGTGTGGTGACATCGCGAAAATTTACTCCTTTGATTGGCCAGTCCTGTATGGTACGCAGGTTCTGGAGTAAGATTGGATTGTTCATGTTTTACGTTTTACTTTAATATTTATATCTTTAATATACAGCGGTTTATCCGACGCAGTGTTTCACGTGAAACTTTTATATCTATCTGCCAAGCAGAACGAGTAGCACGTTGATGTCGCTTGGTGACACTCCTGGTATTCGGCTTGCCTCTGCAAGCGTATCAGGATTTATACTCTCAAGTTTCTGCCGTCCTTCTGTGCTTATTTCTTTTAGTTCACTATATTTGAAGTGTCCTTTTATTCGGATGTTTTCAAGGCGGTGCATTTTTTCTGCTACAATGTTTTCACGTTCTATGTAACCTTTATATTTTATGAGAACTTCGGCGGCCTCACATATTTCCTGTTTCCTGTTTGGTGGCATTTCTATCACTTCTTTTAAGCCAGGAATAACAGCGGCAAGCTTTTCTAATGTTATTTGTGGACGACCGATGAGGTCGGATATTTTGCAACCGAAATGGAGTGGGGTGGTACCCATACTTTCTAATGCGCTGTTTATGTCCTTTGGATGTACAGGCGTATTGTTGCAATAGTCCAGTATTCTTTCGATGGATTGTTTCTTTTCTAACCACCATTCATATCTGTCACGGTTCGCCAGTCCAAGATGGTATGACTTTTCTGTCAGGCGTGCGTCAGCGTCGTCTTGTCGTAAGAGGATGCGGTATTCGGCACGTGAGGTGAACATTCTGTATGGCTCGTCAACTCCTTTAGTGCATAGGTCGTCGATTAGAACTCCTATATATGCTTCGTCTCTCTTTAATACCAAAGGTTCGCTTCCTGCGCATTTCAATGCAGCGTTAAGCCCGGCTATGAGCCCTTGTCCTGCTGCTTCCTCATATCCGGTGGTTCCATTGACTTGTCCTGCGAAAAACAGGTTGGGGATGACTTTGCTTTCAAGCGAGTGCTTTAGTTGGGTTGGGTCGAAATAATCATATTCTATAGCGTATCCCGGCCGGTATACTTTGGCTTCTCTTAATGCAGGTATTTGGTGTATTGCCTTTAGCTGCGTTTCCATTGGCATTGAAGAAGAAAAACCGTTAAGGTACATCTCGTTGGTATCTTCTCCTTCAGGCTCGATGAAAAGTGGATGGTGATCACGTTTGGGAAAAACTACAAGCTTCGTTTCTATTGACGGACAGTAACGCGGTCCAGTGCTCTGTATTTGTCCGTTGAAAAGGGGAGAATTTGCAAGGTCATCACGTAAGATTTCATGAACTTTTTCATTAGTTTCACATGTCCAGCATGGTAGCTGCTTTAGGGCATGTTGCACCCTCATGTAGCTAAACTGATGGAAATCGGCGTCTCCTGGTTGCTCTACTGTATCTTCAAAATGTATTGTGCGTTTGTCAAGGCGAACAGGGGTTCCTGTTTTCATTCTTCCTGCGCGCACGCCCCATCGTGTTATCGACTCTGTCAGATGATAGGATGCAGGTTCGGCGCACCTGCCACCAGGCACCATTTTATGACCTACGTGCATAAGACCGTTAAGGAAAGTTCCTGCTGTTATCACAATGGCCTTTGCCCTAAACTCTACACCCCAAATGGTTGTTACGCCAACGGCTTCACCGTTTTCCACTAATAGCTCATCTGCTTGGTCTTGCCAGATGTCAAGATTATCGGTTTGGTCAAGTCTGTTTCGCCATTCCCAAATGAATTTACCGCGGTCGCATTGTGCTCGTGGTGACCACACAGCTGGTCCCTTGCCTTTATTGAGCATTCGGAATTGTATGGCAGTCTTGTCTGTAACAATACCCATCTGTCCACCCAAAGCATCAATTTCTCGCACAATCTGCCCTTTTGCGATTCCTCCTACAGCAGGATTACAGCTCATCTGGGCAATCTTGTTCATGTCCATAGTTATGAGGCAAGTCTTGGCACCCATGTTTGCGGCTGCACAAGCGGCCTCACAGCCTGCATGTCCGCCGCCTATGACTATCACATCATACTTGAAATCCATTGTGAATGTTCTTATTTTCTCAGATTTGAATGTTTAAAAACGATTTTTCTTTGTAACTGTCACTCTTTGTGAACTGTTTACTTATGGAAATCATATCGCTTTTGTATTATTCTTTTGCAAAAGTACGTAAAAATCATTATTATTTGCTACTTTTGCGCTATAAAATATTTTGTAGGAGCATTATGCTGCTCTTAATAACTAAAAATGAAGACGATGAAGAAATTGCTTTCCTTGCCGCCAAACTTGGTTGGTTGTTTCCATAGTATAACGGGCATGTCGAAAGACGAGTGGTTCTGTACTAATGATCCTGTAGGACATAAACTTGGATCTGGTGGTGGTACTGCCAACTTGTTGCTTGAAGCTTATAAAGCCCAATGCAATAGCAATTTAGCACTTGATAATGCAAATGTGAATGGCGGACAGTGTCTGCAATTCGATGAATGGTTGCAAAGCGAAAAAAGGATTTTGCTTCATGCAGGAGGACAAAGCCGCAGGCTTCCTGCTTATGCCCCATCAGGAAAGATTCTGACTCCAATTCCCATATTTCGTTGGGAGCGTGGACAGCGCTTGTCTCAAGATTTACTTTCTTTGCAAGTTCCTCTGTATGAGAAAATTATGGATGTGGCTCCTGCTGGATTGCATACAATGGTAGTGAGTGGAGATGTTTATATTCGTGCCACACAGCCCTTGCAGTCTATTCCAAATGCTGATGTGGTGTGTTATGGTCTTTGGCTTGGTCCAGAGATAGCGAAGGACCACGGAGTGTTTGTATCGTCAAGGCAAACACCTTCGCAGTTGGAATGTATGCTTCAGAAGCCTTCTGTAGAGCAACTTGGAAAGTTGATGAAAGATCATTTCTATCTTACAGACATAGGTGTATGGCTTTTGTCAGATAAGGCAGTCAATGTTCTTATGAAGCATTGTGTGGATTCAAACGGCAGGATAACAAATTATGACATGTATTCCACTTTTGGTGGTGCGCTGGGTACGAATCCTGTCATAGAGGATGCTGCTGTAAATGGTTTGAGCGTTGCCATACTGCCGTTGCCGGGTAGCGAATTTTATCATTTTGGCACTTCGCATGAGCTGCTTTCTTCTATGTGTTCCATTCAAAACATTGTAAGCGACCAGAGGCTTATAATGCATCACTCGTTAAAGCCACAGCCATCAATATTCATACAAAATGCCGAAGTACTTGCCAAACCTTCTGAGGAGAATACCAATGTCTGGATAGAAAACTCGTTTGTGGGCAATGGTTGGACTTATAGTCACGACAATATAATTACAGGTGTTCCTGTAAACGATTGGGATATTGATTTGAAACCATATCAATGTGTTGACATTGTGCCTATTGGCGAAAACCAGTGGGCTGTGCGTCCATATGGCTATTATGACAAATTTCAAGGTAACAGGCAGACAGAGCCTCTTTTCCCAATTGTCGACAATGTGAGGGATATGGGTATTGTGTTACAAGCGATGCTTGCTGACATTAATTTTCAACTTCCAACTTCAAATTTTGAGCTCATAAGTGCTGAGGCAATAAGTTCAAAAGCCAACTTGAAGCGTTTATTTGATCAACGTCACGAGTTCCGTAAGAAAAACTGGTCAGAACTTGCCGCAAATCATAACCATAGCGTATTCTATCAGCTTGACCTTGATGATGCTGCTAAAGAGTTTGCTCAAGACAACATACCATTGCCAGAGCCGTTGAGTGATAAAGAACCAGTGATGAAACGCATACACGACGCAATGTTCAGGTCGGAGGTGTTGCGCATGGAAGGCAAGGATGGCAAGAATTACGAGACTAAGGCTTTTTCTCTCCTTCGTCAAGGACTTCTATCATCGGCTTCGCTTCATTCGCATCCACATCTTAATGTATACAGTGACCAGATAGTTTGGGCGCGTTGTCCTGTGAGAATTGACATTGCAGGTGGATGGACCGACACGCCGCCTACATGTCTCATGGAAGGTGGCAGCGTTATTAATCTTGCTATCGAACTTAACGGGCAACCTCCATTACAGGCTTATGTCAAGCCTTGCAAGAAATTGGAAATCATACTACGCAGTATAGACCTTGGAGCTTCTGAAGTAATCAACACATACGACGAACTTGCAGATTTTAACCATGTAGGCAGTCCGTTCTCTATTCCTAAGGCGGCATTGGTGCTTGCTGGATTTCAACCAGGTTTTTGCGATGTGCAATTCTCATCATTGCAGCAGCAGCTTGCGGCATTCGGCAGTGGAATTGAAATAACCACACTTTCGGCAATACCGGCAGGGTCAGGGCTTGGTACTAGTAGTATTCTTGCGGCAACAGTGCTTGGGGCATTGAATGATTTTTGCTCTCTCGGATGGGACAAAATGGAAATAGGCAATCGCACGCTTTTGCTCGAGCAGTTGCTTACCACAGGTGGTGGTTGGCAAGATCAATTTGGTGGAGTATTGCAGGGTGTAAAGCTATTGCAAACACAAAAGGGATTCGACCAGACTCCTCTAGTTCGTTATTTGCCAAACGATCTATGGACACAACCTGAATACCAGCAATGTCATTTGCTTTTCTATACAGGCATAACACGCACGGCCAAGACTATACTTGCAGAAATAGTGAGGCGTATGTTTCTTAATCAGCATGATGAATTACAACTGTTGAGGTGCATGAAAGAACACACAATGGAGATGTATGACGCCATACAACGAGAAGACTTTGAAATGATGGGGCGGCTTGTGTGTACTAATTGGCAGCAGAACCAAGCTTTGGACTCGGGTACTAATCCCGATGCAGTAAAACATCTGACGAGTCTTATCGATGATCTTTGCCTTGGCTACAAGCTGCCTGGTGCTGGTGGCGGCGGTTATCTGTATATGATAGCTAAGGATCCACAGGCTGCTGCTCGGATTAAACAAATACTCAATGACAACAGAAACAGTGCCAGTGCACGATTTGTTGACATGAAATTAAGTACAAAAGGTTTGCAGGTAAGTCGAAGCTGAGCGTAACCTTTTTCGTATTCGCTTTTTAAAAAGACGTATAATTGTGTAAAATTTTAAGCTTTTTACTTTGTATAATCACTAAAGTTTAGTATTTTTGCAAACGGATAGTCTACCTATAATACCTATATCAAGGTATCTTGATGCCTAAACATTGGTATTAAAAGTTGTGTCCAAAGTCAAAGGAAATCGGAAAGGCAAAAAACGCGCTTATACAAATAACATTCAAATAATTTAAAATCAATCATTTATGTGGTTAATCAATTCTCCGATTGGTAGAAAAGTGGTGATGTCGGTAACTGGCATCTGCCTCATTCTCTTCCTGACCTTCCACTGCTGCATGAACGTTGCCGCCTTTTTCTCGGCTGATGCCTACAACATGGTGTGCAAGTTCCTCGGTAGCAACTGGTATGCTGTGATTGGCACTCTTGGCTTGGCCTTCCTTGCCGTGTGCCATATCGTTTATGCTTTTATCCTCACTGCACAGAACCGTCGTGCTCGTGGTCCGCAGCGTTATGAGGTTACAAGTCGCCGTCCGGAGGTAAGCTGGGCTTCACAGAACATGCTTGTTCTTGGTCTCATTATCTTGCTCGGTCTTATCTTGCACCTTTACAACTTCTGGGGTCACATGATGTTCGCAGAGCTTGCAGGCGTACAGGTTGCTCACAATCCTGCCGATGGTTTCGCATGGATTCAGGATACATTCTCCAATCCTGTGTTCTCGGTACTCTATCTTGTATGGATTTGCGCCATTTGGTTCCACCTCAGTCACGGCTTCTGGTCTGCAATGCAAACTCTCGGCTGGAGCGGTAAGATTTGGTTGAAGCGTTGGCAGTGCATCGGTATCTGCTATGTAACTATCCTCATGGGTGTGTTCTTCATCCTCGTACTTTCCTTCTGGCTCGGCTTTGCACCGTCAATGTGCTGTGCAGCTTAATTCGTAATTAGTAATTCCAAAATTAGTAATTAATACTATGACTCAGATAGATTCAAGAATTCCTGAAGGCCCTTTGGCCGAGAAATGGACTAACTATAAAGCTCACCAGAAGCTGGTGAACCCTGCCAACAAGCGTAAGCTTGACATCATCGTCGTGGGCACGGGTTTGGCTGGTGCCAGCGCTGCCGCTTCACTTGGTGAGATGGGCTTCCATGTGATTAACTTCTGTATTCAGGACTCTCCACGTCGTGCTCACTCTATCGCAGCACAGGGTGGTATAAATGCAGCAAAGAACTACCAGAATGATGGTGACGCAGTTTACCGTCTATTCTATGATACAATCAAAGGTGGTGACTACCGTGCTCGTGAGGCTAACGTTTACCGTCTTGCCGAGGTGTCAGCAAACATCATCGACCAGTGCGTCGCACAGGGCGTTCCTTTCGCTCGTGAGTATGGTGGCATGCTCGCTAACCGTTCTTTCGGTGGTGTGCAGGTGAGCCGTACATTCTATGCCAAGGGTCAGACTGGTCAGCAGCTTCTTCTCGGTGCTTACAGCTCTCTGATGAAAGAGGTTCACCACGGCACTGTTGAGCTTCACACACGTACAGAAATAGAAGACATTGTTGTTATCGACGGTCGTGCCCGTGGTGTTATCGCCAAGAACCTCGTAACAGGCAAGCTGGAGCGCTATTCTGCTCACGCTGTATGTCTTGCTACTGGTGGTTACGGTAACACATACTTCCTCTCTACAAACGCTATGGGTTGTAACTGTACAGCTGCCATCCAGGCTTACCGTAAGGGCGCTTGGTTCGCTAACCCCTGCTTCGTACAGATTCACCCTACTTGTATTCCTGTCCACGGCGACAAGCAGTCTAAGCTGACCCTTATGTCAGAGTCTCTGCGTAACGATGGCCGTATCTGGGTACCAAAGAAGCTTGAGGATGCTAAGAAGCTGCAGCGTGGTGAGCTAAAGGGCCGTGATATTCCAGAGGAAGACCGCGACTACTACCTCGAGCGTCGTTACCCTGCATTCGGTAACCTCGTACCTCGTGACGTTGCATCACGTGCCGCTAAGGAGCGTACCGACAAGGGCTATGGTGTAAACAACACCGGTCTGGCTGTGTTTCTCGACTTCTCTGAGGCTTTCCAGCGCCTCGGCCGCGATGTGGTAGATCAGCGTTATGGCAACCTCTTCGATATGTATCAGGAGATTACCGACGTTGACCCGCACGATAACCCAATGATGATCTTCCCTGCTATCCACTATACAATGGGTGGTCTGTGGGTAGACTACGAGCTCCAAACTTCTATCAAGGGTCTGTTCGCTCTCGGTGAGTGCAACTTCTCTGACCACGGTGCTAACCGCCTCGGTGCTTCTGCTCTCATGCAGGGTCTTTCTGACGGTTACTTCGTCATTCCTTATACAATGCAGAACTATCTCTCTGATCAGATTCAGGTTAAGAAGCCGTCTATCGATGCTCCTGAGTTCGTTGAGGCTGAGAAGGGTGTGCAAGTAGAGATTGACCGCATCATGGACATCCAGAACAAGCAGACTGATAAGTCTAAGCTGAAGAGTGTAGACTCTATCCACAAGGAGTTATATAATATAATGTGGAACTATGTTGGTATGGCACGTAATGAGGCAGGTCTGAAGAAAGCTCTGTCTATGCTTAAGGACGTTCGTGAGCAGTTCAACACTTGCGTTCGTGTTCCTGGAAGCAAGGAAGGTCTCAACACAGAGCTTGACAAGGCAATCCACCTCCGCGACTTCATCCTCATGGGTGAGCTTATTGCTTACGACGCACTGGAGCGCAACGAGAGCTGCGGTGGTCACTTCCGTGAGGAGAGCCAGACCGAGGACGGTGAGGCTAAGCGCGACGACGAGCACTACATGTACGTTGCTTGCTGGCAGTACCAAGGTGAGGACCAGGCTCCTACACTGCTCAAAGAGGACTTGAATTATCAATATATTAAAGTCCAGACTCGTAATTACAAATCATAAAAAGTTTATAGTTTTTAGTTTATAGTTAATAGTTGTTGGCTGAGATGGGAACATTTAGAGATCTTGTAGTCTGGCAGAAAAGTATGGAATTGGCTCGTACAGTATACATGCTTACCAAGACTTTTCCAAGAGAAGAACTATTTGGATTAGTCAGCCAAATGAATAGAAGTTCTGTTTCCATTCCGTCTAATATCGCAGAAGGTTTTGGACGTGAGTCCATAAATGAGCATATACATTTTTTGTATATAGCTCTTGGCTCTTCTAACGAATTAGGAACACAGCTCATTCTGTCACATGACTTTCATTTTATTGATGATGAGTCATTCAAGAATGTGGATAGATTAAACTCAGAAGTAGGGAAAATGCTTGCTGCGTTTGCCTATAAATTGAGAAAGCAATCCAAGCAATGAACGCTATATGCTGAAAACAATAAACTAATAAACAATAAACTGTAAACTAGTAATAACATGGATACAAATATATCATTCACTCTTAGGGTATGGCGTCAGAACGGACCTAAAGCAGAGGGTCACTTCGACACCTTTGAGATGAAGGACATCCCAGGCGACACCTCTTTCCTGGAGATGCTCGACATCCTCAACGAGCAGCTCATTGAGGGCGGTAACGAGCCTTTCGTCTTCGACCACGACTGCCGCGAGGGTATCTGCGGTATGTGCTCACTTTATATCAACGGTCATCCACACGGACCAGCTCAGGGCGCAACAACCTGTCAGCTCTACATGCGCCGCTTCCACGATGGCGATGTCATCACAGTTGAGCCTTGGCGTTCAGCTGCATTCCCAATCATCAAGGACTGCATGGTAGACCGTTCAGCTTTCGACAAGATCATAGCTGCTGGTGGTTATACATCTGTCCGCACAGGCCAGGCTCAGGATGCTAACGCTATCCTTATCTCTAAGGAGGCTGCTGACGAGGCTATGGACTGCGCTACTTGCATCGGTTGCGGCGCTTGCGTAGCTGCTTGTAAGAACGGTTCTGCAATGCTCTTCGTTTCATCTAAGGTCAGCCAGTTTGCGCTGTTGCCACAGGGCCGTCCTGAGGCTGCACGCCGTGCTAAGGCTATGGTCGCCAAGATGGAGGAGCTGGGCTTCGGTAACTGCACCAACACCCGCGCTTGCGAGGCTGAGTGCCCTAAGAACGAGTCTATCGCTAATATCGCCCGCCTGAACCGCGAGTTCATCAAGGCTAAGTTGGCTGACTAATGAAAATATGAGTTTACCCTATTATATGCTCAATATAATAATAGCATAAGCAGGTGGGGGAAACATAATAGCTAAAAGCGTCCGTAGACATTTGTTATCTGTGGGCGCTTTTCTTATAATTAAACCGTTTAACTATATTCTTATGAGAAATTCCAAAATAATCTTAACCTTGTTTTGTTGCCTTGTTGCCGTCGTGGCTAAGGCTGACGTTTACTCTATTTGGCCCGTTCCGCAACGGCAGGAAGCAGCTACAGGCGTGGCAACGCTGCCAGCCAAAGCCGTCATTATAAGCGGGAAGGGCATTGACAGCTACACAGTGGCACGTGCCAAGCAAATCCTTGTTGAGCATGATATTACTGCCACTGTGGGAAAGAAAGCCCAGAAGGGCTCGGCCATCGTTAATCTTGGCATTTACGGCTCTGGCGACAATGCCGACCGCATAGCCAAGCAGCGTGGCTTGAAACAAGACATTTTCTCTTTGCCTAAGTATGACAGGCATATAGTCTCTGTGCGTCAAGGAAAGGAAGGCGCAGACATCGTAATTCTTGGAGAAAACACAGATGCCGTATTCTGTGGACTTGCGTCGTTAGAGCAGATGCTTGATACTCATAAACATGAGTTGTCTTGCGTTGACATCTACGACTATGCCGATATTAAGTACCGCGGCATAATAGAGGGATATTATGGTGTGCCATACAACGCTGAGGTCACGCAGGATCTTTTCCGCTTCATGGCACGTTATAAGATGAACACGTACATGTATGGTGCTAAGAGCGATGTATATCATTCACAGTATTGGGACAAGCCCTATCCGACTACACTTACGCAGCAGCAACAGCGTGTAGGCATGCTTACGCAAGACCAGATGCGCAGTCTTACTGCCGCAGGTCATCAGAACAAGGTGAACTTTATTTGGGCAATACACCCGGGAGCAGCTTTCACTGATGCCGCGCAGGACAATGTGCTTGACCGTATAATGGATAAGTTCACTAAAATGCACGAGCTTGGAGTGCGCCAGTTTGGTGTTTTTGTTGATGATGTAGGCGTGCCAGATGATGACGCAAGCCTAAAGCTCGGAGCAGAGCGCCTTACTAAGCTTCAAGGTCTTGTAGATGCTAAATGGAATGGTAAGAAGGCTGCACCAGAAGATACGGTGAAACCGCTGCATTACGTGCCACAGCTTTATGCTTATTCATGGGTAACCCGTGAGAAAGCGGAGCGTTTCTTCCGCTCGCTAAGCTCCACTCCTGCCAAGACCTGCATTTATATCACAGGTCGTGCTGTATGGACTGTGCCCAATTCAGAGGATCCGGGACTTGTAAGTTCATGGCTTGGCCGCGATGTAGCTTGGTGGTGGAACTATCCGTGCAACGACAATGACATGAACAAGATATTCCCCCTTGACATGTATCGCAACTTTGATGATGAGGCTCACATTGACCGCAATGCCACGCTTGAGCCTGATTTGAAGGGTGTACAAACGCTCATAAGCAACCCTATGCAGCAGGGAGAGGTGAGCAAAATATCGCTTTTCAGCATTGCCGATTATGCTTGGAACATGAAGGCATTCGACAATGACGCGTCTTGGATGGCATCTCTGAATGCCGTTTTCGGCAAGCTTGCCCCGAATGCCTTCCGTCTTCTGCCTTATTTGCGTTACTATGATACCAACAGTCCTCTTGCTGACCTTATACGTGCATATAAGGTTTCTCCTGATGATGCACGCACGAAAAATGCGCTTCTTGGCGAGCTGAACAACATTGTCAGCAATGCTAAAGCTATGTCGGCATTGGCATCTTCTTCCAATGAGTCAGACAAGTTGCTGTGGACAGAATTGCGTCCTTTTGTAGAAAAGGTATCCGATATGAGCAGTCTTGCCGCCGACTTCCTTAATGGGCATGGTTCCAAGGACGCAGTCAAGGCTATTGACAGCAACGAGAAGTACAAGTTTGACGTACTCAACGGCATGGGCAATGACATCAAACTCTCTCGTAAATTAGCTGAACCGTCGGCAAAGATGTTGCGCCCGTTCCTTGACTGGCTTGCAAAATAAGTTTAGTGAGACTGTGTAAAAAAGCATCAAAAAGCCGTTAAAGCCTTTTTTACACAGTCTCATTATGCTGAAAAAGCAGAAAAATGAGCAGTATAGCCCCATTCGCACGTCCTCTTTACGTGATGCTTAAGCCTGCCGGTGCGTCATGCAACTTGAAGTGTGCCTATTGCTACTATCTGGAGAAAGCTTGTCTTTACAAGGACGGGGCTGCTCAAATGATGAGCGACGACATGCTGGAGCTGTTTACGCGGCGATACATGGAAGCGCAAACAAGCAATCAGGTGCTCTTTACATGGCATGGTGGCGAACCGCTCATGCGGCCTCTCTCCTTTTACAAGAAAGCCATTAGCCTTCAGAAGCGTTATGCTCATGGAAGGCAAGTGAACAATGTTATACAGACCAATGGAACATTGCTTACCGATGAGTGGTGCGAATTTTTTAAGGAAAATGGATGGCTTGTGGGCGTATCAATAGATGGTCCGCAAGAGTTTCATGATGCTTATCGGCTCACGCGTTCCGGTAAGCCTACGTGGGAAAAGGTCATGGCGGGCATAGATTTGCTAAAAAAGCACGGTGTTGAATGGAACGCTATGGCTGTGGTCAACAGCCTAAACGTAGGACATCCGCTTCGCTTCTACCATTTTTTCAAGGACATAGGTTGCCAGTATCTTCAATTCTCGCCAATCGTAGAACGCCTGTCGGCTCATTCCGCTGGCAGGCACCTTGCTTCACCTGACGATGCAGACGGCTGTCCTGTTGCTGATTTCTCAGTCAAGGCAGCACAATGGGGGCTTTTCTTGAACACTATATTCGACGAATGGGTACGCCATGACGTTGGAAGTACGTTTGTTGAACTGTTTGATTGCACGCTTGCCAACTGGTGCGGTGTGACACCTGGCATTTGCGTTTATGCGCGCGAATGCGGCAATGCGGCAGTGATGGGGGCAAATGGCGATGTCTATTCGTGCGACCACTTTGTCTTTCCTGAATATCTTCTCGGCAACATTCGCCATGAAACCATCTATGAAATGCTCAGTGGCGACCGCCAGCAAGAGTTCAGCAAGAGGAAACGGGCTTTGCTTCCACGCCAATGCCGTGAGTGCGAGGTAGAATTTGCGTGCCACGGCGAATGCCCTAAAAACAGGTTCTTGAGGGATTGCTACGGCAACAAAGGACTGAACTACCTATGCGAGGGCTACCGAATGTTTTACCTTCATGTTGCGCCATACATGGACTTTATGAGAAACGAATTGGCTTGCGGCAGGCAGGCTGCCAATGTTATGGCATTGCATAAAACTTGATTGAATTATTGCGCACAATAGCTTAATTATGGAATACAAGAACGCTTTGTTCGTGGCTGGAGTCTCTTTCACAGCCTTTCCCTTGGCTTTGTCTGCCAAGACACCGCCTCCAAACATCATTTTCATCATGGCAGACGACATGGGCTATGGCGATTTAGGCTGCTATGGACAGCAGTACATTCGCACGCCGCACATCGACCGTATGGCCGCTGAAGGCATGCGCTTCACCCAAGCTTACGCCGGGGCTCCTGTTAGTGCGCCTTCACGCGCCACGCTAATGACGGGACAGCACACCGGCCACACTTTGGTGCGTGGCAATAAGGAATACTGGCCTAAGTCGCCAACAGTGATGTACGGCGAAAACCGCGATTACAGCATCGTGGGGCAGCAGCCTTATGACCCTGAACACAAGCTGTTGCCGGAGATAATGAAAGATGCAGGCTATGGCATTGGAATGTTTGGCAAGTGGGCAGGCGGATATGAGGGCAGTTGCTCCACTCCCGACAAGCGTGGCGTAGACGATTTTTATGGCTATATATGCCAGTTTCAAGCGCATCTCTATTTTCCCAATTTCCTTAACGAGTATAGTCGACAGCGTGGCGACACTGCCGTGGGCAGGGTGACTTTGCAGGAGAACATAGCCTACCCGATGTTCGGGCGAGACTATGCCAAGCGGAGTCAGTATTCAGCCGACCTCATACACCGCCATGCCATGCAGTGGCTTGACAGTCAAGACGGCAAAAAGCCTTTCCTTGGCATCTTCACCTACACGTTGCCGCATGCTGAGCTGCGGCAGCCCGACGATTCGCTGCTTCAATACTATGAGCGTCGGTTCTTTGTAGACAAGACGTGGGGTGGCGACGAGGGCAGCAGATACAATGCCGTGGAGCACACTCATGCGCAGTTTGCGGCAATGATTTCCCGTCTTGACATATATGTGGGGCAGATATTGGATAAACTGAAGGAAAAAGGACTGGACAAAAACACCGTTGTTATCTTCACAAGCGACAACGGACCACATGAGGAAGGCGGCGCCGATCCGGAATTTTTTGGTCGCGATGGCAAGCTTCGTGGCTTGAAACGACAATGCTATGAGGGTGGCATACGCATACCGTTCATAGTTCGTTGGCCTGGACGTGTGAAGGAAGGCTCTGTAAACGATACTCAGCTTGCTTTTTACGACCTTTTGCCCACGTTCTGCGATTTTGCCGGCATTAAAAACTTTGCCAGAAGGTATGTCAACAGGAGGCTGCCAGGCGACGGTTTCGATGGCATTTCAATGTATAAGACTATGCTCGGCATTCCTGGTCAGCCAGAGCATGAACATCTTTATTGGGAGTTCTCTGAGACCAACCAGATAGGCGTGCGAATGGGCAATTGGAAGCTCGTTGTGGTAAAGGGCGTGCCCCGGCTTTATGATTTATCCACCGACTTGCATGAAGACCACGACATTGCAAGCCTGCATCCTGACATTGTGAAGCAGATGGTTGAAATCATATACAGTGAGCACCGTGAAAGTCCTGACTATCCGGTCACAATGCCGAAGCGTTCCGCAGATAGTTGATTTGTCAGTAAACTTTACCAAAAAATGGGGTCTTTGAAACTTGCGTTCCAGAGAAAGAAAGATGGTTTGCCAAACTACAAACGACGGTTGTGATGTCCTCATACGCCTTACCAGAGTCATAAGTACGGCGTATTAGTGGCATTAATGCGCCGTACTTATGACGCATTTACGCCGTACTTACATTGTATTTACGCCGTAATTAGGTCGTCTTTACGCCGTAATTGATTTTGAAGCGTTAAAGATATAGGCAATAGGAAAATAGATTTTCTTCTGTTTGTTCTATAAGATATTGATAATCAATAACTTTTGAATTGTTGCCACCATTAGCGTATATCGGGGTAAACATGCATTTCATGAAAACTTAGCCAACCATGAAATAGCTTTTGTAAAATGTTTTTAGTAACTTTGCATTATGGTTATCAATGAAACTACCGCCGCTTTTATCGCTGCCCACCGCCACGACGACGTACGCAAGCTTGCCTTGCGCTATAGTGGTGCTACGGATGTAGACTTGCCGTTTGCCCTTGACCAGATTGCAGGTTGGCAGACGGCATGCAAAAAACTGCCTACATGGGCTGCTGTCGATGGCATAATATATCCGCCACACCTGAACATGGAGCAATGTTCCTCAGAGGAAACGGCGAAATATAAGGCGAGCCTTTGCCCAATGGCTCCGCTTCTTGTAGACCTTACCGGTGGCTTTGGTGTAGACTTTTCATTTATGGCTCACAGGTTCGAGCGTGCTGTTTATGTTGAGCGAAGTGAAAAGCTTTGCGCCATTGCGCGCAATAATTTTCAGCGTCTTGGACTTGATAACGTTGAGGTAGTGTGTGGCGATGGGGTGGAGTACTTGCGCTCCATGCAATCCCAATCCGCCAGCTTTAATATGGCAACGTTGCCTCTGATCTATATTGACCCGGCACGTCGCGACACCAACGGGCGCAAGGTATTCGGCATTTCCGACTGTTCGCCTGACGTTCTCGCAATTAAGGACGAGCTGTTGGCAAAGGCAGGCAGTGTAATGATAAAGCTTTCGCCTATGCTCGATTGGCACTCTGCCGTGAAGGCTTTCGACGGCTGTTGCCGCGAGGTGCATATAGTTTCTGTGGGCAACGAATGCAAGGAACTGCTCTTGATGCTTGAAAGCAATGATACTCATCCTTCA
>CAZZNO010000023.1:24908-30298 GCA_964655685.1 uncultured Prevotella sp.
ATGCCAATGTCTCCACGCGCAACTTTCCGCTTTCTGCCGTAGAGCTGAAAAAGCGGTTGAGGCTGAAAGACGGTGGCAACATTCATCTTTTTGCAACCACCTTTCGTGGCAGGCATGTCATAATCATTTCAACCACCGAGCCAGGTAGTGTAGACGCGAACATTTAGGCAAAGCGCCTGTCCGGTTGTCTTGAGACCATTGCTGTTGGCACATATACATTCATGAGCGTGGATGATGTAAATTAAATTTGACAATATCCACAGAAGCTCGCATCAAGCGCTTGTTCTTTAAAATGATGTCTTTTATGTCGTGTTTTGTCCTTTTAAATAACAATTTGTCGTTTTTCTTTTGCCGTTTCACAGATTTTCATTAGCTTTGCACGTTAAGGTTCACAATTAATATAAAAAACGACTTTACTACAATGACTGTAGAGATAAAAAAAGTGGAGACCAAGAAGGACTTAAAACGGTTCATCGACTTCCATTATGACTTATATGCGGGCAATCCTTACGATGCTCCGACACTGTTTCTTGACGATATGGCTACGCTTAGCCGCGACAAGAATGTGGCTTTTGACTTTTGTGATGCAGAGTATTTTCTTGCCTATAAGGATGGCAAGATAGTAGGTCGTATTGCTGGCATCATAAACCGCAGAGCCAACGAGAAGTTCAAGCAAAACGACGTGCGCTTCGGATGGATCGATTTCATCGACGACATAGAGGTGTCGTCGGCTCTTTTGCAAGCCGTCATGGAGTGGGGCAAAAGCCAGGGGATGACTGACATCGTGGGGCCGCTCGGCTTTACCGACCTCGACCCTGAAGGCATGCTGACTATGGGCTTTGACAAGCTGGGCACTATGGAAACCATCTACAATTATCCTTATTATCCGGAGCACATGGAGCGCCTTGGTGGTTGGGTAAAGGACAACGACTATGTGGAATACTATCTGCCTATGCCCGACAAGGTGCCGGAGAAGTTTGCCAAGCTTGCCCAGCTCATTGAAAAGCGATATAATTTGCATGTACGTAAGGTGACGAAGGAAGACGTGAAAAAAGGCTACGCTCACGACGTTTTCCGCGTCATAAACGAGACTTACAAGGACCTTTACGGCTTTGTTGAGCTTACCGATAAGCAGATCGACCAGTATGTAAAGTCATACATGCCGATGCTTGACCTAAACCTCGTAACCGTGATAGAGGATGGCAACAAGAACAATGCCATTGCCGGCGTAGGAATCACAATGCCGTCTATGGCTCGCGCTATGCAGAAATGCCATCGTGGCAGGCTGTTCCCGTTTGGCTGGTGGCATGTCTTGCGTGCCCTGAAAGCTCACAAGTCAGAAGGTGTTGACCTGTTGCTCATAGGCTTCTTGCCGGAATACCGTTCCAAGGGAGCCAATGCCCTGCTCTTTGCCGACCTCATACCGCGCTACATCGAATATGGTTTCAAGTGGGGCGAGACCAATGTGGAAATGGAGAACAACAATGGCGTACAGGGTCAGTGGAGCTCTCTTGAACACATAAACCACAAGCGGAGACGGTGCTACAGGAAGAAGATAGAGTAGTTATCTCCTCGCACTGATTGCAGCGCACGGTTATGTGCGCGATGGAAAAAGTAAGAAACAATGGAAGAAAACAATAATACAGTACAATACACAGACGAAAACATACGCCACTTGTCCGATATGGAGCATGTGCGTACGAGGCCTGGAATGTACATCGGCCGTCTTGGCGATGGAAACTTGCCGGAGGATGGCATATACGTGTTGCTGAAAGAAGTAATCGACAACTCTATAGACGAGTTCAAGATGAATGCCGGCGACCGTATAGAAGTGGACGTTGAGGACAATCTTCGCGTATCGGTGAGAGACTATGGACGTGGCATTCCGCAGGGCAAGCTTGTTGAGGCTGTCTCTGTACTGAACACTGGTGGCAAGTATGACACCAAGGCATTCAAGAAAAGCGTAGGACTGAACGGCGTAGGCGTTAAGGCGGTAAATGCGCTTTCGTCTCGTTTTGAGGTTAAGAGTTACCGTGAGGGAAAGGTACGTGATTTGGTCTTTGAACGGGGTAAGCTCAAAAGTGACAAGACTGAGAAAAGCAACGATGAAACCGGTACTTTTATATTCTTTGAGCCTGACAATACACTGTTTAAGAACTACAGTTTTCACGATGAAATCGTGGAAAACATGCTCCGCAATTATACTTACCTCAATAGTGGGCTTACCATTATGTATAATGGCCGCCGCATAAAGAGCCGCAACGGGCTTCAAGACCTGCTTGTGGACAACATGACTACGGAGCCGCTTTATCCCATTGTCCACCTCAAAGGGGAAGATATAGAGATAGCCTTCACGCATACAAATCAGTATGGTGAGGAATATCACAGCTTCGTCAATGGCCAACATACCACGCAGGGCGGCACTCATCAAAGTGCCTTTAAGGAGCATATAGCCAAGACTATAAAGGAATATTATGACAAAAACTACGAATACACCGATATTCGCAATGGCATTGTGGCGGCTATAGCAATCAATGTGGAGGAGCCAGTGTTCGAGAGTCAGACGAAGATAAAGCTTGGCTCTACGCTCATGGAGCCGAACGGAGAAAGCATAAACAAGTATGTAGGCGACTTTGTGAAGCGGGAAGTAGACAACTATCTGCATATACACAAGGAAGATGTAGCCGACGTGCTGGAAACAAAGATTAAGGAAAGCGAGCACGAACGCAAGGCAATGGCGGGCGTTACGAAGCTTGCTCGCGAGCGCGCCAAGAAGGCTAACCTGCACAACCGTAAGCTGCGTGACTGCCGTATCCATTACAGCGATGCCAAGAACGAACGCAAAGAAGAATCGTCTATTTTCATAACCGAAGGTGATTCGGCAAGCGGAAGCATTACCAAAAGCCGCGATGTGAACACGCAAGCAGTGTTCTCGCTGCGTGGAAAGCCGCTCAACTCTTATGGCTTAACCAAGAAGGTGGTGTATGAGAATGAGGAATTCAACCTGCTTCAGGCTGCGCTTGACATAGAAGACGGACTTGACAACCTGCGTTACAATAAGGTCATCGTTGCTACAGATGCCGATGTTGACGGCATGCACATACGCCTTCTCATCATAACATTCTTCTTGCAGTTCTATCCGGAACTTATAAAGAAGGGACATGTCTATGTTCTTCAGACTCCGCTTTTCCGTGTGCGCAACCGTCGTTCAAAGATTAAAAGCAAGAAAGTCATTGCTGAAGCAGATGAACGCCTTGCAAAGGGAGAGCGTAAGGGCGACTTCATTACCCGCTATTGTTACACTGACGAGGAGCGTAAGAAAGCCATCAAGGACCTTGGACCCGAACCGGAGATAACGCGCTTTAAGGGGCTTGGAGAGATTTCACCCGACGAATTTGTCCATTTCATCGGGCCAGACATGCGTCTTGAGCAAGTGACATTGCATAAAAACGACCAAGTGCAGAAGCTTCTCGAATACTATATGGGCAAGAATACAATGGAGAGGCAAAACTTCATTATTGACAATCTTGTTATAGAAGAAGACTTGCCGGAGGAAGAAACCGCATAGTGTTTGCGAAACATGGCTAAGCTTCTTCGTACTTCTCCCAGTTGGTGTATATGATGTGTAAAAGAGTTGTTTAAAAGGATTTCTTACAAATATAAACTATAAAATGAGACTGAATTTGAAACGTGTGTTCAATGCCGTATCCTATATTCAATGCTCGCTCTTTCGCAGGGGCGTAGGGGCATTGTTGCTTTTTTCTTTTGTTGCTCTTTCTGCTACGGCACAACAGGTTCGTTTTGACTATGGCAAAGACTCGCCTTTGCGTAAGCTACAGATAGCTGAGGTTGCAATAAAGAGTCTTTATGTTGACTCTGTTGACGAGCAAAAGCTTGTGGAGGACGGCATACGTGGAATGCTTGAGAAGCTTGACCCTCATTCGTCTTATACTACTGCCAAGGAAACAAAGGCAATGAACGAGTCGCTCAATGGCTCTTTCGACGGCATTGGTGTGCAGTTCAA
Organism: uncultured Prevotella sp.; assembly: GCA_964655685.1. GTDB lineage: Bacteria > Bacteroidota > Bacteroidia > Bacteroidales > Bacteroidaceae > Prevotella. Next base: position 28,933 of record CAZZNO010000023.1, read on the forward strand.
CATGCAAGAAGACACGCTTCTTATAATTCAGCCTGTCGCCAAGGGACCTTCTGAGAAAGTGGGCATCCAGGCTGGCGACCGCATCATTGCGGTAGACGATACGACTATAGCGGGCGTAAAAATGTCGCGAGAGGAAATAATGAGGCGGCTTCGGGGGCCTAAGGGCACAGAGGTAAAGCTCACGATTGTTCGCCGTGGCATAAGCGACAAGCTGACGTTTGTTGTTACGCGAGACAAGATACCGGTAAAGACACTTGACGCATACTATATTATTCGCCCGTCAGTGGGGTACATACGCATAGGCAGCTTTGGCGCTACTACTTACAAAGAGTTTATGACGGCGGTGGATGCCTTGAAGAAGCAAGGAATGCACGACCTCATTCTTGACCTTGAAGACAATGGCGGAGGTTATTTACAGGCGGCTGTACAGATTGCCAACGAGTTCCTGCAGAAGGGCGACCTCATCGTTTATACACAAGGCAGACAGGCTACGCGCTACGATTACAGGGCACAAGGCAACGGCAATCTTGTAGACGGAAAAGTTGTCGTGCTGGTCAATGAGTTCACGGCTTCGGCTGCCGAGATTGTCACGGGAGCCATACAGGATCAAGACCGCGGTACGGTGGTAGGCCGACGCTCTTTTGGCAAGGGACTTGTACAGCGTCCTGTTGAGTTTGCCGATGGCTCTATGATGCGCCTTACCATTGCGCATTATTACACGCCTTCAGGCAGATGCATACAGAAACCATATACTAAGGGCGATAGAAAAGATTATGAGATGGAGCTTGACACGCGTTATAAACATGGCGAGCTCTACTCTGCCGACAGCATTCATTTTGCCGACTCATTGAAATATTATACTCTCAGAAAGCACCGCACAGTTTATGGCGGCGGAGGAATAATGCCTGATTATTTTGTTCCGCTCGACACCATGCAGTACACGTCTTTCCATCGCAAGCTTATGGCGAAGAATATAATAATGGACTGCGACTTGAAGTATATGGACACTCATCGCAAAGAGATAAAGACAAAATACCCAGCTTTCAAGGATTATCTTGCCAATTATCAAGTTCCCCAGCAGCTTGTTGACAGCATCTTCGCTATTGGCAAAAGGCAAAAGATTGAGCCCACAGACAAGGCAGAGCAAGAGCGCACAATACCATATCTGAAGGCTCAGCTAAAGGCTCTCATAGCCCGTGACGTTTGGGACATGAGCGAGTACTTCCAAGTGATGAACGAGCAGAACCGCATTGTTACACGCGGTGTGGAAATAATAACCCAGGGGAAGTAGTGATACACGCCTCCCCTTGGCATGTCATTTTAAGGAGTTCTGAGCGCTTTTAAGCAAGTTGGCGATAGCGTAAAG
>CAZZNO010000024.1:0-2447 GCA_964655685.1 uncultured Prevotella sp.
GGGGTTAAGCAAGCGTAGAGCCTTCCAGGCTCTATAGGCTCATTTTGATACACCCCCATTATGCATTAAGCATTAAGCATTATGCATTAGTAAAGTTTTCTGATTCTTATATCAGCGGCATGCCCCACTGTTCGCATTGCCTGCGCATGTCGTCGGGCCAGATGCTTGCCTGTATCTCGCCTATGTGTGCTTTGTGCAGCATGACCATGCAGAGGCGGCTTTGGCCTATGCCTCCGCCTATGCTCAGGGGAAGGCGGTCTTGGAGAAGCTGTTGGTGGAAGTAGAGCTGCTGGCGGTCTTCCTCGCCCTCGAGGCTGAGCTGGCGCAGGAGCGCTGCCTTGTCTACACGTATACCCATAGAGCTGAGCTCGAACGAGCGACCGAGCACGGGGTACCATATCAGTATGTCGCCGTTGAGCCCCGCCTTGCCGTTCTCGGCAATGGTGGACCAGTCGTCGTAGTCGGGGGCTCTGCCGTCGTGCTTCCTGCCGTCTGACAGCTTGCCGCCTATGCCTTCGATGAACACGGCGCCATACTTGCGGCAGATGGCGTCCTCGCGCTCGTGGGGGTCTTTGTCGGGGTACATGTCGAGCAAGTCCTGCGAGTGTATGAAGTGTATCTCCCGCGGTAGGAAGGGCTTCAGCTGCGGATGGCTCTCGCAGGCAAGGAACTCGGTGCGCAGTATGGCGGAGTAGATGCGTCGCACGATGTCTTCGAGAAATGCAATGGTGCGGTCGGCAGGGGTGATGACGGCTTCCCAGTCCCACTGGTCTACGTAGAGCGAGTGGAGGTTGTCCAACTCCTCGTCGGCGCGTATGGCGTTCATGTCGGTATATATGCCGTAGCCCGGCTGCACGTTGTACTCGGCGAGGGTGAGGCGTTTCCATTTCGCGAGCGAGTGAACCACCTCCGCCTTAGCGTCGCCCATGTCTTTTATGGGGAAGGTGACGGGACGCTCCACGCCGTTAAGGTCATCGTTGATGCCGAGGCCTTTGAGCACGAACAGCGGAGCCGTGACGCGGCTCAGGCGCAGCTCCGTGCTGAGGTTCTCTTGGAAAAACTCTTTTATCTGTTTTATGCCCTGCTCCGTCTGCTGGCGGTCGAGAAGGGCTTTGTAGCCCACGGGCTTTATCAGTTTGCTCATATCTTTCCTTTATACTTTGTTTCTCTCGTTGTTGATAATTTGTGCGCAAAGTTACATAATATATTATTAAGACGCAAGCTTATTGCCGTTTTATTTTTCATTTTGCCATATTTTTGCTGATTTTCATTGCGCTGTGTATAAGCTGAAATATTTTCTGCCGTTTCTTTCCTGTTTTTCGAAAACATTTGCTACCTTTGCAAGCGGTTTCACGTGACCTGGCCCCGTAGCTCAGTTGAATAGAGCATCAGATTCCGGTTCTGAGTGTCGCGGGTTTGAGTCCCACCGGGGTCACATGTCCGGGGTGCCTGTGTACGGGTGCCCCTTTTTGCTATTAACAAACGCTTAGGAACTATGCATGACAGTGACTCGATTGTGATTATCCCGACCTACAACGAGAGGGAGAATATGGAAAAGATTATACGCGCCGTCTTCGGGCTGAAGAAGTGTTTCCATATACTGGTCATTGACGACGGCAGCCCTGACGGTACTGCCTCCATTGTGAAGGACTTGCAGCAGCGAGAGTTCGGCGACAGGCTTTTCCTGATAGAGCGCAAGGGCAAGCAGGGACTGGGCACGGCTTACATAGCCGGCTTCAAGTGGGCGCTGGCGCATGACTATGAGTATGTGTTTGAGATGGATGCCGACTTCAGCCACAACCCCGACGACCTGCCGCGCCTCTACGCCGCTTGCCACGACGAGGGTGCCGACGTGGCGGTGGGCTCGCGCTATGTGTCGGGCGTGAACGTGGTCAACTGGCCTATGGGGCGCGTGCTGATGAGCTATTTCGCCTCGCAGTATGTGCGCTTCGTCACGGGCATAGACGTGCATGACACCACGGCAGGCTTCGTGTGCTACCGCCGCCGCGTGCTCCGGACTATTGAGCTTGACAAGATACGCTTCAAGGGCTATGCTTTCCAGATAGAGATGAAATACACTGCCTATAAGATCGGCTTCAAGATAAAGGAGGTGTCGGTGGTGTTTGTCAACCGCCGCGAAGGCACAAGCAAGATGAGCGGCGGCATTTTCTCCGAGGCTCTTTTCGGGGTTATAAGGCTCAGGCTGGACGGATGGTTCAGGAAATACCCGAAGGCGTAAAGGGCAATATGACTTTCCAGAATTTAGAAACACTATACGGGCGGTTGCCGCAGGCCGGCGCCCTGCTGAAGACGTTGGGGGATGATGCGGTGAACCGCGTTCTTCTCCGGGGGCTTGTGGCTTCGTCGATGCCGTTGCTCTTTTCCTCCATCAAGGAGAGACTTGGGCGCACCGTTCTTTTTGTGCTTGACGATGCCGACGAGGCGGG
>CAZZNO010000024.1:2547-29821 GCA_964655685.1 uncultured Prevotella sp.
AGGGGAGGCTGCAAAGCCGAAGGAGGGAAATGACGCCAATGTATTCTTTTTCCCGTCGAGCTATCGCAGGTCCGTCAAGTATGGGCAGAGGGACTCGGCGAATGAAATATCCAGGACTGAGGTGCTTTCCGCATTAGCCACTGCAAAATCTTCTAATTCCCAAAGCTATCGCAATGGTGATGCCTCTCCCATCCCTGTAGGGGAGGGGCTTGGGGTGGGCTCCCCTCTTTTCATAGTCACTTATCCAGAGGCAATTGCAGAGCTCGTGGTGTCGAGAAAGCATCTTGATGAGAGGCGCATCCAGTTGCGCACTTCGCAAGTCATAGACATAAGCGACTTGGAGCACAGGCTGCGCGACCTGGGCTTTACGGAAGTGGATTATGTGTACGAGCCGGGGCAGTTTGCCGTCAGAGGGAGCATAATAGACGTTTACAGCTACAGCTGCGAGTTGCCGTTCCGCATAGACTTCTTCGGTGACGAGATTGACACCATACGCACATTCTCCGTCGAAGACCAGCTGTCGAAAGAGCGGAAGGCAAGCATAGAGATAGTGCCGGAACTGGCTGGGCAGACAACCGAGAAGGTGCCGTTTACGGACTTCCTGCCTGCCGACACACTGGTGGTGATGAAGGACAGCCGCCTTGTCTTCGACACCGTGAAGCGGGTCTACGACGACGGCTTCTCGTCGCAGGCTCTTGCCGAGCGCATGGACGGCGCTACGGAGCTTGAACAGCAGCAGATAAAGCGCGATATGAACCGCGACAGCGTGATTTGCCGCCCGACGATGTTTGCCGAAGGCTTGGAGAAACTGCGGTGGGTGACTCTCTCACCGACGACGTACGGGGAGGGAAAAGGAATGGCTACAATTGACTTCCACACCAAGCCGCAGCCCCTGTTCCACAAGAATTTCAGCCTTCTGAAGCAGTCGTTTGAGGACTTCCAGCTCCAGGGATACAAGATATATGTGCTTGCCGACAGCCCAAAGCAGCAGCAACGCCTGCGTGACATCTTCGACGGCATGGACGGCGAAAGCCCGCAGGCGGCAGGCATGAAGGCTGAGAACAGCCTTTTCGAGCCCGTCAAAGGCACCCTGCACGAGGGCTTCTACGACACAGACCTGAAGGCTTGCTTCTTCACCGACCATCAGATTTTCGACCGCTTCCATAAGTACAACATCAAGTCGGACAAAGCGCGTGCGGGCAAGATGGCGTTGACCATGAAGGAGTTGCAGGAGATGCAACCGGGCGACTACATCGTGCATGTGGACTTCGGAATAGGCAAGTTCGGCGGGCTGATAAAGGTGCCGACGCCCGGCGGCGACGGCCATCAGGAGGTGATACGCATTATCTATCAGAACAACGATAAGGTAGACGTATCGATACATTCGCTTTATAAGATTTCAAAGTACCGCAGCTCAGACAGCGGCGAGCCGCCGCGGCTCAGCGTTCTCGGCACGGGGGCATGGGAAAGGCTGAAGGAGCGAACGAAGAAGAAGATAAAGGACATTGCCCGCGACCTCATAAAGCTTTATGCCAAACGCCGCCATGAGAAAGGATTCGCTTTCTCGCCGGACAACTTCATGCAGCACGAGCTGGAAGCAAGCTTTATATATGAGGACACTCCCGACCAGCTGAAAACCACGCAGGACGTTAAGGCAGATATGGAGCGCGCCGTGCCAATGGACCGCCTGGTGTGCGGCGACGTGGGATTCGGAAAGACGGAAGTGGCTGTCAGAGCGGCGTTTAAGGCGGCTTGCGACAACAAGCAGACGGCTGTGCTCGTGCCCACGACGGTGCTCGCCTACCAGCATTTCCAGACTTTCAAGCGCAGGCTGAGAGACTTCCCCGTAAGAGTGGATTATCTCTCACGAGCCCGTTCGGCCAAACAGACGAGGCAGGTGCTTGAAGACTTGGAGGCTGGAAGAATAGACATCATCATAGGTACGCACAAGCTGCTTGGGAAACAGGTGAAATGGCACGACCTCGGACTGCTCGTCATAGACGAGGAACAGAAGTTCGGCGTGGCTACGAAGGAGAAGCTGCGTAAGCTGAAGACAAACGTGGACACGCTGACCATGTCGGCTACGCCTATACCCAGAACTCTGCAATTCTCACTCATGGGAGCGCGCGACATGAGCATCATGCGCACACCGCCGCCAAACCGATACCCCATACACACAGAGCTGTGCACATTCAGCCATGAGGTCATAGCCGATGCAATAAACTTCGAGATGAGCCGCTCGGGACAGGTGTTCTTCGTCAACAACAGGATAAACAACTTGCAGGCGATTGCCGACCTCATACACAAGTACGTGCCCGACTGCCGTGTAGCCATCGGACACGGGCAGATGCAGCCCGAGGAACTGGAGAAAATCATCATGGGTTTTATCAACTATGATTATGACGTGCTGCTTTCAACGACTATTGTCGAGAACGGTGTGGACATCCCAAATGCCAATACCATAATAATAAACGACGCACAACGGTTCGGGCTTTCCGACCTGCACCAAATGCGCGGGCGCGTGGGGCGAAGCAACCGCAAGGCTTTCTGCTACCTTATTGCGCCGCCGCGCTCAGCCATGACGCCTGAGGCAAGGCGGCGATTGGAGGCACTGGAGACTTTCTCCGACCTTGGCAGCGGCTTCAATCTTGCCATGCAAGACCTTGACATACGCGGGGCGGGCAACCTGCTCGGCTCTGAGCAAAGCGGTTTCATGGAGGAACTGGGTTACGAAACCTACCAGAAGATATTGAATCAGGCAGTGACGGAGCTGAAGAACGACGAGTTCACCGACCTCTATGCCGATGACATAAAGCAAGGGCGAGAAGTGTCGGGAAGCGAGTTCGTGGACGACTGCGCCGTGGAGAGCGACTTGCCGATGTTCTTCCCAGACACTTATGTGCCTACAAGCGCGGAGAGGATGCTCTTGTATCGCGAACTGGACAACATAGAGCGCGACGATGAGCTTTCGGCTTTCCGCCAGCGGCTCGTCGACCGTTTCGGGCCTGTGCCACGCGAGGGCGACGAACTCATGCACGTGGTATTGCTGCGCCGCTACGGAAAACAGCTCGGATGCGAGAAAATCATGTTGCGCCAAGGAACCATGTCTATGCAGTTCGTGGGCAATCAGGCTTCGCCTTTCTATAAGAGCAATGCTTTCGGGCGCATAATAAATTATGTAATGCAAAACCCGAAACGCTGCAATTTCAAGGATGCTCACGGGCACAGGCTTATCAAGGTAAGCAATGTGCCAAGCGTGGCGGAGGCTGTGACTGTGCTTAAGAATATGATGTAGGATAAATAATGCAGAACAGATATGGAAAAGAATATCTTTGAAGAAATGATGTCGGGAGACTGGTACAACGCTTCGGATGAAGACTTGCAGAAGTCGATCAGACGCTGCCAGCAGGAGTGTTTCGAGATAAACGGCATGGCTCCAAAAGACTTTGCGGAGCGTGACAGGCGCCTTGCCAAGCTCTTTGGCAAGGCAGGAAAAGGCCTGCATGTAAACACTCCTTTTCACTTCGACTTTGGCTCGAACATCGAGGTTGGCGACAATTTCTTTGCCAACTACAATCTTGTTATTCTTGACGAAGCCAAGGTGACGTTTGGCGACAATGTTTTCATAGGGCCAAATTGCAGTTTCTATACGGCTATACATCCCACCGACCCCGTAAAGCGAGACAAGGGCATTGAGTGCTCCGCGCCCATAACCGTGGGCGACAGCGTATGGTTTGGCGGCAATGTAACGGTTCTGCCGGGCGTGACCATCGGAAGCGGCTCTACCATCGGCGCAGGCTCGGTGGTCACTCGCGACATTCCTGAAGGGGTTGTTGCCGTGGGCAATCCTTGCCGCGTTATAAAGAAGTTGTAAAGATACCTTGTCACAGGCTTTAGCTTTTACGTAGAGCTAAAGCCTTTTGTTTTGCGTTGTTTTGGTAGGAACGCGCATATAAATCAATCGGTAGGGACCAGCGTCTTGATGTAATTGGTCAGCATGCCAATGCCTTTCACATTCTCGCCGCCTTGGGGGATTATCACGTCGGCGAAGCGTTTCGTCGGTTCAATAAACTGCTCGTGCATTGGTTTCAGCACCTTGAGGTATCTGTCCACGACCATTGACACGGTGCGGCCGCGGTCGATGGTGTCGCGCTGAATGTTGCGTATCAGCCTCTCGTCGCTGTCGCAGTCTACGAAAATCTTCAAGTCCATCATGTCTCTGAGCCGCTTGTTGATGAGAGTCATTATGCCCTCTATGATTATTACAGGCTTTGGCTCTACATGCACCGTTTCGGGCAAACGGTTTGACAGGATATAGGAATATGTGGGCTGTTCAATGGCATGTCCTTCGCGCAACTCGTTAATCTGCTTTATCAGCAGCTTCCAGTCGAAAGCGTCAGGATGATCAAAATTTATAGCCTTGCGCTCCTCCGGCGTAAGTCCGGTGGTGTCGTTATAATATGAGTCCAGCGGTACCACTGCCACGAAGTGGGGAGGCAGGGCTTCCACTATTTTCCTTACGACGGTGGTTTTGCCCGACCCTGTGCCGCCTGCTATGCCTATGATTGTGACTTTGTCCATGTGTTTATATTTCCAATTCTTTAAACATTTCTTTATAATACTCCGCTTTCTTTTCAACCTTCATCGGATAGGCGCGGCTTGAACTTGGCTCGCGGTAAAGGCTTATCTCGCGCCCTTCGAAAACGAAGTCGCGATGCTCGCCCATCTTCATGCCTTTATGGTCAATGCCGTAGTGCTCAGTAAAGATAGTAGTGGCAAGTTGGCCAGCCGCAAGCACGCCCTTGCACAGAGGCAGGGCGCGCAACATGCCGTCAAGGTCGGCTTGTTCCACCACTTCAAGGTCTTTGTCTGATGCCGTCCCTGTGGTGCGGCGTATGCGCAGGCAGGTGTCAAAGATGGCTATGCCCCTTTCTTTCAGAAAAGTCTTTAGCTCGGCAAGGCGATAGGTTTTGTTTGCAGCATCTACAAAGCGGTTTTTGTCGTTGAAGAAGCAAATGCCAATGATGCGCCACATGTCGTTGGTGAAGTTGGGATAATACCAGTCCATGCACCATCTTTTGGGTGCAGGAGGAAATGTTCCGAGCATCAACAGCCGCGCATTGGGCGGAAGAAACGGCTCAAAAGGATGGCTTTCTACTTTTGACATCTTATATTGCTTATGTAAGCCTCGTTATTATCGAAGCCTGCCTCAGTTCTTGTTGTTTATTTCTTGTCTTTTGCCTCAAGCGCTTCCTTTTCTTCCTCGCATGTCTTTATGAAGTTCTTTTCTGCCTCAGTAAACTCAGGAAGTTTTAGTTCGCCGTTTTCCTTTGTCTTGCTGCCTTGCTCCTTTACGAGGTAAACCACTGTTGGCAGGTGGTCAGAATATCCGTCGAGCCACACGCCGCCGGCTGTGGTGCGCTTGGTGTTGCCCTTGTATTTGCCCTCGGTCTGGAAAAGATAGGGCATGCGTTGAATTTCGTTCTTGAAATATTTAAGCGTGGAATAGTCTTTCTTACCGTCTTTGTTCAGAAGGTTTGGCGAAAGTATTATCTGGTCAAAGAGATTCCACGAGCCTTGATATTGTAAAGTGCCCGTGCCTTGCTTGGCAAGTATGTTGTACCAGGGATTATACATGTCGTCCTTGCCGACCATGCTTATCTCCTCTTTTGCCGACAGAGCTTTGTGCATGCTCTTGTCGGTGGGGTCGTCGTTCATGTCGCCCATTATTATGACCTTGCAGTTTTTGTCTTCAGCAAGAATGCGGTCTTTGACAGCCTTAAGCTGCTCGGCTCCAACCTCCCGATAGTAGCTGTCGTTCCAACGGCTTGGCAAGTGGGTGACTATCACCACAACATGTTCTCCCGCCAACGTCCCGCTTACGGCGAGGAAACCGCGCGTGCGAAACCTGGGGCTCTGCTTCTCTGTCGGGATGTACGGATATAGCTTTACATCGTCTACGGTGAAGAACTTAGGATTGTAAAGCAATCCGCAGTCTACGCCACGACGGTCAGGACCCTCAATGTGGCAAAACTTATAGCCTCTTTCAGCCAATGCCGGCTGCGCGCACAGGTCGGTCAGAACTTTGTCGTTCTCTATTTCACTAACGCCTATCACGGCGCATCCCACGCCCGGCAGCATCTTCGTGCCCATGTCGCTCAGTGCGCGCGCCATGTTGTGCAGCTTGTGGCTGTACTTCATGCCGTTCCATTTATATGAACCAGAAGGCAGGAATTCGTAGTCGTTCTTGCCCACGTCGTGGCACGTGTCGAAAAGGTTCTCAAGGTTATAGAAACCTACACCGTAGACATTGAATTTCTTCTGCGCCGATGCAGGGAGGCATGCGATGAGCAGAAAGATGAAGACTATTGATAACTTTCTCATTATTAGTTGGTTTTCAGCATTTTCTATTATTCTTGCATAGTCCTTTTTATAGCCAGGCTTCCTATGGCTAACTAAGCTCCAGCCCCAGCTTTACCCTCAGCTTCTCGATGGCAGGGTTGTTTTTGCGAAGCTTGTCAAAAATCTCGAGCTTGGTGAGTGCGCGCTGGTTCTCGTCTTGCTTGGCAAGCCGCGGCGTAAACTCTATCTTGCTGTTGTGCAGCTTCAGGCGCATAGTGGCGCGTATGTTGCCTTTGATGCGCGTTATCTGGTCGAGCAACACCTGATTATCGACCACTACCTCCATGTTTGGATATTGGGTGATGTGCGGCACAATGTTTTTCAGTCGTGAGCTGAGCCCAACGAACTTGTCGGGCATCCTGTTGCACATAGCCAGCCATTCGCGCAGCATGTCGTTGTCGGTGAAACGGCTCTCCACCTTTTCTTCTTTTTCCTTCGCCGCTTCTGCCTCGTCCACCTTTATGGGCTCTTGATATTCAGCCTTGGCGGGGCCACGCCGCAGTTCGGCAAAGGTGTAAAGCTTCAGCCCGTTGCCATTTCCAAAAGATAAGGGGGATGTGAGCTTTGTTCTTGGTGCTGCCGGAGGTGTTTGCTCTGGCTTTGTTTTTGCCTCGGCGGCATTCTCGCTTGGTTTTCTCGTAGGGGTGGGCGTAAGGCGCCGTTCAGCCCCGGTCACCTGCATGGCCGGTTTAGGCTGAACTACATTATTTAGCTTGAACAGGGATTTCAATCTCATGGGGCTACGCCCCGCGCCTTCGGCATCGTCGTCGGGCTGGGTTATTTGTGCCACGCGTATGAGCGTCAGCTCAACCAAGAGGCGTTTGTTGCTGCTCTGGCGGTAGTTTACGTCGCATTCGTTCAGTATTTTCAACGCCTTGTAAAGGAATGGCAACGGGCATTTCTGCGCCTGTTGCTGGTATTTCTGCCGTTGGCTGTCGCTCACTTCGAGCAGTGGCAGCGTCTGGGCGTCTTTCGCCATCATCACGTTCCTGATGTGCGAGGCAAGGCCATTGACGATGTTAGCGCCGCTGAAGCCACGCGTTATGATGCTGTCAAGCAGCACCATTATGTCGCTGACCTTGTTTTCCAGCGACAAGTCCACTATCTTAAAGTAGTTGTCAGCGTCGAGCACGTTCAGGTCTTCGAGCACTTTCTCAAACGTGATGTGCCCTTGACAGAAGCTCGCCACTTGGTCAAAGATGGAAAGCGCGTCGCGCATGCCGCCGTCGGCTTTCTCTGCAATCACGTTCAGTGCTTCCTCGTCGTAGGTGATGCCCTCCTTGCCGGCAACCATTTCAAGGTGCTTGATAATCTCAGGCACTGTCATGCGCTCGAAGTCGTATATCTGACAACGGGAGAGGATGGTGGGCAGAATCTTGTTCTTTTCTGTTGTGGCGAGGATGAAGATGACGTGCTGTGGAGGCTCCTCAAGGGTTTTGAGGAAAGCGTTGAAGGCTTGGGTGGAGAGCATGTGCACCTCGTCGATGATGAACACCTTGTAGCGGCCCATCTGCGGAGGTATCTGTGTCTGCTCCATGAGCGACTTTATGTTCTCCACCGAGTTGTTGCTTGCCGCGTCGAGCTCGAAGATGTTCATCGAGCGTCCTTCGTTGAAAGCACGACAGCTTTCGCATTCGTTGCACGCCTCGCCGTCGGCTGTGGGGTTCTCGCAGTTTATCGCCTTGGCGAAAATGCGGGCGCAGGTTGTCTTGCCTACTCCGCGCGGGCCGCAGAAAAGATAGGCATGAGCCAGTTTGCCGCTCTTGACGGCATTCTTGAGCGTGGTGGTAAGAGCCTCTTGACCTACCACCGACGAGAATGTCATCGGGCGATACTTCCTTGCCGACACTATATAGTTGTCCATATATTATTATTGTGTAGTTTTAGATTGCAAAGATAGTGTAAATAGTTGGCATTACAAAGAAAAACAGGCTTTTCTTTGTTTTTAGTCAGTATGTTTTCGCCTTGTATGGTTTATTCTCGCAGGCTGTTTCAGCTCAAATGATTTACTGCCAAAATTCTTTACGGCGCAAGTGCTTTTCGTTTGCGCTGTAATCGCATCTTATCTACGGCGTAGCAACCTTCTATGCACGGCGCACTTGTTTCATTCGTACGGCGCGTTTGTCTCATTCGTACGGCGCATGAATCGGGCTCGTGCGGCGTAGAAGTAAGGCAGATGCGCCGTTCATAGACATTAAAGATTATAAAAAAAGAGTGAAAGAGGGTCATTTGTGAGCATTTCTTTTGCTCTTTTCTTCAAAATGCTATATCTTTGCATGGCGTTATCACTAATTTAGGAAGCGAATGAACAAGAAACTGCCGACAGCCGTAGGCATCATAGCCCATTATAAATACCTCATCACGATAGTGCTGGGCACGATTCTCGTAGGCTTTGTCGACGACAACAGTTTCCTACAGCGCATAAAGTACGACATGAGGATTAGCGAGTTGAAAGAAGAAATCGACAAGTATAACAAGCAGACCGAAGTTGCCAATGAGGAGCTGCGCGAGATTGCTCATAACCCGCGCGCCATAGAGAAGATTGCCCGTGAACGGTACTTTATGAAGGCTGACGACGAAGATATTTTCGTGCTCAGAAGTGATAAATACGCAGACAACAGCTCGGACTTAACAACTGAAACAAATGAAGCAACTAAGTAAAATACAAAGCATTATATTCCTTGCAGGCGGTGCGCTCATAGTCATAGGCGTGGGTTGTTGCGTGTTGCAAGCCGCGCCGCTCGTAATGTGCTGGGTGTTCCTCCTCGGAGCCGTGATGTTTGCCACCATGCAGCTGTTGCAGGTTTATGAGGGCAGAGAGCTTACCGTGCGCAGGCTGAAGAAGACGCAGAACCTGTCGGACATCCTTTTCATTGTCTCCGGCATTATATTGGCTGACACTGTCTATGCCAACGCCGGGCACAGCTTCTTCCGTGGCTTCTTCACGAATCAAGAGACGTATATTACATTTTTATACAACAAGTGGGTCGTGTTGTTGCTTATAGCCGCCATCCTTGAGGTTTATACAGCTCATCGCATTGACCACGAGCTTTCCAAAAAAAATATAAAAGAGTAGCTCGTATATTTAAATTGAATAAAAATCTTTTATATACTCATCAATAGATTGTATCTTTGTCGTTGCAAGAAAGAAACATTTATGAATAAAGTCTTATACGCTATAGTCAGTTTGCTCGCCCTTACATCATGTGGTAACAGTTTCCGCATTGTTGGCAATACAAGCGTCAGTACGCTTGACGGGCAGAAACTATACCTTAAGGTGCTAAAGGATACGGCTCTTAAGAACGTAGACTCATGCGATGTCGTCCACGGCCAGTTTGAGTTCGCGGGGTCTACCGACTCTGTGCGTGTGGCAAACATAATGCTCGACGACAACAACAGTATACCTGTGGTGCTTGAAAACGGCGACATACAGGTGAAGATAGACAACACGCAGGAAAGCGTTACAGGCACGCCGCTCAATGACAAGCTCACGGCATTCCGCCAGAAATTCACGCAGTTGCTCAACCAAAGTGCTGATCTTGTGCATCAGCATGACCAAGCCATAATGAACGGCAGCAATATGAACGCCGTAAACGTGAGGCTGGCACAAAAGAATGCCGAGATAAACGACAAGATGGACAAGCTTGTCACGTCTTTCATTACTGAGAATATGGACAATATCCTTGGGCCCTATGTCTTTATCAATGTATGCATGAACCGCTATGAGGTTCCAATGCTTGACGCATGGGTGGAAGACATAATGAGTAAGGCTACTGACAAGTTCAAGAGCAATCCGCAGGTTAAAGAATACTACGAGGCTGCTCAGGAAAACCAGAATATCATGAACGGCACCAAGGCTCCTGTGGCTCAGCCACAGCCTGCACAGCCGCAATCTGCGCCGCAGGTTTTGCCTCCGCAAGACGGGCCAACGCCTAATGAGATGGCAAACCCGTCGGAAGCTCCTGCTGAAAATCTTAAGAATGAAAACAATAATTGAAAACGGAATCATCGTCAATGAAGGGCGTGCCTTCAAAGGCTCGCTCATCATTGAGGACGATACGATAAAGCAAATAGTAGAAGATGAGACGCCCCGTGGAAGCTACGATAAAATAGTAGATGCCACGGGGTGCTTCGTTTTGCCTGGAATCATAGATGAGCATGTCCATTTCCGTGAGCCGGGACTTACGTATAAAGCTGATATAGAAAGCGAGTCGAGGGCGGCGGCATTTGGCGGAGTGACCACTTATTTCGAAATGCCTAACACCAAGCCGCAAACCACGAGCAATGAGGCTTGGCAGGACAAAATGAACAGGGCGGCTGAAGAAAGCCACGTGAACTATGCTTTCTTCTATGGAGCAACTAATGACAATGCCGCCTCTTTTGAGGAGCTTGACCGCACTCGCTTTCCAGGCATAAAGCTTTTTATGGGCGCGTCTACGGGCAATATGCTTGTTGACAAAGCCGATGCGCTCAATGCCGTGTTTGCAGAATGTGCCCGGCTTGGCTTGCCGCTAATGACGCATTGTGAAGACACAGGCATTATAAACAGGAATATGGCTGCGGCAAAGGAAAAATATGGCGATGATCCTGATATAAAGCAGTTCCCCAAGATACGTTCAGAGGAAGCGTGCTTCGAAAGCTCGTCTTTGGCTGTGGAGCTTGCGCGTAGGCATGGCACTCGCCTGCACATTGCGCACATATCCACGGCAAAGGAACTTGGCTTGCTTGATGTTGATAGCGATACATGCGGCGAAGGACAGATGCCGCAAATTACGGGCGAGGCAGTGCTTGCCCATTTGCTTTTTGCAGATAACGACTATGCCTCAAAGAAAGCACTTATAAAGTGCAATCCTGCTGTAAAGACAACGTTTGACCGGGAGGCACTTCGGTTGGCTCTTGCCGACGGGCATATTGCTTGTGTGGCTACCGACCACGCTCCACATCTGTATGCAGAAAAGCTTGGAGGTTGTGCCAAGGCTGCTTCCGGCATGCCGATGGTGCAGTTCTCGCTTGTGTCAATGCTTCAGCTCGTAGACGAAGGCGTGCTCACAATTGAACGCCTCGTTTGGCTCATGTGCCATAATCCGGCGCGCCTTTTCTCTGTTTCAAGACGTGGTTTCCTGCGACAAGGCTATAAGGCAGACGTAACGATAGTTAGGCGGGGAGCGCCGTGGACGCTTACTGATGATATTGTGCAGAGCAAATGCCATTGGAGTCCGCTCACGGGTAACCAATTTCGCTGGCGGGTAATGCGCACAATTTGTAATGGGCATACAGTTTATAGCGATGGAAGTATCGACAATCAATATAGGGGAGAGGCTGTAAAGTTTAGAGAGAAATAGTAATAAGGCAGAAATGTTGGCATGATATTGCAATATGACATAAGTGACATACGTCCGTTCATAAACTGGATTTACTTCGATTATGCTTGGAGCATGAACGGCAAGAACGGCGAAGAACGTGACCGCCTTCACGCTGAAGCCAATGCCATGCTTGACTCATGGGAGGGCAGTTATCACACTCATGCTATATTTGAGATAATGAATGCCAATAGTGATGGCGATGACATAGTGGTCGATGGCTTGCGCTTGCCAATGTTGAGGCAGCAAAAACCGAGTGCCAAAGGAAAACCAAATTATTGCTTATCCGACTTTCTCATGCCTTTGTCTTCAGGCAGAAAGGACAGGCTTGGGGCTTTTGCAGCTACTGTGGATGTGGAGCTTACAAAGGGTTATGACAATGACGTTTACGGTAAAATGTTGTCGCAAACGCTTGCTGACAGGCTTGCCGAGGGCACTGCTGAGAAGATGCACCTTGAAGTAAGGCGAAAGTATTGGGGCTATGCCCGTGATGAGAAATTGTCAATGAACGACATTCATGCTGAGCTTTATCAAGGTATACGGCCTGCGGTGGGTTATCCTTCGATGCCAGACACAAGCATAAACTTCTTATTGGAGCGTCTCATCGGCATGTCAAAGATTGGCATACGTCTAACTTCCTCTGGTATGATGCAGCCGCACGCTTCAGTTTCCGGACTGATGTTTGCGCATCCAAAGGCTTGTTACTTTGATGTGGGGAAGATAGGAGAAGACCAACTGAGCGATTATGCCCACCGTCGTGGGCTGCCTGTGGAGCTAATGCGCAAGTTCCTCGTTTCCAGTCTTATCAAAAAGTAGCCGCATTTACTATTGCACATTATATTATAATTTACTATAATGATACACCGGATCTTTGGTTGGATGATTTTATTGATATTGTTGCCGGATATTTACATTTGGCTGCATTATTACCGAACGCGCTATCTTAGTCACCCGGTGTTACGTTGCTTATGGTGGCTGCCGTGTGTGGTCATGCTTGTCTATACGCTGGCATTGGCGTCCATCCATAATTTTGCGCCAACCGACCTTACTTGGCTAAACCTTTATTTGCTGCTTTTCGGGCTGTTTGTTGGTCCAAAAGCTGTATTTGCCCTTACGTCATGCATTGGCTCCGCCATAAGGCATATCTTCCATACGCGTTATAACTATGGTCATAGATTAGGCTTGGTTCTGAGTGCGATTGCCGTATTTGCTTATATCTACGGGCTTAGCGTGGGTATTGGAAAGATAAAAGTAGACCATGTAGACCTGTCGTTCAAAGACCTGCCAAGCGAGTTTGATGGTTTCCGCATAGTTCACATTTCTGATCTTCATGTCGGCACTTTCGATGGTTGGCGTAGCCGTATACTTGAGGCAGAGATTGACAGCATACGGGCTCAGCGTGATATTGACATGGTGTGTTTCACTGGCGACATGCAGAATATGCGCCCGCAGGAAGTCAGCAAAATGATGAAAGTCTTGCGCCGATTGCCTTATACCTATTTTGTTTTGGGCAATCATGATTATGCGCAATATGTACGTTCAACGCCTGCCTTGGAGCAGAGCATGCGACGCGAGCTTCTTGCATTGGAAAGCCAGCTTGGTAAACCTTTGTGTAATGAGAACATAAAGATTACTCGCGGCGGCAGTTCTATATGGCTTGCAGGGGAGGAGAATGACGGCAAACCGCCTTTCCCTTCGCGTGGCGACTTAAGAAAAACTTTGAAGGGCATTCCCGATTCTGCGTTTGTAATTCTCTTGCAGCATGACCCTTCAGCCTGGAAACGCAACATCTTGCCACGCAGCCATGTGCAGCTTACGCTTAGCGGGCATACCCACGGCGGTCAGATGCAGATTCTTGGCTGGCGGCCGACAGAAAGACCTCATAATGAGGACCTTGGGCTATACGAACATAATGGTCGTTATCTTTATGTTTCTGCAGGACTTGGCGGGCTTGTTCCTTTCCGCCTGAACATGCCTAATGAGATAACTGTCATTACGTTGCACGCGGCAAAGAAGCATTAAAGCAGTTGCCGTCAAGCCTGCTTCATAACTTCATTCAGCCAATATCCAAGTCTCGTTTAGCCCAGACTTAGTTTATATTTGTTCGTCGTTACCATTATCAACGGCAGCGGATTCCTGTGTTTGAGTGTCTTCTTCTGTAGTAGAACCGGTGGCTTCGCTGTCAGCCTGAGCAACTTTTACTCTTTTCTTGCACTGGTGAATCTTTATACTGTTGATTATTTCCACGGCACCATAAACCATCATGCACCAGCCTATAATTAGCAAGGGCGCTGTAGCAATGACTGACGGTTTGGCTATGGCGACAATGCCTATTATGAGTACCAATATGGGGACAATCCACCACACTAAGCCTATATGCGCAAATCTTGTGGCGGCAGTCAGATTGAAAAGTTGGTTTATGGCTCCAAGAATGAGGATTGCCGCAAGCACGTAGACCAGGCCGTTGACGAAGGCATTTGGAAACAGGGCGAGTATGGCGCCAAGGATGAGGCTGCCAATGCCGACAATTGGAAACATGGGCTTTGACTGCACTATGAGTTTGCCATTGGCATCGTAAATATCAAGGTCGTCGCCTGTGCTTTTGCGCTTTGCCGAAAAGTAGGCAATGCAGCTTATGACACCTGATATAAAGAATATTACACCAATGAGAATGGTTATCCACGTGACGGTTTGCTCACGGTATTTCACAAGCAATGCACCGACGATAATAGCACAGATAGCGCGGAAAATAGAGCTTTGAAGGACTTTCATGTTTTTGGATTTATGATAAGAAGAAAGAATAAGCTTCGTATTTACAACAAATCCCTATGGCTCTTAAACCACAGGGATTTCGCAAGGGTGGGGGGTGGGACTCGAACCCACGACATTCAGAACCACAATCTGACGCTCTAACCAACTGAACTACACCCACCATCTTAATGGTGCTTTGTATCTCAAAAGCGAGTGCAAAGGTAAGGAAAATATTTGGTAGCTCCAAATGTTTCCCTTACTTTTTTGCAATTAAATTTTATTTGGCTGGCTGTGCAGGCGTTGTGGGAGCCTTTTGTGCGCCCTGTGCAGGAGCCTTGGTAGCTCCTTGCTGCCCTTGTGCAGGCTGAGCTGCGCCGAATCCCTGTGTGTTGACAGGGTTTGTTGTTTGTGTTTCGGTGGCTGTCCTTTCAAGGACGCTCTCGTCAGTCACGGCTTGCGGAGCTGTGTAAGCGCAAACGACACTGAATACAACCATTGCTGCGGCAAGGCCCCATGTGGCTTTCTCAATGAAGTCTGTGGTCTTACGGACACCCATGATGGCATTGGAAGATGAGAAGTTGCTTGCCAAGCCACCTCCTTTTGATTCCTGGATAAGCACGATGAATATCATCAGAAGCGACACCAGAACGATGAGTACGATGAATAATGTGTACATTTTTGTTTATTATTTGTTTTTATTATTTTTGCTGTTCAGTATTAATTTCTCTAAGAATCGCATTTGGTCTGCAAAGTAAGCATTTTTTTTCGGATAATTCAAATTTAATCGCTGAATTATTTCAAGAGCCTTCTCATATCGTCCCTGTTTAACATAAATCTTTGCCAAAGTCTCGGTAAAATAGCCTTCGTCGCCCTCGTTTTCAGCTTGAGGCGTATCTTCTTCTATCTCTGGCTTGTATTCAGGTTCGTCTTTCAGCTTTATTTTTCCGCCCTCATTGTTTATGAAGTCGTCGATGAGGCTCTGCCCCTTCATCTGTGGCGTGTTTTTGCTTTCCTCTGCTTTCTCCTCCTCACTTTCAGTCTCAAGCAGGTAAGACACGTAGTCGATGGCTGCGTCGGTAGGAGTGGGCTTGCGTTTTTTCTTCTTCTCGCTGTCTTTTTCTTCTTCAGGAATTGACTCGAGAAAGTTGTCAATCAGCGAAATTGTGCGGTCGGTTTTGCTTTGCGTCCCTGATGCTTGCGGCTTGTCGTTGCCGTCGCCATTGTCTTCAAGCGTCGAATCTTTGGGCAGTTGGTAATGTCCGGCCTCTACCAATCGGAAGATGACTTTGCGGTCAGTGATGTAGAGTGCGGCATCGCGCAGTTCCTCATTGAATGACGGATCGTGAAGCAGAAACAGGTTTTGCAGCAACAACAGCCTTGCCGTCTGGTAGTATGGGTAAAGTGCCAGCAGCCCGCGGAGATCGTAAAGGGTCTCGCGGTCGAGCAGCTCAGGGTGTTTTATAAGATGCACTAAATCCATTGTATATTTGTTATTATATTACTTGCCGGTTTTGATTACCAGTTTGCCACGGTTGCGTTGAATATCTGGTCGGTAAGGTCTTTGCACATCTGCGTTACGAGTTCTTCCTGCACGCTTGCCAAGCTTTGCGTGGTTTCATAGCTCTTTGTGGAGGTGAACGACCTTTCGAAGTCTTCCTTATGGTTCTTCGTGTTAGTAAATCTTACGTTTACGGTCATTGAAAGCTCCGTCTGTGCCGAGTAGCCCTCGCTTGATACCGACTTGTTGCGCTGTGTGTATTGAGTTATCTCACCTTCTATCACGAGGTCGCCGTTACGTTTAACCTGCTGCAGGCGCGTGTGGTTGGCGAAGACGTCTTTAAGCTGATTGTTGAAAAGCGGTCCCATAGGGCCCCATACATAGCTGCTCCTCACAGGGAAATCGGCAATTTGTATGGTTTTCGTCTTCGAGTAGTCGATGCTTGCCCCGTTGAAGCCATATTTAACACTGCAAGACGCTACCATTACCAGTAGGGCAATGATGATGCCTTTTACTTTTAGCCTTTGGCATCCGTTCTTATGGTTGTTCTTGCTCATGTTTTCTTTTTATTAGCCTTTTATTTCTTGTCCAATCCGTATTGCTTTATCCTTCTGTATAGAGTGCGGTCGGATATGCCAAGCTCTTGTGCCGCTTTTTTCCTGTTGCCACTGTTGCGTTCGAGGGCTTTCTCTACCATTTGCCGTCCGAGGTCGTTTAGGTTGAGACTTTCAGGTTCTTCGTCGCTCTTTATTTCCTCAGCCTCGGCATCCTGTGCCGAAGTCTGGTTGTAAGCCGGAATTTCTTCCCTGCCGTTGATTGAAGGCAACTGCCTTTCGTCAGCCTCAATATATCCGTTATGCTTTATTCCGGCTGCTTGGCGCAACTCGCGGTCTTCGTCAATCTGTTTGCGGACATTGTTCACGTCACGTCGCAAGTCGGCTATGTTGCCTCGCAGCTCATACAATATCTTGTACAGAATTTCGCGCTCACTTTCATAAGAGTGCTCCCCGGGCTTGTTTATGGTTGCCAATTGCGTGGAATCAGGGTCGTCGGGAATGAACTTCTTCAAGTCCTCTGCATTGATTTCGCGCTTCTCAGAGAGCACTGACATCTGCTCTGTGATGTTCTTCAGCTGCCTCACGTTGCCAGGCCACTTGTAGTGCAACATCAGTTGCTTAGCGTCTTCGGTGAGAGTTATTTTCGGCAACCTGTATTTTTCAGCCATCTGCATGGCGAACAGTCGGAACAACAACAGTATGTCGCCGCCGCGGTCGCGCAATGGCGGCATCTGGATGGGGATGGTATTAAGGCGGTAATAGAGGTCCTCGCGGAACCGTCCTTCTGATATTGCCTTGCGCATGTTGACGTTTGTTGCTGCCACAATGCGCACGTCCGTCTTACGTATCTCCTGCCCGCCGACGCGTATATATTCACCTGTTTCAAGCACGCGCAAAAGCCTTGCTTGGGTTGCCATAGGCAGTTCGCCCACTTCGTCGAGGAAGATGGTGCCCTTGTTGGCTACACCGAAATAGCCGTCGGCCTCGCCCACAGCACCTGTATATGCTCCTTTTTCGTGTCCGAAAAGCTCGCTGTCGATGGTGCCTTCAGGGATTGAACCGCAGTTTATGGCAAAGTATTTCTCTCGTCTGCGTGGCGAATTATCGTGTATCACACGGGGGATGATCTCCTTACCAACGCCACTTTCGCCTACAATAAGCACGCTGAGGTCAGTCGGCGCTACTTGCAGGGCAATATCGAGAGCGTGGTTAAGCCCGTCGCTGTTGCCAACGATATTATACCGTTGTTTTATCCGTTGCAGTTCTGATGTGTTCATTTAGGTGACAAAATTACATATTTTTTTCGAGAATACTGCAAAATTGACAGACTATTTTTGCAGGGCAAGGTAAATTTAATGGCAGAATAATTACAATGGCGGAAACTTTGTGAAGAAGTTTGGCTTCTTCAGTGGTTTTACGTTGTTTTATTGCGCTCAGCTTTTATCAGCAACAGCCCGATGCCCGTCCACAACAGCTCTCGCAAACGCACTATAAGAGCTACGAAGATGCCTGCCGAGGCGCTCATGCCCAGAGCCGTGGTGGACATAAGGAAGCCGCCCTCGCGACCGCCGAGCTGCAAGGGAATGAAGAAAAGCATGTTGGCAAACAAGCTTGTGAAGGCGAGGATGATGATGCAGTCGATATAGTTGACGTGGGGCATAAGCACGAGCAGGATGAAATATATTTCCAGTGCTGAGCATACGCGGCATGACAGCTCCAGAAGCACCGCGCCTATGAAGTTATGCGGGTTTTGCTTGTGCAGCGCGGCTGTCTGCGTGTCGATGTTGTCAAGCTGTTCACGATGGCGCTCGACGAACGGCTGTGCCCATTTCTTTACCAACGGCGTATGGCGTAAGAGGTTCATTATGCGGTTGGCGAGCCCTTTGCGGTATCCGGACATGAAGAACCAGATGCCCAAGATGCAAAAGGCTCCCACGGCTGTAAGCAGCAAGCCGGTGAAGAAATTGATGGGCTGAGTGAATATAAGCAGGAAGATGCTGATGAACCAGAACCAGAAGTGGCTGAAAATGTGGGTCATCACGTATAGTATGACCGACGATGAAGCCCGCTCGGTGCCTATTTTTGGAGCAAGCTCCATGATGCGGTAGGGTTCGCCACCCATCAGTCCGCCAGGCGTGGCATAGTTGAGCGCAAATCCCGATACGGTTATCTTGTACAGCCATGCAAATGACACCGGCCGCTTTATGTTTACCTTTGGCTGGCTGGCGTCATCAGCTGATTGCAGGCACACCCCCTTGATGATGAGGTACCAAGAGGATGTGTTGAATATGTACAGAACTGCCCACAGTGCCACGACGGCAAAGAACCAATAGCCTGCGTGCTTGAGTCCTTGCCACACCTCGTCAAAATTGAGTTGGGTAATCATGACTATGAGAACCGTAAGCCCGAAGACGAAGAAGCCGTTCTGGTACTTTTTGCTCATGCTTTTTCGGTGGTGGCAGCCGGTTTGTCAGCTGTAGGCTTGCCGTTGCCCTGGTTGTCTTGTGGCTTGACCCTTTCCTTTATGGCGTTTTCGTGCTTCTTGGGGATATTGAACCTCGCCTTTTCACTTTCGTCCTTTCTTTCCTTATAGAGCTTCGGCAGCGGGTTGGCATACGGCTCGTCAAACTCGCGGCGCATCCTGAAGCTGTCTATTGCCTGGTATATGGCGTGGCGGAAAGCGCTTTCGTCTGCCTTGCCCTGTCCGGCAATGTCATATCGCGGTCCCATATCGGCAGACGTGCTTACGAGTGGCAGCCCTGCGAGATAGTGGATGTTGTTGTCGGGGTCGAGAGCTTTGAGCGGCGCAGCTCCCTGATCGTGATACATGGCGAGGATGGCATCGAAAGACATGAACTCGCTTCCGCCAAAAAGCTCCTCAGCCTGATAAGGACCGAACACGCATACGCCCACGTCAGACAGTTGCTGTATGGCAGGCGTAATGATTTCCTGCTCCTCCTTGCCAGGGCTTGCGCTGCCTTCGTTGGGATTGAGGGCGAGCACGGCAATGCGCGGGCTTTCTATGCTGAAGTCGCGCCGCAGGGTGGCGTAAAGCTGAGCCACTTTGTCTATTATGGCTTCCTTCGTGATGGCTGCCGGCACGTCTTTCAAGGGAATGTCGTCGGTGACGAAAGCCATGCGCAGCGAGTCGTTGATGAGTATGTCGATGCCTTTTTTGCCACTGTCGATACAGCTTTCGATAAACTTTTCGTTGCATGGGAAGTCGTAACCGTCTACATTCATGTTGTTCTTGTCCACCGGACCGGTCACGAGCACGTCGAAAAGCCCGTCTTTATAGTCGGTTATGGCGCGGTCGATGCTCTTTATTGCCGCCCTGCTTGCATCCTGTGACGGCGTGCCAAGGTCAACCTTCACTTCCTCGTCGAACACCGGCAGGAGGTTGAGCCGCCCTTCTTGCGCCTCGTTGGCATTGCTGATTATGCTGAATGTGTTGCCGTCTATGCCGAGAGCCTTGCAGTGGTAAGCCGCAATCTTGGGCGAACCGTATATGATAGGCGTGCATAGGTCGAACATCATAGGGTCTTCAAAAGCCTTGAAGATGAGCTCGTAGCCTATGCCGTTGGTGTCTCCGTGGGTGATAGCCACGCGTATTTTTTTGTTGTCCATAGTTTTTTATTGTATGTTGTATTATGTATTTCTTACTTATTGGAGTTCTTTCGCTGTATACAGAGCCGCCTCCAGCTGCCTTATGGCATTGCGTTTCTTTTTGCCCGGGGCAAAGACAAAGCCTTCGATGACAATGTTTTCGCAGTCGTACGAGCCTTTGGCCTCTGGCTGCTTCATAGGCAATCGGCGGCTGACGAAAGGGCCGCCCATGTCGTCGCCCGTCATCTCCCACAGCCCGCGGTAGGTCATTATGGGCTGTATGCTGTCGTCAAGGTGTGAAAGCCAGTGCTTGCGGTCGCCTTCCGTTCTGAAGCTCCACGTAAAGCTGACCGTTCCGTCAACGGTTTGCATCTGCATTGAGTCAGTCTCGCCTTTGATGTTCTTACCAAGCATATAGTCGCGTGCTTTTACGAAGCGGACGGGCTCTTCTGAATAGTAGTATAGCAGCCCACTTTTGCTCTTGTAAGGAGCCCAATCTTTGTAAATCACCATGTTGGTCATTGTCGTGGGCGAGTTGTTGCTCAGCCAAAGGAAGTCTTTGCCCCGATGGCTTGCCGTTATGTCCATAGGCACCAGCATGTCAATGCCGAACATCTTCTTTATCAGCTTTTCGGCTTTTATGTTTTGACTTGTCTTGAGCATGGCAATAGACTTGTTCAGCTCGGCGCGGTTGAGCAGTTGGAGCAGGGTGGGGGCGATACTTTGTATGCTGTCTCTCAGCGCTTTAACTGACGGAGTGTTGATATGCACCACCATTTGTGGCTTTGCCCACACGTCTTTCTCATATTGCAAACGTACAGAGCTGTACAGCTGTGGGTTTATGTCCACCATCACGATGTTGCGCGACACGCTCACTGACTGGTTGAAACGGTCGTGGCTGATGCTTGACACATCGAACTGAGGCTCGCCTTGCGGCAATCCCGGCACGTCTTTCTGCAACTCGGTTTTCACTATGCTGTCCTTGTCGCCCACCAACAGCACTTCGTACAGCCGTCCTCCTGACGGCGGAAGCATGCCGTTGCGGTCGTCGCATGAGGTAAAAGCCAGCGGCGTGAGAAGCAACAAAAGGCTGACAAGGGAGAGTGTCGCGGCGTGACACAGTGAGTGTCGCGGCGTGACACAGTGAGTGTCACGGCGTGACACAGTGAGTGTCACGGCGTGACACAGTGAGTTCCACGGCGTGGTACTGTGCTTGCCAAATAGCGACGGCATCTCAGCCCCTGTTGGTTGCATGTTCTGTTGCTTATGATGATAGCTGCCTCTACGGTGTTGGTGGAGGCATTTGTGTATTATTGTGCCTTTGAAGATTTCTTCTTTGCCGTGCTCAGCAGTCCGCACGCGGCATAGATGTCCTCGCCGCGGCTGGCGCGGATGGTGCAGTAGAAGCCGTGAGAGGTGAGGTAGTCGCGGAAGGCGACCATCTTCTTTTCGTCGGCTCCATGCAGTGGCACGTTGGGAATTTGGTGGAAACGTATTAGGTTTATGTGGCAGTCGAGCCCCTTCAGCAATCGGCAAATCTCGCTTGCATGAGCCGTGCTGTCGTTTACGCCGCCAAAGACTATGTACTCGAAAGTAAGTCGGCGTTGGTGTGCGAAGTCATAGTTGCGCAGCAGCTCCACCACGTCCTTTATCGGCATTGCCTTTTCTGCCGGCATGAGCTCGGCGCGCTGCTCGTGCAGCGGCGAGTGCAGGCTTATAGCCACCTGGCATTGGCTCTCGTCGAGAAAGCGGCGCAGCTTGTCCTTGATGCCCACTGAGCTTACGGTTATGCGCTTTGGGCTCCATGCCCATCCGTAGGGCGCGGTCAGTATCTCCGTAGAGCGCAACACGTTGTCAAGGTTGTCCATTGGCTCGCCTTGCCCCATGTAAACGATGTTCGTCAGCTGGTCAACCTCCGGCAGGCTGTATATCTGGTTCAGGATGTCGGCAGTGGTAAGATAACCTTCAAAGCCCTGCTTGCCCGTTTGGCAAAAGAGGCAGTTCATCTTGCAGCCCACTTCGCATGAGACGCAAAGCGTGGCATGGCCTCCTTCTTCGGGTATGAAGACAGTCTCGACGAAACGGGAAGCAGGCCCCGCCCCCGTTGTCTTCACAGGAAACAGGTATTTTATGGTTCCGTCCTTTGACTTTTGAGAGTCAATCGGCTCCATGCAGCCAATCTCGTATTCGGCTTCAAGTTTAGCACGGTTAGCCTTGGATATGTTGGTCATCTCGTCGATTGACTTCACGTGTCGCTCATACATCCACTTGGCAATCTGGGCTCCGGTGAAGGCAGGCATGCCGAGGTTGCGCGCCACATCCTTAAGCTCATCAAGCGTGAGACCTAATAAGATTTTCTTGTTCATATTTGCAAAGTTAGTGCAAATGAGCGACATGGCAAAAGAAAACCGAGCTTTTCTTTTCCATTGACCTACTGCCGGCTAATTTATGTAAAGTTGCAAAGTTTTCAACTAAACTTGCTGAGAAGTTGCCCAAAATCGCTAACTTTGCAGGGTTTAATCCTCATTTGTCTCGATTTTATGCCGATAAGTCATTATACGAAAGAACCACAGGTAACCGTGGGCATAGTCAGCGGCAAGCATATAGCTTTTTCGCTAAACGGGCGTTATGCCGTTGGCGGGCGTGAGTTTGCCGGCGCTCAGGAGGTGTCGCTTGTCAACGGGCTCATACGTTGGCAGGGCAAACCCTATACGGAGATACTGTTTGAGCCAGCCGAAGCCGATGCCTCTTTCTCGCTGAAGGACGTAACCATTGGCGTGAACTTCCATTGGGAACGCAAGGAAACGCAGACTTTTCTCGGTTCGCTGAGGCTGCTTGCCGACAATGGCAAGATTTGGGCTATAAACAAACTGCCTGTAGAGAAATATTTGGAAAGCGTTATCTCGAGCGAAATGAGCGCCACTTCCAACATGCCGCTGCTTATGGCTCATGCGGTAATATCGAGGTCGTGGCTGATGGGCTGCCTTACAGCGAATGGTGCCGCGCCCGAAAGCTCTGCCACCACCTATGGAAAAGAAGAAGGAGGACAGGGATCTTTTGATGCCGGCCGGCTGATACGATGGTATGACCACACCGACCATTCTCTTTTCGATGTCTGCGCCGACGACCATTGTCAGCGCTATCAAGGCATTACGAAGGAAACAAGCAGTAACGTGGCTGAAGCCATAAGGCGCACCCGTGGGCAGATTCTCACCTACGGCGGCGAGGTGTGCGACGCACGTTTCTCCAAGTGCTGTGGCGGAGCTATGGAAGAATTTCAATATTGTTGGGACGATACGCCAAAACCTTATCTAAAGGGCATAGGCGATACGCCGTCGGAGAAGATACCAGACCTCACCATAGAGGAGAATGCGGAAAGATGGATTCTTTCAGCACCGGAGAGCTTTTGCAATACGAAAGACAAGCAGATACTTGGGCAGGTGCTCAACAACTATGATCAGGAAACCACAGACTTTTATCGTTGGCACGTTGACTATACTCAGGCAGAGCTGTCTGTCCTAATCAAGAAAAAGCTTGGCATAGACTTCGGCTGCATACTTGATCTCATTCCGATGAAAAGGGGAACGAGCGGCAGGATATATGAGTTGAAAATTGTGGGCTCAAAGCAAACGATGGTGGTAGGAAAGGAGCTTGAGATAAGGCGTGCGCTATCGGAGAGCCATCTTTACAGCTCGGCGTTTGTGATAAGCGTCGATAGAGATAATGAAGATACGGACTCGGCTCCGAAGGCTTTCCATCTTACGGGTGCGGGCTGGGGACATGGCGTAGGGCTGTGTCAGATTGGTGCCGCCGTGATGGGGGCAAAGGGCTATGGCTACGACGAGATATTGAAACATTATTATCCTGGAGCAGCACTGGAAAAGACATGGTAAACAGAAAATTCATAGGACAAAGCCAGAAGGTAAAGGGAAAGAACCCGTGGTTGTGGGTTCCGTCGTTGGCATTCGCCGACGGGTTGCCGTTGGTGGCGGTGATGTCCATATCCGTGATATTCTACAAGCAGCTTGGCTTGAGCAACTCGGCAATAACCTTCTACACGTCGTGGATGTACCTGCCGTGGATATTGAAGCCGGTGTGGAGCCCGTTTATCGACTTGGTGAAGACTAAGCGTTGGTGGGCTCTCGTCACCGAGATGCTGCTTGGCGCAGCTTTTGGCGGTGTGGCATTCACTATTCCGACATCATTCTGGCTGCAAGGCACATTGTTCTTTTTCTGGGTAATAGCGTTTACAGGGGCGTCGCATTGTGTTGCCGCCGACGGTTTCTATATGCTTGGGCTGAACGAGCATCAACAGGCTTGGTTTATGGGCATTCGCTCGCTTGCCGACAGGCTTGCCTCTATTTTCGGGCAAGGAGTGCTGGTCATGATAGCCGGCAACTTGCAGGTGGTTTTCCGTGGAAGCATATCCTACAGCTGGAGCCTGACTTTCTATGGCGTTGCGGGTGTGTTCATTGCCTTATGTCTGTGGCACAGTTACGCAATGCCACGCGCTGAGGCTGACGTCAAGCGGCAGTGGGTCAGCACACGCTCGGTGTGGCTCGGCTTCCTGCTTGCCTTCCGCACTTTCTTCCGCAAGCGTGGCATTGTAGCCGCCCTTGCCTTCATCTTGCTATTCCGCTTGCCTGAAGCTTTGCTCTCGAAGGTCACTTCACTTTTCCTCATTGATGCAGGCCATAACGGTGGGCTTGGGCTTTCGCCACAGGAATACGGTTTGGTGCAGGGCACGGTGGGCGTCATAGGCGTTTCGCTGGGCAGCATTCTTGGAGGCATTGTGGTGAGCCATAGAGGATTGAGGCGTTGCTTGCTGCCTATGGTGGCGGCATACGCATTGCCCGGAGTGGTGTATGTTTATTTGAGCTATGCCTTGCCTTCAAGTTTCCCAATAGTCAATTTGTGCGTCTTTGCCGAACAGTTTGGCTATGGTTTCGGGCTTACAGCTTATATGCTGTTCCTTATTTATCTCAATCAGGGCGAGTTCCGCACGAGCCATTATTCCATCTCATCGGCTATGGCACTGCTTTCGCTCATGCTTCCGGGACTTGCCGCCGGCACCATGCAGGAGATGTTCGGCTACCGCCATTTCTTCGTGATTGCACTCCTTACATTTACGGCTACGTTCGTGGTGGCATCGCTGGTGCATATAGACGAGGACTTTGGAGCAGATGAATGACGAGACTGCCATATAGGGCAATAGTAATTGTTAAAACATTATAAAACAAAACGGCGGTCAGGCGTAAGCCGATGACTTTTTAGTAACTTTGTACCAAATTCGTTTTTTAGCGTGAAAATAATAGAAGTGGTGAATGCCCTTGAACGTTTCGCGCCTCTGCCCCTGCAGGAAGACTATGACAATGCCGGCTTGCAAGTGGGATTGACAGAGGGCGAGGTCTCAGGGGCTTTATTGTGTCTTGACGTTACCGAGGCTATCGTCGACGAGGCTGTGTCAAAAGGTTGCAACCTCATAGTGAGCCATCATCCGCTCATCTTTCATAAGCTTCGCCGTGTTGCCGGCGAAGATTATGTGCAGCGCGCAGTCATGAAAGCCATTGAAAAACATGTGGCAATAGTGGCTATGCACACCAATATGGATGCAGTCCGTGGCGGCGTTAATTTCAAGATTGCAGAGAAGATGGGGCTCAAAGTAGAGCGTTTTATCGGTAAGGAGCAAAGCGTGACCTTGCAGGGAAAGTCGGCGGAGAATGGCCCGACGGTTGTTTCCAGTGGCGAAGGCATTCTTGGCTCGTTTGCGGAGGGCATGGCTGCCGACGACTTCATCATAATGCTTAAGCGAGTGTTCGACGTTGAATGCGTTATGGCTAATGAGTTGTTGCGCAGGCAGATAAAAACGGTTGCCCTGTGTGGAGGAGCCGGCGACTTCCTTCTGGCGGACGCAATAAATGCAGGAGCCGACGCATTTGTCACTGGCGAAATGCACTATCATCAGTATTTCGGCCATGAACAGGAGATACAGATTGCGGTCATTGGCCATTACCAAAGCGAGCAATTCACTAATGAGATATTCCGTGACATAATACAGAGGGAATGCCCCGGGGTGCGGTGCGAAATGACAGGCATAAACACCAACCCTATTCTTTATATGTAAATACTTAAATTGAAAGACAAAATATGGCAACAACAGTAAAAAAAGACCCGGCAGAAATGACCGTGGAGGAAAAGCTGAGACTTCTTTATCAGCTTCAGGTGACGCTTTCGGCTATTGACGAGAAGCGTGCATTGCGTGGTGAGCTGCCTTTGGAGGTACAAGACCTTGAAGACGAAATTGTGGGTTTGAAGACTCGCAAGGAAAAGATTCAAAGCGAGATAGAGGACTTTCAGTCTGCAATAGCTCAGAAACGCAACGAAATAGAGGCTGCACAACAGAGCGTTGAGCGCTATAAGGCTCAGCTCGATGAGGTGCGCAATAATCGTGAATATGACACTCTGTCGAAAGAGATTGAATTCCAAACTCTTGAGATTGAGCTTGCTAACAAGAAAATAAGAGAAGCCAACACGAAGGTGGCAGAGCGTCAGGAAGACCTTAAAAAGGTAGACGAAACCATTGACGACCGCCAGCAGGACCTTGAGTCGAAGCGCAATGAGCTTGACGACATTATGCAGGAGACTCGCGACGCTGAGGCTGAACTGAAGCTGAAAGCCAAGAACCTTGAGACTATGATAGAGCCTCGCTTGCTTGCCAGCTTCAAGCGCATACGCAAGTCGGCTCGCAATGGGCTTGGCATTGTGTATGTATGGCACGACGCATGCGGCGGCTGCTTCAACAAGATTCCGCCACAGCGTCAGCTTGACATTAAGATGCACAAGAAGATTATTGTTTGCGAATATTGCGGTCGCATACTTATCGACCCGGAACTTGCAGGCGTAAAGACTGAAACGCAAGAGGAAGTTAAGCCAAAGCGCAAGCGCACAACAAGGAAAAAGAAGGTTGAGGAGTGAGGAGTTAGGAGTGAGGAGTTAGGAATTAAGAGTTACTCCTAACTACTAACTCCTCACTCCTCACTCAGTTTTCCTCACTCCTAAATATTAAACTCCAAACCTCTGCGCTCTCTGCGCCTCTGCGT
>CAZZNO010000025.1:0-12128 GCA_964655685.1 uncultured Prevotella sp.
GCCTTTACGCTGAACGTGCCGTCCACGCCCGTTATGAGTCCGACAGGAGTCTTTATCACCGTGCCGGTTTCCATATTGTTGGTGTTGGCGAAGAACACGCGTTCGTGGTCTATTCCGTCAAAATCATAAGTGTCGTTGCTGTCGCTGCATCCTGTCAGGGCGGCAGCCCCAAGCAGCAGCGTAGCGCACAGCATGAGCTTGTTTAATGCTTTCATGTAGTGATGTCTGATTTGTTTTTGTACGCTTTTTTATTAATATGGGCATTTGTGGTTGTGAACCCATTGTGGGAAACCTGACATCGCTACGGCATTGTAGCCATGCCCTGTCTGGTCGAGTATGGAGCCGTCTTTTTGCTGGTCGGTGCCGCAGAAACGCCAGTAGGCAATGAGGCCTTCTGATTTTGGGTCGACATAGCAGATGTTGTTCAGCAGTTCAGCCGGCGTGCGTGCCACGCTCCATACGCGGAACTCGCTCACGCATCCGTTCAGGTGCCTGCCGCCTGCGGAATAGCCTATGGCAAACGGGCCGTTGTCGTCGCCATAGCTTGTGCCGTAGTCGTAGCTCCATACAAGGGAGATGTCGCCTGTGGCGTCTACGGGGTCGCCCATAGGCTCGCCGTCAAGGTACATGGTGATGTGTGCGCCGTCATAGACACAGGCAAAGTGGCACCACTTCTTGGTTGGGAAATGGGTAGGGAATGTAGTGGCGTGGGAGGTGCCCTTGTTGGGGTTCATCCAGTCGGGGGCTCCCGTCTTGCCGCCTGCGAGCTGCAACTGGTCGGGGTCGCAACTGACATCTCCAAAGCGCAACAGGAAATTCTCCTCACATCCCATCAGCGTAGAGATGTAGGGGTTGCGGCTCTGAAACTCGTTTACATATACCTTGCACTCCATAGTGAGCTGTGAAAGGTGCCCCACTGCCTCGTTGTTGCGGAAACCTGGCACGAGGAATGCCTTGTTGTTGATGTCGGCTACATCTGTCGTGATGATTGGCACGAACACGACGTAGGCAACGCTTCCTGCCTCGAGCAGGTTGCCGTCGGTTTGTATACGCACTGGCAGACAATAGTTTTTGCCTTCCTCAAACATTGACGGGTCGGCTATCAGGAGCTTGGCTACGGTAGACGTGTTGGAGCCGGGCTTGATGGTCACCTCGCCGTTCTTTATGGTGTATGCGTCGCTTGGAGGGAGAACGTAGCTTGCCTGGTTGTCCTTGTTGTAAGCTTCGAGCAGCTCGGGAGCAGCCTTGAAGGTTGCCTTAATGGGCGCAGACACCTTGGCGGTGCTCGTCACGGTGAGGTCTAAGCTGTCGTTGCCCTCAAAGCCCTTGCGTATGGTGTTGCGCTGCATTGTGCCCGAAATGTACACCACGTCGCTGTAGTCGGCATTGCTGTCCTTACAGCCTGCCAACATGATGGCGAGCAGGGCTATTATTGAAAGTTTTAACTTGTTCATGATGAATTAGTTTTTTGCGAATATAATAACTTCTATTTCACGGCAGGGTTTTGTATCTGTATGCCGTGGCGTATGTTGGCATAGTTGGAGCATCCATATCCTGCATTGATATAGTCTCGATGCATGAAGAAAGCTCCGAAGCCGCCCTTGCGCCCTGTTGACGGCTGGTAGCGGGCGTAGGTGAGCAGCTGTCCGCATTCGTCGCTGCGCCAGTTGTCGCCCACGTTCTCGGCATATACCACTTTTTCCGTGGGGCAGCCGGTGAATGGCAATCGTCCGGGAGAACCGCCGTAGGTCTGGTTCACGTACCAGTTGGTGTACTTGTTGGTGTTCTCGCTTGGCGTGGTGCCGTAATAGTCGATGCAAAGGAGCTTTGCCGGGTCGCCCACTATCTCGTAGTCTTCATAGTATTGCTCTTTCACTCGCTTCACGGTGCCGTCTTCCATCTTTTTGTCTATCCAGCGCACGCGCTGCAATTTTGCCGTGTAGCGGTTTGAGTCGTTTGCCTGCGGGCCTACGAATTTACCGAGGAACTCTACGAAGTAATCGAAGTTGGAACCGCTCAGCGGGTCGCCTTCCGGCTCATAGTCGAGGTCTATGCCGTCGAGCTTGTTGATGCTTATTTGCGCGAGAAGATAGCCGGCAAACTGGCGCATGGCTTCTTCCTTGTCGTCCTTTGCCACCCAGATGGAGTCGTAGAACTGAGGGAAGCTGCGTATGCGGACGATGGTGGGCACCACGAGCTTCATGCCTTTGGTGTGTTGGCAGAAACGCATTTCCTTTTCCACCTCGGGCATGTAGTGGCCGTCGGCGAGCGTGGAGTCGGTTGTCGGTATGCCGCCCCAGAGGCTTATGATGTCCATGCTGTCGGGCAAGCCGAGG
Organism: uncultured Prevotella sp.; assembly: GCA_964655685.1. Lineage (GTDB taxonomy): Bacteria > Bacteroidota > Bacteroidia > Bacteroidales > Bacteroidaceae > Prevotella. The sequence continues at coordinate 2,337 of CAZZNO010000025.1, forward strand.
AAGCGTGTTGCCAGGGAGTTGTTTTGCTGGTAGTCGGAAAACCAGCCCCAGGCAATGCAGTGGTCGGTTGCCTTATAGTCGCGCAGGTTCTGATAGTACAGCGGGCTGTAGGTGTAAGGATGGAGAACGTCCTTTGCCTCCTCGTCGGTGTCGCACGAGGCTATGACCGCGCCCAATATCATTATCGGCATTACATATCTTAAGAATTTCATCTTTCCGAAAGTTTATTTTTAGATACTCTACTTTACATTATAAATTTATTTCTTGTCCCACCAAAGCTTTGTTCCGCCGTTGTCGGCTCCGCCAAGCAGCGATGTGGCGGCTGCAACGTTTGCGGCATTGTTTGAGTATTCAGATGTAGGGAAGCGGAGGCGGCGTATCTGCGTGGTGGTGTTTATGGTTCCGCCGCTGCCGTTGTAGTCGATGCTGAAAAGCTTCGGGTAGCCTGTGCGGCGGTATTCGCTCCATGCTTCTTGTCCGTCGGGGAATATGGCAAGGTATTTTTGCGTGATTATCTTTTCGAGTTTTTCCTCAAAGCCTGCTTCGTCGTCCCAACGCGGGGTGCACGTGCTCACGGCTGTCGCGTCTCGCCCGTTGCCGCTGTTGTCTTCGAAGTTGGCGGGTGTGGCATCGCTTGCCAGGTAGGCATCGGCGCCGCCGGCACCACGTTCGGCGAAGGAGGTTCTCACGCCTTGCTCATAGAGGCTCTGTGCAGTCTCAGAGCCTAAGTCCCAACGCAATTTTGCCTCTGCGCGCAGGAAATAGCTTTCAGCGCCGCTCATCCATTGCATGGAAGAACCTGACTCTACGTTCATGGTTGAGGTCTTGTCGGTATAATCGCTTTGGTTGTTTATGCGCATGCCGGGGTAGACGCCGTGTATGCCGCCCCCGTCGGTGGCTGCGTCAAAATAGGCTGCGGCACGCTGGTCGTGGTATCCCGTGAGGTAGCTTTCGATGGATGCTCCCATGCGCATGTCGCCCCAGCTGTGGGTTACCTCCCAGAAGGGGTTAAGGTATGAGTAGCGGGCATCGTTGGCATGAACGGCGGGCTCGGTCAGGAAGCCGATGTTGCTCTCGATGCTTTTAGCCGCCTCGGTGCGGGCAAGGGTGTTGTCGGCATAGGCTATGCGCAATGCGAGACGCAGGCGCAATGTGTTGGCAAACCTGAGCCATCGGGACACGTCGCCGCCAAACACGTAGTCGTAGTTGGCAAGGATGGTTGACGACGGGTTGGCTGCGTGGTATTGCTCCAAAGTCTCTATGGCAGCGTCAAGCTCCTCAAAGAACCGAGTGTAGACATCCTGCTGCGAGTCGTATGCAACGTTGAGGGCTGTGCCGAAGCGGCTGTAGGGTATGGGGCCGTACATGTCGGTTATGCGGCTCATGCCGAACACTTTCACGATGTTGGCAAGGGAGGTGACGGCGCTTGTGCCAGCGGCATCGGAGTTGACGCACAGCTCCTGCCAGGGTTGCATGAGGTTGGTGTATGTGTCGTTGAAAGGCTGGTTGACCCAGCTGTCGGGCAACACATAGTGGGCGTTGTGCAGCGCGCCTATGTTGTAGGAAGCCTTGATGTTTGAGAAATAACCTGAGAAAAGCCCGCCTGTCAGCATGTCCTCTATCTGGAAGGCGCCGCCTTTGTCAAGCCCTACGATGAACACGTTGTGTTGCATCTGGGAGAAGAAGGCTCCGGTGTTGAGGTTGTCGTGCGTCAGGTCTTCCTCTGTGGCTGAGTTTTGGTCGGTGTTCCACTTGTCAAACTCGCTTGTGCACGAGGTTGCCGTCAGGGCTGCGGCGGTCAGGGCTGCGTATGCTGTGATTTGAATATGTCTTTTGAGTTTCATAATGTAAGAAGAATCTTTAAAAGTCAACTTTTACGGAGAAGCCCATGTTTCTGAGGCTTGGCATCATGAAATTGTCGATGCCTGTGAAGTAGGTTCCTGTTGATGCTGTGAGCTCAGGGTCGAACGGTGCCTTGCAGTAGAACAGGAGGAGGTTGCGGCCTGTGAAGGCTACGTGCAGGTTTTGTATCCACGGCACCCATTTGCTTACGGGCAGGTCGTAGCCAAGCGAGAGCTCGGCAAGGCGTACGTTGGTTGCGCTATAGATATAATAGCAGCCTATGCTCGGCCCGACTTTCGTATAGAAGTCTTGTGCCGGGATGCGTGTGCCGTTTACAAGGGCTCCGCCGGCTTCGCGTGCGTCGGCTGTTGCCTTTGATGCGCCGAAATAGTCCATGTAGCCTTGTGTGATGCTGGAGACCCTGCCTCCTACGCGGGCGTTGACAAGCATTCCGAGCGATATGCCTTTCCACGAGAAGGAGTTGCGCCATCCGAGGGAGTACTTGGGGTTCACGTTGCCGGCGTAGACGTATTTGCCTTCGTCAAGTCCTGAAATCTGACGAGAGGTATAATCTACGATTACGTAGCCATGCTCGTCGCACTTAGGCACTGTCACATACAGGTCGCCCATAGAGCCGCCTTCGGTGAGGCGTACCTTGACGGGGCCGAAGTTCATCATGTCTATTGCGTCTTGCGAAACCGTGACGGTGGTGCCGCCCGAAAGCTGAAGCTGCGTTGGCGCCAACAGCTGCTTTATCTTGTTGCGGTTGAGGGTATATGTCAGTGTTGACGACCATTTTACGGTGCCAAGTGGTTGGTTTACCGTGAGCGAGGCTTCTATGCCTTTGTTGTCTACGCGTCCGCCGTTGATGGGCAGGGCTGAGTAGCCGGAAGTGGCTGAGAGCTCGGGCAGGAAGAACTGGTTTCGCGTCTGTGTGGAGTAGAGGCTCAGGCTGAGGTTTATTTTGTCCTGCCACAGGTTTGCCTGCATGCCAAGCTCCCATGCCCTGGTGCGCTCAGGCTTAAGGTCGCGGTTGGGGAAATAGGACGTGGTGGAGGGCGTGGCATTGCTGTAGGTGTAGCGCAGCAGAGCATAGTATTTCTCAGGAGAGTTGCCCACCTCGCTATAGCTGCCTCGTACCTTCAAGAAAGAGAGCACGTCGTTTTTAAGGCTGGGTATGGCTTCGGTAAGGATGACGCTGATGCCGGCTGAAGGATAAAAGAAGCCGCGGTTCTTATATTTTGTGTTGCCGAGGAAAGAGTCCCAGTCGTTGCGGGCTGTAAGGTCAAGATATGCCTTGCCTTGGTAGCCCACTTGCAATGTGCCGAACACGCTCTGCACCTGGTGATGGTAGTTGAGCGCAGGGTCTTGATCCATGTGCGCAGTGGAGCGGTTTACATTGTTAAGGGTGAAGCTGTTGGCTACGCCGTTCAGAAAGCCGCCGTTGTAGGTATAGCTTGCCTCTACGTCCTTGATGCTCGCGCCGAGGTTTGCCGTGAATGAGAAGTCGCCCCAATAGCGGTCGAGGTTCAGTATGAGGTCGCCGTATATCTGGCGCGTGTCGTCGTTGGTGCGGTAATAGGCACCGTATTCGCTGGCAAACAAGGCATCGGTAGAAGCATAATATTTCTTTTCATACAGACCGTTGGTCTTGTCTATTTTCGCACGTCCGGCTATGCTCAGTCCCTTGAAGAAATTGTAGGTCAGCCCGCCGCTCAGGATGTAACGGTCCTTGTGGTTTATGCTGAGGTCGCGGTTTATCTCCCAATATGGGTTCATCATGGAGAGTCCCTGGTTGCCGTATGGCCAAAACTGGACCTTGAAGTTGCGCTCCTGGTCATATTGCTCGTAAGGCATGTACTTGCGTATGTCGTCGCCTGCCGGGAAAAGGTATATAGGGACGATAGGGTTGAAATACAGTCCCTGCGCTATCATGTTCTTCTCCGATACGTTCATGTACATTGCGCTTACGTCGAGATGCAGCTTCTTGTCGAGGAAGTCGGTGGTGTTGCGCGCTGAGAAGTTGTAGCGGCTGAGGGTGTTGTTTTCTACTATGCCCTCTGCGTTTGTTGAGGCAGCCGAAATGAAGGTCTGGCTGTTTTCCGAACCCACGGAGAGCGTGACAGAGTTTTGCGTGTTGTAGCCAGTTTGGTAGAAGTCCATAGGGTCATAGCTCGACGGCGTGGAGAGCTTCTGCCCCCAGCTGGAGAAAGAGCCTGTGCTCGTCTGCCCGTATGTGTTTTGAAACTCCGGGGTAACGAAGGGACTGAAGAAGCTTGTGTTGTTTGAGTAAGAAACGTGCGCCTTCCCCGCCTGTCCGCGTTTGGTGGTTATCATTATCACGCCGTTGGCAGCGTCGCTTCCATAAAGGGCAGATGCTGCTGCGCCGCTCAGTACGGAAATGCTTTCTATGTCGTCGGCATTGACCATTGATGCCGCATCACCTGTTTGAGCGTCGCCGTGATAGGAGTCGGTGGGTTGGTTTGATGACAATGAAGGCATGGGTATGCCGTCTATGACATAGAGGGCGTTGTTGTTGCCGTTAATAGACTTTGCGCCGCGCATGACCACCTTCACGCCACCGCCGATGCCCGACGAGCTGGAGTTGATTTCCACACCTGCCACCTTGCCTGCAAGGGCGTTCATGAAGCTTGCGTCCTTAACGCCGACGATGGACTCGGCATCGAGCTGCTGAACGTTGTAGGACAGAGCCTTGGCTTCTTTCTTAATGCCGAGAGCGGTCACTACGACCTCGTTGAGCATCTGGTTGTCCTGCGACATGCTGATGGTCACGTTGTTCTGGTTTGCCGAGAAGTCCTTGTTGGCGTAGCCGAGGTAGCTCACCTCCACCGTTGAGCTTTCAGGAACGTTGATGGTGAAGTTGCCGTCGAGGTCGGTCACGGCAACATTGTTCGTGCCTTTCTCACGGATGGTCGCTCCTATTATGGGCTCGCCATTCTCGTCGAGCACCGTTCCGCGCACATTCTTCTTCTCTCCGCCTGCCTGTTTTTGCTGCGAAGCCTTGGCATTGTTGGTTTTTGCCAATGTCACCATGATGTGCTTGCCGTTGATTTCATAGGAGTAGCCTGTGCCCTGTAGCAGGCGGCTCATGGTTTGGCTCACGTCGGCGTTGGAGCCGCGAGTCTTTACGCTTCGGCGCGTGTCTACGTCGCGTGAATTGTAGTCTACGGACATGCCCGTCTGCTTTTCGATTTGCTCGAATGCCGACTTCAGGGTCATTTCCTTTCCGCTGAGCCTCACGTTCTGCGCTTGTGCCCACAGTGGCATAGCCATCAGTGTTGCCGCTACCAGGGCCTTTGCAGGCATGATGATTTGTTTTGCATTCATTTGGAAAAAACGTTTTTAATTATTGGTTTCGTTAAGGCTTTTCCGTGCCTTACTAAATAGAAAACAGCTATGGCACGGCTGACGCACAAAAAGAAAATAAAAAAGAAAGGAGCCATCGGACGCAGCCCCTTTCTTTTTGATTATACGTATATGTGCACTGTCTTTCCTTCGCGCTTGTACTTGAATGTAGTGCCAAGCTTTGAGAGCACGCGCAGCACGTCGTCAATATTTTCGGTAGGTGTGAACTTTACGAAATAGCGTCCGCGCAGGCGGTGCATGTTTTCGCACACTATCCTTATGCCAAAGCGGTGTTGCAACGTGTTGGCAATGGCTGGGAACGGCTCGCCGTTGAACTCAAGCCAGCCTTCCGTCCAGCTGTGGACATTGTCGTTGGCGGCATCGGTAAGCGTCACGTCGCCCGACACTTTGTTATACGTCAGGCATTGCCCTGGATGCATGCGCCAGTCGTACGCGCTTTTTGCCGAGCCTTCCACTGACACGCTCGTCATGCCTTCGTCGAGCGTGGTGCTTTCCGTGAAATCCGCGGCATACGCGTCTACTGTGAATGCCGTGCCGACTGCTCTTACTGCCATGTCTTGCGTGCGCACTATGAACGGGCGCTCTTTGTCCTTAGCCACCTTGAAGTGGGCTTTGCCTACGATGAACACCGTGCGCGTGTCGCCGCTGAACGCCGACGGGCTTATGATGGTTGAGCCGCCTGCAATGACTACCTCTGTGCTGTCGGGCAAGGTCATTCGGCGGAACGACCCGTCGGGCACGCTCACCTTGACCATTTCCACGCCTTTGTATGTACTTGAAAGATAGCTCCTCGTGCCAAGGAAAGTGGCTGTTACACTTGCCACGAGCACTATTGCGGCTGCCGCCCACTTCCACAGCCTCATGTTGCGCTGCCGCTTCTCCCTGGTTTCAACTATTGCGTGCAATGAAGCAAGGTCGCCAATGGTTTCGGGCGTCACTTCTGTCGGGCTGTCTTTCCACAACGTCTCCAAAGCATCCTCGGTCTCGCGCTGGTGGTCGTTGCTTACGAGCCACCAGCCGAATTTGGCACGCGCGTCGGGCGTTTGCCCACTATGGAAAAAATGGCTGATAAATGCCTTTATATCTAATGGTGTCATTAATGTTCTTTCTTTTATCTGTGCTTTCCTGCACGTTTCCTTTTTAAGTTTGTCTTTTATGATAAACAGGTTTGAAAGCTTTGACGCATAAGGACACAAGCGTCTTCATGGATGTTTTATGCTTTTTTTACGTTAGCATGACTAAAAGCAGAGTCCTGAGCTCATTGGTGCGCTTTCGCAACTGGCGCAGGGCATTGGAAAGATGGTTTTCCACCGTGCGCTTGCTTATGTTGAGCCTTGTGGCAATCTCGTCGTTGCTAAGCCCTTGTTCGCGGCTCATCGTCCATACCCTCTTGCGCTGTTCCGGCATGGTGGCAATGGTCTGCTCTATCATCATCTTCAGTTGGGTGGCAAACAGCTGTTCCTCCGTGCCATTGTCAAAGTCATGGCTGTTTCTTACAGTCTCTGCCACATAGCGCTCGGTAACTTTGTTGTGCTCAAAGTAATTGTATATGGCATTCTTCGCCATCTTGAAAAGATAGCTTTCAGGGTCGCGCAATGTCAGCAGGCTCTCGCGCATGCTCCATGCTTTGAGGAAAATCTCTTGGCACATGTCACGTGCTGCCTCGTGATCTTTCATGAGGTGCTCTATAAAGTACAGCAATTTAGGCTGCCATGTAAGGTAGAATGTATCGAAAGAGCCAATATCGCTCTCCTCAGGCTTTAGCCTGCCCTTATTCATGCTTCAAAAGTTTTTTAAAAGGTTTTTAATTGGGCGCAAAGTTAATGATTATTGTCAATAAAGGAACTGAATCGGTGTTAATAAAACAAAAGCAGTATTGTAAACAAAACTGACAAAAAACAGGGGCCTCCAAAATAGGTCTAAAAAATTAAGAAAAACAGGTGTTCGGGTGACGCACGGCTGTCCAAGGATGCTCAACCGTCGTGCGTGAGTTGTATGTACGGCGTTTTTATGTGATATTTACGGCGTAAATGAGTGACGATTACGGCGTAGAAAAGACATCTTTACGGCGTAAAGGTCTCACCTTTACGCCGTAAAGAAGATGCCCCAAAATATGGAGGAAAGACTGATTTTTACAAAAGGTTGATTCTCAACAGATTGCAACTTCGGCTGAGAATCGCGTATTTGCGAGCAAGGCGTTACCTCATCGCAAATACGCTGCTCACAGAAGGGGTGTTGTAAAAAGCTTTCAACGGAATATTGAAGGCTTATTTCATTACGATGTTCTTGCCGTTGCGTGATATGTTTGCATGGGTTACGTTGCGCAGAGCCTCCATCATCTCGTCTATTGTCAGGGCGTTGTTAAGGGTTATGGATATGCGGGTTTGCTGTAGCCGCTGCCCCTTGACGTCGATGCTGACATTGTACTGACGCGAGAGGCGTTTAGCAAGGTCGGCAAGGGTAATGGAGCTATAGTCCACCATGTCGGCTTTCCAGGCGCTCACGTCGCTGCTCATGCGTGTGGCGGTGAACTTGCCCGACAGCTTGTCAAGGCTCACCTGGTAGCCCGGCTTCAGGTCAAGCGTTTGTCCGCCACGTTCTATCACCACGTGCCCTTGCATTAGCGAGGTGGTGATGCAGGAGTCGTCGTTGTAGGCGGATACGTCGAAACGGGTGCCTTTCACAACCACGTCGTAGCCCTTGGTAGATACCGTGAACTCTTTGCCTTCGTGGCGGGATACCTCAAAATAAGCCTCGCCGTCGAGCATCACGTGGCGGTTGTCTGAGCCGAAGCGGTTGCTGTAGCGCAGCGTGGTGCCGGCATTGAGCCAAACCACCGTGCCGTCTGCCATTTCAAAGCGGGTGGTGCTGCCCATTGGGGCGGCTACGGCATAGTATTGCTCAGGGCGAAGGCTGAGAGCCTTCATGGCGAGCAAGCCTGCGCCAAAGGCTATAATCACGATGGCTGCCACCGCCGCCACGCGCCTGTAGAGGCTGTATGTCTTGGCTCTTGGCTTGTCGTTGCGCAGGGGCTCTTTTTCTTCGCTTCTGTCGTGGCGCAGGTTTTCCGTCAGCCTTCGCCATGCCTTGCGGGTGGTTTCGCTGTCCTCGTGCACAGCCTCCCATTCTTCTTCCCATTCGCGAAAGAGATTGAGCGAAGTATCGTCTTGCCTGATATATGCGTAAAGGGCTTTCTCGTCGTCACGGGAAACGCGCCCTTCGAAATATAGCCTTGAAAGCCTGTGTGCCTCGTTGTCTGTCATAGCCTGTTGAAATTTTTAGCTTTTCCCTTATAACACATGAACCTGCCTTTACCCGCCCCTTTTACTTGTAAAAAATTAGCGGCAACAAGTTTCGCTACCTTGCCCTGTCTGTGCATAGCGCCTCTGCCATGCTGTTCAGCTGTAGGCATTGGTTGCGCGTTATGGCTATCCGCTCGTTATGGTGCCGCCACGGTGCGAGAAGCAGCAACCGCCCTTCGACACATGCGTCAAAAGCCTTCCCTCCTGGCTTCTCATATTGTCCGAAGCCGTTCTCTCTCAGCACAACCACCGGGCAACCGCAAGAGAAGGCGCTGCGCATGATAGTCTTCTCGCCTGGCGATATGCAAGCCGACACAAACACCGTTCCATTGGCAAAGTCGTCATTGAGCCGCTCCGTCATGGCATTCACATCCTCCTCGGTCATCTTGCGTGAGCATTGCACGTACAGCCTTCGAGGATAGTCTAAAAGAAACTCGTTGCCCATCGCCTCAAAGGAGTAGCCGCCGGCCGTAATGCCGTGCTTGACCTTGAAAAGCATTGGGTTTTGCTCTTTCAGTAATCGCCGTCTTGGATTGTCGGCAAGGTATTGCCGCCAGGCTTGCAACTCGCCGTCACGCCACAGTATCTTGTCGTTGATGCCTGCCTCAAACAGCTGCCCGAGTTTTGGGCTGCGCTTTTCTTGCTTTGCCGCCTCTTGTTCTTTCAAGATATAGCTTGGTATGGCTGGAGCAATGCCTTGTGCAATGAGCCCCTTATATCGTTGCAGGCATCTGGCTTTGAATACTGCTATTACTGTGCCTAATGGTCGCTTTATCGGCAGCTGTCGCGTCACGAAGATGATAAAATGTATGTGGTCGGGCATCAGCTGCAAGGCAATGTTCTTTATCTCAGGTTGGCGAGCAGGTATCTCTTTCCATGCCTCGATTATTGCCTCGCCGAGCGGAGAAGGCACAAGCGTGGCGCAGCCTTGCGAGCCATTGGGCAACAGAGGGTTGCCGCACAGTTTACCCAGGATCTGCCGCCGTCCTTCTATTGTGAGAGTGATCATGTATATGTGGCGGGAGCGGTAGTCGAAACCCTCGCACCGTCGTTTCATGGAATGCTTGGCGGTGAACCGCTTGGCATAAGGCTGTGTCTTGTTTTGCATAGAGATGTTTTGAGAGTTTGGTGTTGCGGCTGTCGTAGCCGTGGATGGCGCGTTACGGCACCGCAAGCGGTGCCCTACCTCACGGAGCAAGCCCAGCCGCCGTTTGTCTTGGCTGTTGTAGCTGCTGCGGCCGTGGTTTGCTGCAGCTGTTGC
>CAZZNO010000025.1:12228-29051 GCA_964655685.1 uncultured Prevotella sp.
CCCACTATATTTGGGCAACGGGCTAATGTTGTTGTTTTGAGAGACAGGGTGTTTACTCGTTAAAGAACAGGTTCACGGCGCTCAAGTATTTGTAGTAGCGCCAGCGATAACCGCTTGTGTCAAAATTAATCTTGAAGCGCACGTAGCGGCACTTGACAGAGCCGTACAGCACGTATTCTTCATAACTTATGTATGTAGTCGGGTCATAGCTGCTTACCTTCTTGTGTCCGGCAGTGTTGCCGAGCGAAGTCCATGTGGCGTTGTCGCTGCTTACTTCTACGTCAAAGTCTTTCATAGCGTAGCTTGAAGCATTGAATCCAACGAGGTCTTTTGTCTCCTTTAGGTCAACGGTGAACTGGCAATAAGGATTGTCGCCGTCAAGCAGTCTCCATCGGCGCGACCATGAAGAACCTTTGAACATATTTGCGAATGCAGACGGGTCGAGGTTCACGCAGTCTATTGCTTCCCAGCCCTTGCCGTCTCCAGGCTTGCCTACCAGCTCATTGGCATCGTCGTTGATGAACGAGTTCTTCGTTTGCACGATTATGTAGCTTGGAGGAAGTTCGGCTGTGGTGCCGTTGGGATAAACAAAGGTGACCTTCAGAGGGATGAGGTAATCACCCTTAAGGGTTTGGGCGGCGGCATCTGGGCATGTTACTGACAGTGGCGTGTCGGTTTCCGTCTTTCCTGCGGATATGACGCCGTCGGTTATCTTCAGCTGGCTTGCCACGTTAGCCGGCAGCTGCTCGTAGTTGGTGCCGTGCTCGCTGTTATAGCTTGCCAATAGAGAGTTGTCTACTTCTGCCTTGACAGTGAACACTTTGTCGGTGTTTACCTTCACGCCATATTTAAACTTTGCGCTTATTCCGCCAAAGACTCCTACAGGCGTATTGACGATGGCGCAATTGGCGGTCTGGCTTTCGGCTACGATGTATTCGCTTCCTGCATTGTGGATTACGGCATAGGCTATGCCATAGTCGGCGCTTACGCCGCCTTTGTATCCGGATGTGCCTTCCTGATAATTGTTAAGATTGAGGCGCAAAGGAACAACATAATACTCCTCAGTAAGAGAACCGCACTTGTCGGTTGGAATTGTTACCGTTATTGTGGTGTCTCCTTTTGATGTGCCGGGCTTGATGGTTGCGGGCGTGGTTACAAGAGCGTTGAGGGCTTCAGCCGGCAGTGTGTGGTAAACTATTCCGGATGATGATGCCGTCTCGCTGGTTTTATTAAATTCCGATACATACGATGTGTCGGCTGTCGCACTAACTGTGAAAGATGCGTCTGTGGCATATTGTGCTCTTACATAGAAAGCCCCACCCACAAGGCCAAATATTCCAGCCGGGGTGTTGTAGACTTCGTTTTGCTGTACATTGGCATGGTCAGGATCGAAAAACACCCTGTTCTCATTGCTGCCATAGACATCGTATGTCTCGTCGTCGCTGCAAGCGCATAGAGCGGCAATGCCCATGAACATGATGGTGCAAGCTGTTAGTTTATTGTTTATTTTCATTGTTTTCTTGCGTGTTAATTCAGCATGAATATAATGTTAGAACGGGCACTTCTGATTGTCTACCCATGTAGTCTTTTGATGTGGTGTGGCGTTATAGCCGTGTCCGGTTTCATCAAGAATAGTGCCGTCGTCCTGTACCTCGCCGTTGAAACGCCAGTAGGCGAGCAAGCCGGGCGTTGTCGGGTCAACGTAGCATACGCCGTCCTGCAACTGCTGCACAGTGCGTGCTACGGTCCACACGCGTGCCTCGCTTACATAGCCGTTGAACATGCGTGAGTAGCCCACGGAGCGGCCAATGGAGAACGTGTCGTTCCAGTCGTGGCCATTGTAGGCTATGCTCAGGTTGATGGTACCGCCCTGAGTCTCAACTCCCTGTATCTGCACGCCGTCTACATACACACGGAGCCATGAGCCATCGTACACGGCGGCAAAGTGGTGCCACTGTCCGGTCTCAAAAGGCTCCTTTGCCACAGCCTCATAGTGCTGTTTCTTGTCAGGGTCAGGGCTTTGTCCGATAGAAGCCTTGGCAAGCTGAAGCACGTTGTCTGCAATAGAGGCAGCGTCGCCAAAGCGGAACAGGAAGTTCTCCTCGCAGCCCATCAGTGAGCTGATGCCGCCGAAGCTCTTTGGCATGAACTTCATTTCAAGCGTCATCTGGGTGAGAGCCTTCACAGGGCTGTCATCGCCGGCGAAGCCCTTGATGTCCATAGAGTTTGACTTCATAAGGTCGGCTGCCTTAACGCTAATGACCTTTGTGAAAACAATGTAAGCGGTTTTGCCAGAGCTGAGGGCAGAGAGGCCGTCGCCCTGTACGTCGGTTATTGAAACAGGAAGGCAATAAGCCTGGCCTTCTTGCAGCTTGTCGGCATCGGCATCGAGCTTTATGGCATTGCTCTGGGCTGTGCCGGCAGAGATGGTTACCTCGTTGCCTTCAAGAGTATAGCTGCCGTCAGGTGGCAGTATTGCCTCACGCCCGTTGGCTGCATTATATTCTGCAATCTTATTTGGGTCTACAGCGAGTTTTACCTTTACGTCGCTGCTTGCCTTTGCGCTTGACGATACGGTAAGACCTAATGAAGACTGACCGTCGACAAGGAATTTCACGTTTGGTGAAGACAGGGTGCCGGTGACATAAACGGCATCGCCATACTCAGGGCCGTCAGTGCAACTGGCAAGACCCAGCACCAATGCGAACAATAGGAACAAATATTTTTTCATTTTTGTTTTAATCTTTATGTTTTTAATCCTTTAGTGTTAATGCATGGCAGGGTTTTGCATCTGTATGCACTCGCGGAAGATGGCGTAGGGTTCAGGATTATATTCAGTTACATTGTAGTTGCGGTGTCCGAAGAAAGCGCCGAAACCGCCCTTGCGTCCGCCGCTTGTGGTTTTGTAAGCAGCCTGACGCTTTAAGCCTTCAAGTTTTCCTCCCCAATAGTCGCCTACGTTTTCGCACCATACGCATTTCTCGTTTGGCCAGTTTCCGGCATGGTCACTTACACCGCCGCCATAGCCTTGATAGAAGTAATAGTCGCAGATGTCTATGAGTGCAGAGCCCCATCCATTGACCTGTCCGTTAGAATCTACACAGAGCAGCTTGTTGCAGTCGTCAAGCGTAATCTTGTCGCCATAGCGTGAGCGAAGGAATTGCAGGCGTTCTTCTTTTGTCTGGTTCGGGTTAGGTCCCATGTATAGAGCAAGCCTGTCCATGAAACGCTGGAAACGTGTGCCGTTCAGCCAGTCGCCCTCAGGCTCATAGTCGGCATCAAAACCGTCAAGGTCGTTGTCGAATACCTGGTCGGCGTGATAGTCGGCATACATGTCGATAGCGTGGTTAAGAACGCTGTCCTTTTCAGGCCCGTTCTCCATTGCAAGACCTTTGAGCTGTTCTTTCTTGAAATCAAGGTCGGTAGACTCAGCGTCGATGCGCACAATGTGCACCACGAGCATCTTGGTGCCTTTCACTTTCTGCTCGAAGCGCAGCTCCTTCCATACGTCTGTGGCTGAGGTGTCGGGTATGCCGCCCCACAGAGAGCAGATGTCGAGTGAGTCGGGCAGGCCGGCAAAGCGCACTGCCATAGAGTTTTGTGCGCCATACTGTGCGAACCACATGAAGGATATAGAGTGGTCGGAAGCCTTGAAGTCGCGCAGGTTCTTGTAGTAAAGGTCATCGTAGGTGAGAGGCTTTTGTATGTCCTCTGACTCGATGTCGGTGTCGCAAGCCGTCATAAGACCTGCGGCAGCCACTACTGCAAGCATATATTTTATTGCTTTCATTGTCTTTATGTTCGTTTAAAATAGTTTGGACTTAATAATTCCTCTTGACATCCCACCAGAGGCGTGTGCCGGCAACGTCGCGTCCGCCAAGAAGCTGTACGGCAGCGTTGGTGTTCTCGGTGTTGTTGGTGTACTCAGTGTCCGGGAACTTCAGGCGGGAGATAATCTCATAGCTTGGAACCTCGCCGTTTGAGCGGTTGCTCTCTATAGGAATGACACGAGGGTAGCCCGTACGGCGCATTTCTGCCCAAGCCTCCTCTCCGTCAGGATACAGGGCGAGATATTTTTGCAGCCAGATGCGTTGCAGGTTGACATCGTCGGAGGCATTGTCGTCCCAAGCAGGCGCAAGCATTGTGAGCATTAAAGAGACGTCGGTGGAGCGGTTGTTGTACGGGTCTACATACTGTGCCAGCGGAAGGCTCTCTGAATTGTTATAGTATGAAGTGGCACCGCTTACGCCTGCCGATGCAAACGAGGTGGTGATGCCCTGCTCATAGTATTCTCTTGCCGACTGGCTGCCCAAACCGAAGCGCAGCTTTGCCTCAGCCATGAGGAAGTAGGCCTCGGCGGCGTGCATCCATTCCATGTCGTGGTCTGAATTATAGTTCATGCGCGACGTGTTTGTCTGGTATTGGCTCTTTTGTATGCTTGCCTTTCCGTTGCGTATGCCTTTATATTCGCCTGTGCCCGTTGCGGCAAGGAAGTAAGCCTTCATGCGTGGGTCGTTAAGTCCTTTGAGATAGCACTCCATCGTAGCCGACATGTGCTCATCGTCCCATGACGTAGCAATCTCGTAGAGCGGATGGATGAACGTGAGTGAAGAAGACTGGTGCACGGCAGCGTCGTCATCGCTGCTTGTCATGAGCCCTATGCTGTTGTTGATGGCGGCGGCAGCCTCAGTGCGCGCCCTTGCCTCGTCAACATAGCTTATGCGCATTGCCATGCGCAGGCGAAGCGTGTTGGCGAGCTTCACCCATTTCGTCACGTTGCCTTGGTAGACATGGTCATAGTCTTGCATGTATCTGCTGGTTGACGACTCTGTGTAGGCTGTGAGCTGGTCGATGGCATCGGCAAGCTCTTTGAACATCTCGTCGTAGACATCCTGCTGGCTGTCGTAAGCCACGTGTATGTCGGTGCCGAACTTGCTGTAAGGAATAGGGCCGTAGCAGTCGGTCACGCGTTGCATTGCGAGCACCTTTACAACAGTTGCCAATGCCAAAGCCGTCTTTGCCGACGGGTTAGTTTCAACCGCCTTCTTTATTTCATACCAAGGCTGCATCACCTCTTGGTAGGCATCGTTGAACGGAGCGCGGTACCACTGCGGATAGAGGTTGTACTGGTCGTTGCGGTCTTCGTTGCTCCATTTCATGGTAGGGGCAAAGTACTGGGCAAAGATGTCGCCCTCCAGGGCTTGCGTGAGCTGGTACTCACCGCCCATGTCTTTACCAATGCGGAACACGCCGCGTTGCATCTGTGCGAAGTACGAGCCTGTGTTAAGGTTGTCGTGCTCCATTTCTTCCTGGGTGGCCTCGTTGGGGTTGATGTTCCAATTCTCGAAGCCGTCAGTGCATGACATTGCGAGCATTGCGCCGACTGCCAGACAACCCAAGGAAAGTATTTTATTTACTGTCTTTTTCATTTTGGCTTTAAGCTTTTTAGAATTTAACTCTTACTGAGAAACCAAGGTTGCGCAGCGACGGAAGCATGAAGTAATCCATGCCGTCGAAGCCGGTGCCTGTAGATGCTGTCAGCTCAGGGTCGTAAGGAGCCTTGCAATAGAACATGAACAGGTTGCGGCCAGTGAAGGCTACGTTAAGTCCCTTTATCCAAGGCACCCAGCGCGTGATAGGCACGTCATAGCCCACTGACAGCTCGCCCAAGCGTACGTTGGTAGCGCTGTACACGTAGTACGAACCGGCGCCGGCGCCTACAGTCTGATACCATTTCTGCACTGCCGGGTTCTTGCCGCCGTTGACAGGAACATATCCACGGTCGCGGGCAAGGGCAGAATTCTTGGAAACACCATAGTTGTCCATGTAAGCTTGCGTCATTGACACTCCTACACCGCCTATGCGGGCGTTGATGAGGAAGCTGAGCGAGATGCCTTTCCATGAGAAGGAGTTGCGCCATCCCATGCGGTACTTTGCCTGTGAGTTGCCGGCGTAGATATAACCGTCGTGATATTTGCCTGCATTACGGTCAACGCTCACGGTGTTGTTTACATAATCAATCACTACAAATCCGTGGAAGTCGGTCTGAAGTGCAGTCACGTAAAGGTCGCCCATAGTGCCGCCTTCGGTAAGCATTGTCTTCACGTTACCGATGGAAACGAGGTCGAGGTGGTCTTGTGAGATGGTAAGTCCATTGCTCAGGGTGGTAGGCTTAAGCAGCTTGACGACCTTGTTCTTGTTGAGCGAGTAAGTGAAGTTTGAATTCCAGTCTACAGGGCCAAGAGGCTGATGCAGCCCGAGGCTGACCTCAATACCCTTGTTGTTGATTTGTCCGCCGTTGATATAGATAGAGCTATAGCCTGACGAGCTTGGCAGGGTAGGGTTGAAAAGCTGGTTGTAAGTGCGTGTAGAGTATAGAGAAACGTTCAAGTTGATCTTGTCTCCCCAGAAATGGCTTTCGAGACCTACCTCCCACGACTTCGTACGCTCAGGCTTGATGTCGCTGTTGGGATAAGTGGTGGAAGTGGCAGGAGTGCCAACCTCGAACGGATAAGTCTGGAAGGGGATGAAGCGGCGGGGAGCGTTACCAACCTCGCTGTAGCTGCCACGAACTTTCAGGAAAGAGAGCACATTGTTCTTCATGCCCGGTATGAGGTCGGTCAGTATGCCTGTCAGGCCAACTGAAGGATAAGCCACGCTTGAGGCAGTGGTTCCTGCGAGGGCTGAAGACCAGTCAATACGGCCGGTAAGGTCGAGGTAGATTTTACTCTGCCATCCCACCTGTGCCGTTGCGAAGATGCTCTGCACCTGGTCATGATAGTCTTGCTGTTCGGGCTTGATGCTCGAAACGTTGATGTTGTTGAAAGAGAACTTGTTGGCAACAGAGTTGAGGTCGCCGCGAATGGAGTAATATTTATAACGCACGTCCTGAATGCTCGTACCCAGTGCGCCGGTGAGAGAGAAGTCGCCGAAATACTGGTCGAAATTGAGCATTGCGTCAGCATAGAGCTGCTGAGTCGTGTCGTCGTCTTTGCCATAATAGCCGTACTTCTTTGCGAAGATACCGTCGGTAGAAGCTGCATACTTGCGCTCGAAGCGGCCGGAAGTGTAGTCGAGCTTTGCACGTCCGCTGATGCTCAAGCCCTTTATGATGTCATAGCTCAAGCCGGCATTGAACATGAAGCGGTTCTTGTGGTTGATGAGGTTGTCGCGGTTGATAATCCAGTATGGGTTCTGCATACCGATACCCTGGTTGCCCCACTGCCAGTTCTGTGTCTTGAAGTTGCGGCTGATGTCGTACATCTCAAAGAGCTTGTAGGTGTCGAGGCTGTAGCTCGGCGACATAAGGTAAACGGGCACTATAGGGTTCATGTACTGACCCTCGGCAACCATGTTGCGCTCGCGTGTGTTCATGTAGCTGCCGCCTACATTGAGGTGCAGGTGGTCATTGAGGAACTTTGCAGTGTTGCGTATAGAGAAGTTGTAACGCCCGAGGGTGTTGTTGTCTACTATGCCCTCAGCGTTGGTTGCGGCAATAGACACGAAAGTCTGGTTTTTGTCGGTGCCTGTTGAGAGGGTCAGCGAGTGGGTGAGGTTGTGGCCTGTCTGGAAGAAGTCCATAGGGTCATAAGAGCTTGGCTGGCTCATCTTCTCGCCCCAGCTTGAAAATTCGCCCGTGGCTGCGCCGTATGTGTTCTGAAACTCCGGGTGTATGAAAGGAGAATAGAACGAGGTGTTGTTAGAATAGGTGACTGTGGTCTTGCCTTCGGTGCCTTTCTTGGTGTTGATGAGTATGACACCGTTCTGTGCTTCACTGCCGTAGAGGGCTGAGGCCGCTGCGCCACTGAGAACTGACATCGACTCAATGTCCTCTGGGTTAATCATTGATGCGCCGTCACCCGACTGTCCGAAGCCTGAGAAATAGTCGCTTGGCTGCGTGGTTTGCAGTGAAGGCATTGGTATACCGTCGATGACGTAAAGCGCATTGTTGTTGTTTGAAATAGACTTTGCGCCACGCATGACCACCTTCACGCCGCCGCCGATACCCGACGAACTGGAGTTGATTTCAACACCTGCCACCTTGCCGGCAAGGGCGTTCATGAAGCTTGCGTCCTTAACGCCGACGATAGACTCGGCATTGAGCTGCTGCACGTTGTAAGACAGAGCTTTAGCTTCTTTCTTGATGCCGAGGGCAGTCACTACGACCTCGTTGAGCATCTGGTTGTCTTGTGCCATGTTTATGGTCACATTGTTTTGGCTGCCTGAGAACTCCTTGTTGGTGTAGCCGAGGTAGCTCACTTCCACTGTTGAGCTTTCCGGAACGTTGATGGTGAAGTTGCCGTCGATGTCGGTCACGGCAACGTTGTTCGTGCCTTTCTCGCGGATAGTCGCACCAATTACAGGTTCGCCGTTCTCGTCGAGCACCGTACCCTTCACGGCTTTGGCCTTTGTGGTGGCATGCTGCTGAGTTTGTTGAGGTCTTTGTGCAGCCACACGCTTGTGGATAGTCACGACCTTGTCGTTGATTTCATAAGTGAAGTCGTTGCCCAGAACTTGGTTGAGAGCTTCACGGACTGGTGTTGAGCGGAAATTGGCAGTCACCTTGCGGTTGGCGTCAATCTCGCTGACCTTGTAAACAACGGACATTTTCGACTGTCTGCCCAGCTCTTTGAGCACGGTGCTCAGTTTGGCGTTCTTAAACTGCTTGGTCACAGTTTGGGCGCTAATCGTGAGCGTGCTTGCGGTAAGGGCAACACAGAGGAAAGTCCTTAGCAAAACGGATTGCTTTCTCATTGTTTTAAGCCTTTAGAAATTAGAATTTAAAATATGTATTAATATATAGTATGTGCTATTGAGATTGAACTTGTGCCAGATTTTATTTTTCCTACATTCGTCCTTTTTCTGTTAGCGTTCGTTTTCTTGTTTTCATTTTATAAAACACATGACGATTGAAATACCCCCCTTCTTTGAAAAGAAAAATAAATTTTTGTTGTTTTTACTTGTTTATACTATTTATTTACATTATCTTTGCGGACAGAAGCTAAAGACTGATGGGCAATCTGATAGACGAAAAGGCACTTATAGGCGATCTTCGCAGTGAGGATAGGGCTGAGTCGGCATTCCGCCGCATTTTCAGCATCTATTATCCTCGCCTGCACAACTTTGCCATGCGCTTCATTTCCGACCCCGACGACGCAGAGGACATAGTGCAGGACGTGTTCAGCAAGTTGTGGCAGCGCCGTGCAGGCCTGTCATACATATCGTTGTCGTCGCTGTTGCTCACCATGACACGCAACGGTTGCCTTAATTTTCTTCGTCACCGCGTGTTCATAAACGAATACAATTCACAATACAAAGCCTCGCAGGCAGACGGTGAGAGGCTCTACTACCTTGACATGCTGGACAGTGCCGACGCTCCTTTGCTCTTGGATGAGTTGAGGGGAAGGATAAACAACGTGATAGACTCGTTGCCGCCACGCACACAGGAGGTGTTCCGCATGAGCCGTGAGGATGGGCTGAAAAACCGTGAGATTGCCGAGCGGCTCGGCATAACGGTGAAGGTTGTGGAAAAGCATGTAAGCCGTGCGCTTGCCGCCTTGCGTGAGGCGTTTGGCAGCACATACGTTGCCGACATACTGGCTTTGATGACGTTGCTGGAGGAGTGGATGTAAAGGTAAGGCTTTTAATTAAAGATTGCTACGCCGTGCTCATCGTGCGTTGAAAGTTTTACCGCAGTGCGTTGAAAGTTTTGCGGCAATGCGATTAAAGTTTTATCGCGATGCGGCAAAAGCTTTATCGCAAGGAGATATTGAAATCGAAATGAAAGAATATAAATAGATTGGATAGACTTAATAGACTATAAGATTAATAAGAGATTAAATAGACTAAAAATATAATTGATTATAAACATGAGAAATATAGGTAAGAAATTAGGAATAGGTAAGAAAGCTGGATTACGTCATTCTGTAATCAACATCCCCTCCTATGGAGGGGCTTGGGGAGGCTCTATGCCGTTTTTCACAAGGGCTTGTCGAGACCTTTGCCTTGTTTTGTCTTTCTTCATTAGCCTTTCCGCCTCGGCAAAGAAGAAGGTGGTGCTGCCTTATCAGGACGCCAAGCTGCCCGTGGAGCAGCGGGTGAGCGACCTGCTCAGCCGCATGACGCTTGAAGAAAAGGCGGGGCAACTGAGATGCACGCTTGGATGGGGCTATTATGACATATTGAACAGAAAGAAGGTTGTGCCGTCTGAATCGTTCAAGAAGGATATTGCCGAAGGCAACATTGGTATGCTTTGGGCCACCTATCGTGCCGACCCTTGGACGCAGAAAACGCTTGACAATGGGCTTAACCCGCGCCTTGCCGCCATGTGTGGCAACGCCCTTCAGAAATATGTAATCGAGAACACTCGCCTCGGCATACCGCTCTTTCTTGCCGAGGAGGCTCCACACGGACACATGGCGATAGGCACTACGGTCTTTCCTACCGGGCTCGGCATGGCGGCTTCGTTCGACCGCGACGTGATGCAGAAGGTGGGGCAGGTCATTGCTCGTGAGGTGAGGGTGCAAGGCGCGCACATAAGCTATGGTCCCGTGATTGATCTCTGCCGTGAGCCGAGGTGGAGCAGGGTAGAGGAGAATATGGGTGAAGACCCTGTGCTGGCAGGCGAGATGGCGGCGGCTGAGATAAAAGGTCTTGGCGGCGGCGACGTGTCGAAGCCTTTCTCCACGATTTCTACGTTGAAACATTTCATTGGATATGGCACCACTGAGGGCGGCCACAACGGCGCGCCCACCTATATGGGCAAGCGCGAGATAAGGCAGTTTTTCCTGCCACCATTCCGCATGGCGGTTAAGGCTGGCGCGCTGTCGGTGATGACGAGTTACAACAATCTTGATGGCATACCGTCGTCGATGGACGACTATTATCTGCGCGATGTATTGCGCAAGGAGTGGCGTTTTGGCGGTTTCACGGTGTCCGACCTCTATAGTATCGACGGCATTGCGGGGACTCACCACGTGGCTCGCAACCTTGAGGAGGCTGGCGCATACGCGCTGAATGCCGGTCTTGATGTTGACCTTGGCGGTCGTGCCTACGCCCTTCTGCCGCAAGCCGTGAAGGACGGGCTCGTGAGCGAGGCTGCCGTTGACTCTGCTTGCGCCAACGTGCTGAGGCTAAAGTTCAAAATGGGACTTTTCGAAAACCCGTATGTAGACCCTGACAAAGCTGCTTCAAGCGTGCGTTCTGAGGAGAATGTGCAGGTAGCCCGTCAGATGGCGTTGAAGTCTATAACCTTGTTGAAAAACAATGGCGTGCTTCCGCTCAAAGGCAAGAGCTTGAAGGTGGCTGTGGTGGGGCCTAATGCCGATAACGTTTACAACATGCTTGGCGACTATACCGCCCCGCAGGAGAACGGCAATGTGAAGACTGTTCTTGCAGGGGTGAAGCAGTATCTGCCGGAAGCTAATATTAAATATGTGAAAGGATGTGCCGTGCGCGACACTTCGAAGGACAATATTGCCGATGCCGTGGATGCTGCACGGTGGGCGGATGTGGTGATTGCCTGTGTGGGCGGAAGTAGCGCGCGCGACTTCAAGACAAGCTATAAGGAGACTGGCGCTGCCGAAACAGACCCACAAACTGTGAGCGACATGGAGTCGGGCGAAGGCTTCGACCGTGCCACGCTCGGCCTGCTCGGCTTGCAGGACAAGTTGCTTGCCGAGCTGAAGAAAACTGGCAAGCCCCTTGTGGTGGTCTATATTGAAGGCCGTCCGTTGCTTAAAAATTGGGCGGCAGAGAATGCCGATGCCCTGCTCACGGCTTATTATCCCGGACAGGAAGGCGGCGACGCCATAGCCGACGTTATTTTTGGTGAATATAACCCTGCCGGTCGTCTGCCAATAAGCGTGCCGAGAGCCGTGGGGCAGTTGCCGGTTTATTACAATAAGAAAGCTGTGCCGCAAGACTATGTGGAGATGTCTGCCAAGCCGCTTTATGCCTTCGGCTATGGCTTGAGCTACACCAGTTTCAAATACAGCAACCTGCAAATAGTGAAGAAAGGCGCACAGCAGTTTGAAGTGTCTTTCGACGTTACCAACACCGGCAGCCGAGGCGGCGACGAGGTGCCGCAGCTTTACCTGCGTGATGTGCAGGCTTCGGTGGCTCAGCCGGTGATGCAATTGCGTGCCTTCGACCGCAAATTCATTGATGCCGGAAAAACTCGTCGTTTCACCTTCAACATTGGTCCCGAGCAGCTGTATGTTGTCAACCGTGACATGAAAGAGGTGGTTGAGCCGGGCGACTTCAGCGTGATGGTGGGCACGAGCAGCGACAACATCGTGTTGCGGGGGAAGATAACGGTAGAATAAATTAATAAAAGCAATGAGCCGGAAAATAAAGATAATATTGTTTGCCCTTTGCGTACTTTATAGTGCGCAAGGGGCTTTTGCGTCAAGTGAGGACGTGGAGACGTGGCTTTCGCGCCTTGACTCAAGCCTCGCTATGCGCAGTGTATATGAAAAAGAGTACGTGAGACATATCGATGGGCTAAAGAAGCTGATGAGGCAAAGTGCGGCACTGGAAACGCAGTATGACATGTGCCGGCAAATATACCTGGCTTACCAAAGCTATCGGGCTGATTCAGCGTTGGTGTATGCCGAAAAGGAGCTGGCGTTGGCAAACAAGCTGAGGTCGAAGGGCAAGGTCACCCTTGCCAAGGCGGACATAGCCTATGCCATGTTCTTCACAGGCGAGTTTCTTGACTCATACTTTTATATAAAGGATTTGTCAGGGAAAGAGCTTCCGCGGGATCTGGCGGAGGATTTCTACTCTGACATGCTCAAGATCTGGAGCGAATTTGGTATGATGGCGTCAGAAGAATCGAGGCGGCAGGCATACTCCACGCTCGCCAATAGTTATCTTGACTCGCTGATAGCCTGCCACACGCAGAGGGACGGCTATTGGTGGTACATGCAGGCTAACAGAATGTCAGGCAAACAAGAATACAAAAAGGCTTTAGCGTGTTACCGCAAGGCTTTGGCTGACACGACACTCGACAAGCATACACTGGCTATGATGTTTTCAAGTATTGCCAATATTTATTATGGTCTTGGACAGAAGGAAAAAGGACTGATAGCCTTTATAAGAAGTGCTATATATGACAATGAGAGTTGCACGTGCGAGATTACGTCGTTGTATGTTACTGCTCAGCTCATAAAAGAGTTTGACAGTAAGCGCTCCAGCCACTATCTTGACCAGGCTGTAAGCATGTTGCTTGCCTACAACGGCAAGTTCAGGTTCATGGGAGCCGGCGGGTTGATTTCGGAGACTTACCAAGATCGTATCAATGTTATTGAAAGTCGCAGAGAGTGGCTTACGGCAGCC
This sequence comes from uncultured Prevotella sp., assembly GCA_964655685.1. Taxonomy (GTDB): domain Bacteria; phylum Bacteroidota; class Bacteroidia; order Bacteroidales; family Bacteroidaceae; genus Prevotella. Next base: position 25,570 of record CAZZNO010000025.1, read on the forward strand.
GTTATATTGACGCTGGTCGTGATAGTCTTGGCAGGAGTGGCACTGTATGTGATAAAGCGCAAGAACAAAAGACTTGGAAGTGTAAAGAAGCAGTTGGAGGAAAAGGTCGGACAGCTTGACAAGGTAAACACCAAGCTTGCCGAGAGCAATGCCATTAAGGACGGATACATCGGACAGATATTCTATGAGAACGTGGAGTTCATAGAGAAGCTTGGGCATATATTCAACAAAATCGGGAAGTTGCTCGTATTGAAGAAATATGATGACATAGGCGAAGCGGTGAGCCAAAAGGAGCTCGATAAAGAGCGCAACGGTATGTACCATAACTTTGACAAGACGTTCGTTACGCTGTTCCCTAACTTTGTCATGAGCTACAATGCCCTGTTTGAGGAAAAAGACCGTCGCCATCCCGGCAAGGATAACATACTGACCAACGAGATGCGCATCTTTGCGCTGATGAGGCTTGGCGTGAAAGAAAGCGAACGCATAGCGCGTTTCTTGGGCTATTCGGTCAACACGGTCAACACATACAAGACGCGCGTAAAAAACAAGTCGATAGTGCCAAATGAAGAGTTTGAAGAACGTATAATGGAAATACAATGAGTTTTTGTGCCTTTGACATAGGTCAATATAGCACACAATAGCTTATACATTTACCCACTAAAATTTTAAAATAGTTTTTGATAATCAATGGTTTATAAAAATAAAACCTAAAAAAGGGTTATACATTTGGTCTTACTGGAACAGTTTATAACTTTTTTTGCTAATTTTGCAACGAAATCAAAAGTCACTAAAGGCTAATTAATTAAAAAAGTAAAGACCGAAACAATGACGATTAAAGTTGGAATTATAGGCTTTGGCCGTATGGGCAGGTTCTATTTGGAAGAATTCCACAAGAACCTACACTATAAAGTAAGCTACATCTGCGACGTGGCAGATGATTGTCTTGCCCTTGCGCGCCAGCTTGCTCCAGAGGCTGAGGCAGTGAAAGACGCTGACAAAGTGTTCGCTGATCCTGCCGTCGACTTGGTGGTGCTTAGCGCATTTGCTTCCGAGCGTCGTGAGCGCATAGCTATGGCTGTACGCACGGGCAAGCACATCATAGCCGAGAAACCAATAGCCGATACCGTTGAGCACGAGCGTGAAGTACTCGCCATGACGGAAAGATATGACAAGATATGCACCGTTGACCTGTACCTTCGCAATTCATGGTACCATAATACTATGCGTGATTTCATAGCCACGGGCCAAATAGGCGACCTCGCCATCCTGCGCATTTGCCACATGACTCCTGGACTTGCTCCGGGCGAAGGGCACCAGTCAGAGGGCCCATGTTTCCACGATTGCGGCATGCACTATGTAGACCTCGCGCGCTGGTATGCAGGCAGCGAGTACAAGACCATGCATTCGCAAGGCATTCGCATATGGGCTTGGAAGGACCCTTGGTGGCTGCAATGCCACGGCACATTTGAGAACGGCGTGGTCTATGACATCACTCAGGGCTTTGTCTACGGTCAGCTTTCCAAAGACCAGACACACAACAGCTATGTGGACATCATCGGCACGAAGGGCATCTGCCGCATGACCCACGACTTCAAGACCGCCCATGTGGAGTTGCGTGGAGTGGACGAAACGAAGATACTTGACGAGCCCCACGGAGGCAAGAACATCGACCGCCTCATAGAGCGTGTGGCGCAGAGCATAGAAAGCGGAAGGCGTGACCCAGCACTGCCCACCTTCAGAGACGCGGCAATAGCTTCGGAAGTGGCGTGGGAGATGCTCGACGACTCGCGCAAGCACGACCTTCCCGTTAAGGGCACCAACGACGAGCTTGTGGCAATACGTGAGCGTCGTGCCCGCATGACCAACGGCTACGGGCTGCTGCCCCGCAACCACGTGAAATGACGGGTGCAAAATTTCATTTAGAATCTAATAAGCTTTATTGTAACAATAAACACACAGTAAACTCCTAAAAACATTATCTTATGTCAGACATTACAAGAAGAGAGTTCCTAAAGAGGGGCGGAGCAGCCCTTGCTGCCGCCATCGTGGCACCTGAGATTGTGCCAGCATCAGTATTGGGCAAGAGTCATGGGCACACTTCACCGAGTGACAAGCTCAACATCCTTGGCGTTGGTATTGGCGGACGTGGATCCGCTGACCTTTCGGCAATGGAGACCGAAAACATCATCGGCCTGTGCGACGTAGACTGGAAATACGCCGACCACGTGTTCAAAAAGTACCCGAAGGCAAAGCGCTACAGCGACTGGAGGAAGATGTTCGACGAGATGCTGCCGCAGGCTGATGCCGTCATGGTGGCAACTGCCGACCACACTCACTGTATCATTGCTGCCAACGCTATCATGGCAGGCAAGCACGTTTACCTTGAGAAGCCGATGACGCTTTATCCTTACGAGTCTCGTTTGCTTACCAAACTTGCCAAGAAATACAAGGTGGCAACACAGCAAGGCAACCAGGGAGCCTCTCAGGCTGGTACACGCCAGGCTATCAACTGGCTTTGGAATGGTGAGATTGGCGAGGTGCGCCGTGTAGACGCTTTCACCGACCGTCCAATCTGGCCGCAAGGCATTCCTACACCTAAGGAAAAGGTTGCTATCCCCGATACCTTGAACTGGGACTGCTTCATCGGCCCGGCAAAGTATCGTGATTATAATCCTGCATATACACCTTGGAACTTCCGTGGATGGTGGGACTTCGGTTCAGGTGCACTCGGCGACATGGCTAACCATATCCTGCAAGTGGCTTACAAGGGCTTGAACCTCTGCTCACCGGAGGCTGTTATCGGCTCATCCACAATGTTGATGCTTGACTCCTGCCCGTCGGCTGAGAAGATAACCTATCGTTTCCCCGCACGCGACAATATGCCTCGCATGGCTTGCCCGCCTGTTGAGCTGACATGGTACGACGGTGGTCTGCGCCCGGAACTTCCGTTCGACATGCCTAAGGGCAAGAAGTTTGACGGCAACGGTGTTACCGTTTACTACGGCACGAAGGACACAATGGTTGTTGGTTGCTATGGCAACAATCCGTTCCTCGTATCTGGACGCACCCCGAAGGTGCCTGAGCGCCAGCGCATCGTGAAGAACGACAACCACCAGCAGGACTGGATTCGTGCCTGCAAGGAGAGCCCGGAGAACCGTGTTCCGTCAGAGAGCGACTTCCAGTTTGCCGGCCCGCTCAACGAGATGATCGTTATGGGTTGCGCCGCAGTACGCCTGCAAGGCCTCGAGCAGTGGCTTGATTGGGATGGCGAGAACATGCGCTTCACCAACATTCCACAGGGAAGCAAGATAAGGTTCATCAAGGAAGACAAGTTCCACGTGAACGACGGTCACCCGACATTCGACCGCGACTACACAGAGCCTGTTGATGCCAATGAGTATGCAGAGCGCCTCATCAAGCCTGTATACCGTCAGGGTTGGACTCTGCCTGAAATGCCGAGGTAAAGAATTTATAACAAG
>CAZZNO010000026.1:0-28375 GCA_964655685.1 uncultured Prevotella sp.
CTTGCCAAGCAGGCTTTCAACCAGCCTGCGCGTGCAACGTTCACTGCCGACGCGTCGGTCATAGAAAGTCTTGGCGTGAGTGTGAATACGGTGGAAGGAAACAGAGAGAACATAAAGATTACCACTCCGTTCGACCTTCGATTCGCTGATTTTTTAATTCATAATTCATAATGCAATGGAATTATGCATTATGCATTAAGCATTATGAATTATAAATAATAAATTATGAATGTACTCTCGCAGGACATAATGTATCTCACTGGCGTTGGGCCTAAGCGCAAGGAGATTCTTGTAAGTCAGCTCAACATAAAGACGTGGGGTGACCTGCTGGAGTATTATCCTTATAAATATGTAGACCGCTCAAAGGTGTACGCCATACGTGAACTTACAGGCGACATGCCCGTGATACAGATACGCGGGCGCATCGTGAGGTATGAGGAGTTCGGCGAAGGACGGAAGAAGCGCATCGTAGCTCACTTTACCGACGGACATGACTTTGTTGACCTCGTGTGGTTTCATGGCGGCAAATGGATTTACGACCAGTACAAGGTGGGCGTAGAATACATTGTCTTTGGCAAGCCCATGCCTTACAATGGCATTTACCAGTTCTCGCATCCCGACATGGAGAAGGCGGCTAATGTGCAGCTCGACCAGATGGGAATGCAGCCATATTATGTCACTACACAGCTGATGAAGGACCGTGGGCTTACGTCTCACGCCTTGGAAAAGCTCACCAAGAGCCTTGTGATGCGCCTGCCCGAAGGCTCTGTGGCTGAGACGCTGTTGCCGTCGCAGCTCAGCCGGCTCCATTTCGTCTCGCGCGAGGAGGCTTTACGGAAAATACACTATCCCAAGACGTTGCAAGACGTGCAGCGGGCGCAGGAAAGGCTGAAGTTTGAAGAACTGTTTTACGTCCAGCTGAACATCCTGCGCTATGCCACCGAGCAGCGCAACAAGTATAAGGGATATGTATTCAGCAAGGTAGGCACGGCTTTCAACACTTTCTATAAAAACAATCTTCACTTTGAGCTTACGGGCGCGCAGAAGCGCGTGATGCACGAAATACGTGACGACATGCGCTCTGGAAGGCAGATGAACCGCCTGCTTCAGGGAGACGTCGGGTCGGGAAAGACGCTCGTGGCTCTGATGTCTATGCTCATTGCTATAGACAACGGTTTTCAGGCTTGCATAATGGCTCCCACGGAGATACTTGCCGAGCAGCATTTGCAAACCATAAGGGACTTCTTGCAGGGCATGGACTTGCGTGTGGAGCTTCTCACGGGCATCGTGAAAGGCAAGCGGCGCGAGGAGGTGCTGAATGGGCTTGCCGACGGCAGTGTAGACATTCTTGTCGGCACGCATGCCATCATTGAGGACACCGTCCAGTTTAAGCGCCTCGGGCTGGCTGTCATTGACGAGCAGCACCGCTTTGGCGTGGCGCAGAGGGCTAAGCTGTGGGGCAAGAGCGAACGTCCGCCACATATACTTGTGATGACAGCTACGCCTATACCACGCACTCTTGCCATGACTCTTTACGGTGACCTTGACGTGAGTGTCATCGATGAACTGCCGCCGGGGCGCAAACCCATTGTGACATTGCATAAATATGACAACCAGATGACCAGCCTTTATGCCGGCATATCGCAACAGATAAAGGAGGGAAGGCAGGTGTACATTGTGTTTCCGCTCATTGAGGAAAGCAAAAAGAAGGACTTGAAGAATCTGGAGGACGGCTACGAGTCGCTCAAGCAAATATTTCCGCAATTCCGCATGAGTAAGGTTCACGGCCAGATGAAACCCAAGGACAAGGAAGCCGAGATGCAGAAATTCGTAAGCGGAGAGACGCAAATACTTGTGGCTACGACGGTCATTGAAGTGGGCGTAAACGTGCCCAACGCCTCCGTGATGGTCATTCTTGATGCTCAACGCTTTGGGCTTTCGCAGCTTCACCAGCTCCGTGGCAGGGTGGGGCGTGGTGCAAAGCAGAGCTATTGCATACTCGTGACAAGCTATAAGCTCTCTGCCGACACCCGCAAACGTATAGATATAATGTGCGATACCAACGACGGTTTTCGCATTGCAGAGGCTGATTTAAAGCTTCGCGGGCCAGGTGATTTGGAGGGAACGGCACAGAGCGGAATGGCTTTTGACCTGAAAATTGCAAATATTGCGCGCGATGGACAGATTGTCCAATTGGCTCGCAATGAAGCACAACGCATCTTAGAAGACGACCCTGAGTGCTGTAAACCTGAATACTCTGTATTGTGGAACAGGCTAAGAGAACTCAGGAATACTAATGTAAATTGGGGTGCGATAAGCTAAAAAATAGGGGCTTAAAGGCGTAAAAGTGGCGAAATCTCGAACTTTCCTTCTGCCTTTTTGACAATATTTCTTTTAAAATTGTTAATTATTGGCGCATTGCGCGCACTTTGTGTTAAACAACCAATAAAAAAGAATTGAGGTAAATCAAGCTTGGCTTTTTTTTCGTATCTTTGCAATTAAGTTTGAAACATTTGTTTCTGTTTCAAGACAAACCTGAAAAGAAAGCACGATAAATGACGATAAAAAGAAAGATAAGGGCATTAGCAATTACTATATTCTTGGCTTTAGCGGCAGAGCCGGTTTTAGCACAAGATCTCTTGGCACGCCAGGCACCTGTTGACCGCCGTGCGAAAAAGCTTGACTCTGTGCAAGTGAAAAGCTTTATTGAACGTGAGAATATCCAGTCGCCTGCGGCTCAGCTCTATGGCGACGATTGGAACAACCAGTATGCTCACCGCGCTACCGAGTTGCCTGATTCTTTCGACATTAACCTTCGGCATTTCTGTATGCCCACGCCAAGCAGGGTTATAACCAGTAACTTTGGTTCGCGTTGGGGGCGCCAGCATAAAGGCCTTGACATCAAAGTTTATATTGGCGATACCATTCGCGCGGCATTCTCAGGCAAGGTGCGAATCGTAAAATATGAAGCTGGAGGCTATGGCAACTATATCGTCATTCGCCATCCCAACGGTCTTGAAACTATCTATGGACACCTTTCAAAGCAGCTTGTAACTGAAAATCAGGTAGTAAGAGTGGGAGAGCCTATTGGTCTTGGAGGTAATACCGGGCGAAGCACAGGCTCACACCTTCACTTTGAGACGCGTCTTTGTGGTGTAGCACTCAATCCGGCATTGTTCTTCGACTTCCGTAATCAGGATGTCACGGCAGACCATTACTTGTTCTTGAAAGACAGTTATGAGCAGGATTCGAAGATTGCTACCCGTGAACGTGGAAAGATAGGAAACGGCGGCTATACCCGTGACCAAATATATGGAGAGGTGGGACACAGCGACGAGGCAGAGCCTGCAGAGGTTCGCTCGGCTATGAATGCACCTGAGCGCCTATACTATAAGGTGCAAAGCGGGGAGTCGCTATCGTCTATCGCCGAAAAGGTTGGCGTAAGCATTGATACATTGCGACGCCTCAACGGTTTCAGCAAGTCGCAAAAGGTAAGAGCTGGAATGATTATAAGGTACGTGTAAAACAATACTTGTCTTCTACGATAACTTATTTGGGGTGATTTAAGCTGTTGGCTTAAATCACCCCAAACTTTGTTTTGCACTGGTCTGTTACTTCCTGTGCATTGTCATTTCTGTATGACATTGAAGTGCCGCAGTGCGTTGCGCACACCGTTGTCGTCGACGTTTGTTGTCACATAATCGGCAACAGCCTTTACCTCATCTCGTGCATTTCCCATTGCTACGCCGATGCCGGCTTGTCTTATGATTGGTATGTCGTTGCCGCCGTCGCCAAAAGCCATAGCCTCACTTACCTCAAAGCCTTCATGCCTTAACATCACTAACAAAGCCTTGCCTTTGTCGGCTTCTATGTTTGTTATGTCGGTGAACGCCGGGTTCCACCGTGAGCTGACGCAGTTTTTCAGACCTTGCATGACTTCGGCTTCTTCATCATCATCAAAGAAAGGGCTAAGCTGTAGTATGGGCTCTTGCAGCACAACGTCAAGCGGCGTGAAGTCGTACTGGAGGTTCAGTCCCTCGCGGAATTGGCGTGTCAGTTCTTCGGAATCGTTCACGATGCCTGTATGCTCTGTGCCAACCACTACGCATGACTTATTCATCTTTCTGCTTGCATCTATTATTTTCTTCACCGATTCCTTGTCTATGCTGTGGCATCCGAACTTCTCGTTGCCTACTATGCACAGGGCTCCTGTAGTAGTGATGTAGCCGTCGATGAGGTCTTCTATCTGTGACAGATTGTTGATGAACGATACAGGCCTTCCTGTGGATATATAAACCTTAACGCCATTTGCCTTTGCCTCGCGCAACGAGTCGACCGTTGACTGTGGTATAAGGTGTGTTTTGAAGCTGACGAGTGTGCCGTCAATGTCGAAGAATAAAGCTTTAATCATGTTGCAAAGTTAGCAAATATTATTGAGTCTACAATATTATTTTCTGAGTAATACCTCCTTGTTGCGCCCTTCTTTTGTTTTTACGAGCAGGCGATGTACCTTGCCCTGTATGAATGGATACTGTTGGAAGGCGGTGAAGGAACTTATCGCCTTGCCGTCAATGGAAAGAATTATGTCACCTTGTCGCAGTCCTGCCTTATAATCATTGCTTGTAGGGAGGATGAGTCCGACGGAAGCCATGCCGTCGCTTGTTGGCACATAGGCTGTGGTTACAGCCTTGTTGTTTACGGTAACGCTGTCGCCGGCAGCGAATGGCTGGAAACGTATGTATCGGCGGAAACCATTGATAATGATGGATCCATAGTCAAGAATTGCTGCTCCTATGCGGCTCGCCCCCTGCGTGGTCACTGCGTTTACGTCGAGGAAAGAGAAGTCGTCCCATTTCAATCGGTTGAGTTTTAGAAAGGCTACTTCGTCAGTTCTTTCCGTACCTATGTTTCCGATTGTCATGTTACCTTTAACTCTGTCTACTACTTGCGAGTTTACGTTTTTGCTTTTGTAGGCGTGTTCATCAAAGCTTTGCTTGTTCATTGTGTAGAGTTGTCGTGAGCCAGTGTCAAAGAGAGCCTCGTCATAATGGCGTTTGAAAGGGCTCACCGTGACGTAGGGCACCCACCATTGCAGCTGGTAATGAAGCGCGTAGCCTGGTTCTCCGTCGAAGAAATCGCGGTGGTCGGTAAGAATCATGACCCGTTTATGTGTGTCAATCTTACAACAAAGGCCCTTGTTGAACAGGTCGAAGCCAAGTATGGCATCGTAGTCCCGCTTGACGTGTGAGTTGAATACTGATGCCACGTAACCGGTCACGGTTAGCCGTCCGATGCTGAAAGCCGGAAGCTGCACAACCTTAACGGTGTCTCTACGCCCGGCTGCATCGCGGCTCACTACGTTGCCAAGGTCGCGGCAGCCAATAATGCGAGAACCGTTGAAGACTGTCCCTTGTCCTGAGCCTGTGTCAAGGCAGAAACGGTAGGTGCGTTCGCCCATACCGACCTTTACGTAGATTTGACCGTCTTCTACTTCTATAGGAATGGTGTCGGCAAAGTTTCTTAAGGAATAAGTGAAGTTGGTGCTATAGTTGCGTGTCTGAGCGAATGCACCAAAGGCATATAATGCCGTGAGAAGTAGTAATATAATAATGTGTGGTTTGCCCATTTTGACTTTGTGTTATTGCTTTGTTTCTTGGTTTGCCCTAAGTAAAACGTGCGCAAGTTATTAAAAAAAACTCGTTTATTCAAAAAAATCTCTATAAAATATTGTTTTTTCTATTTTATTTTGCTATCTTTGTATGGCAAAGACGATCTGCTGATGAATTTTTTTGGCATAGTCTTTGTTAGAGGGCAACCTATTAGGGCGATAAAGCCTAAGATTGTCTTACAATAAAAGAAGGAAAATTTATGAACAACGATTTTAGAAAGTTTGCCACAAAGAAGCTTGGCATGGACGGGATGGTACTTGACGATGTGGTGAAAGCCCAGCAACAGTACCTCAATCCTTATATTCTTGAGGAGCGTCAGCTCAATGTAACTCAGATGGACGTGTTCTCGCGCCTGATGATGGATCGTATCATCTTCCTTGGCACAGAGATCGACGACTATACTGCCAACACGCTTCAGGCCCAGTTGCTGTATCTCGACTCTGTTGACAATGGCAAGGATATTTCTATTTACGTGAACTCTCCTGGCGGCTCGGTTACAGCCGGCCTCGGCATCTATGATACTATGCAGTTCATAACATCTGATGTCGCAACTATATGTACGGGCATGGCAGCTTCAATGGCGGCAGTGTTGCTTGTTGCTGGTCAGGAAGGCAAACGTTCAGCTTTGCCTCATAGCCGTGTGATGATACACCAGCCGTTGGGCGGTGTTCAGGGACAGGCTTCTGATATTGAAATTGAGGCAAAAGAAATTCTCAAGTTTAAAAAAGAACTGTACACCATAATATCCGAACACTCTCATCAGCCTTACGAAAAAGTCTATAAGGACTCTGACCGTAACTATTGGATGACTGCTGAGGAAGCTAAGGAGTATGGCATGATAGACCAAGTACTGAAAAGGAAAAATTAATTTGTTCTTTGAGCTTTGGACATTGCATTAAACAAAGTTCAAGGCTCAAAGTTCAAAGCTTAGAAAATGAAGAAAAAAGTTTGTAGCTTTTGTGGCAGAAGCGAAGATCAGGTTAAGCTTCTTATCACTGGTCTTAACGGATATATCTGTGAGGACTGTGTCCAGCAGGCTTATCGTATAGTGCAGCAAACGGGCGTGATGACTAATACGCAACAGCATGCTGACTCTACGCCTTACCAGCCTAAGAAAAAGGTGCCAAAGCCAAAGGAGATAAAGGCTTATCTCGACCAGTATGTCATAGGGCAGGATGAGGCAAAGCGAAATCTTGCCGTGGCTGTTTATAACCACTATAAGCGCTTGCAACAGCCGGAGACTGACGATGGTGTTGAAATAGAAAAGAGCAACATCATAATGGTTGGCTCTACGGGAACAGGTAAGACGCTGTTGGCACGCACCATAGCGCGTATGCTGGACGTGCCGTTTACTATTGTAGATGCTACTGTATTCACAGAGGCAGGCTATGTCGGTGAGGATGTAGAAAGCATACTTAGCCGCTTGTTACAGGTGGCAGACTATAATGTGGCTGCTGCTGAGCGAGGCATTGTCTTCATAGATGAGATTGACAAGATAGCGCGTAAAGCAGACAACCCGAGCATAACGCGTGACGTTAGTGGTGAGGGTGTGCAGCAGGCAATGCTGAAACTGCTTGAGGGTACGATGGTAAACGTGCCGCCACAGGGAGGACGCAAACATCCTGATCAGGAGTATATTCATGTCAATACGAAAAACATACTCTTCATCTGTGGAGGCGCTTTCGACGGCATTGAGCGCAAGATAGCTCAAAGGCTTAACACGCATGTGGTGGGATATAATTCTGTAGAGAACACTCGCCATATAGACAAGGGTGATCTTATGAAGTATATCGTGCCACAAGACCTTAAGTCTTTCGGGCTGATACCTGAGCTTATAGGTCGACTGCCGGTACTGACATATCTCAATCCGCTTGATAAGGAAGCCTTGAGGCGCATCCTTGTAGAACCGAAAAACTCTATAGTCAAGCAGTATACCAAACTATTTGCTATGGACGGTATCTCATTGACCTTCGACGATGACACGCTCGATTTCATTGTTGATAAGGCTGTGGAATACAAGCTTGGCGCACGTGGGTTGCGCTCTATCGTCGAGGCAGTCATAATGGATGCCATGTATGAAATACCATCTAAGAGGATAAAGAAGTTTGAAGTTACGCTCGACTATGCGAAGAAGCAGATAGATAAGGCACACTTGCAGAAGCTGGAGTCGGCATAATGGGCAAGAATGCATAAGAACCTACACTAAGCCCCCTCTTGATAAGAGAAAAAGAATTACGTAAAGAGCAATTCTTAATGTGAAAGCTAAATCTATGAAAAATATTAATAAAGAAAATGGTAATCAACATTCTCCCCTTCAGGGGGACTTGGGGGAGTGCTCTCTTACGGACGCATTGAAGGAATACTTTGGTTTTGATAAATTCAAAGGAGACCAAAAAGCCATCATCAGCAACTTGATGGGAGGGAGGGATGTCTTTGTACTTATGCCTACAGGTGGAGGCAAAAGCCTTTGCTATCAATTGCCATCATTGCTTATGGACGGAACAGCTATTGTGGTTTCTCCGCTCATTGCACTTATGAAAAACCAAGTGGACTTCATCAACGGTCTTACTGTAGAAAATGGTGTTGCCCATTATCTTAACTCATCGCTTAACCGACCTGCTATCAAACAAGTAGAGGATGATGTCCATAAGGGGCGCACGAAACTTTTGTATGTTGCTCCAGAGTCGCTAAATAAGGAGGACAACTTGCCTTTCTTCCAGTCTTTCAAGATTTCTTTTGTTGCAATAGACGAGGCTCACTGCATATCAGAATGGGGGCATGATTTTCGTCCAGAATACCGAAATATACGTTCTACCCTTGATAAGATTTCAAAAGCCCGGAGCGAGCGTCGCATGCCTATTATAGCTCTTACGGCTACGGCTACCGACAAGGTTCTGTCTGATATAAAGAAGAATTTGGGAATACCCAATGCGGTGGAGTTTAAAAGCTCTTTCAACCGCCCTAACCTGTATTATGAAGTTCGTCAGAAGGTGAGCGAGGAAGATACAGACAGCCAAATAATTCGTTTCATAAAGCAACATGAAGGTAAAAGCGGAATAATTTATTGCCTGTCGAGGAAAAAGGTTGAAGAGCTGGCAAAGAAACTTTGTCTCAATGGCTTTCGTGCAGCTCCATACCATGCTGGGCTCGACAATGAGGTGCGTACTCAGACGCAAGATGACTTCTTGAAAGAAAATATAGACATCATTGTAGCCACAATAGCATTTGGCATGGGCATAGACAAGCCTGATGTGCGGTTTGTCATCCATTATGATATACCTAAGAGCCTTGAAGGTTACTATCAGGAGACAGGACGTGCAGGGCGCGATGGTGGCGAAGGTATATGCCTTGCGTTTTATTCGCCAAAGGATTTGAAGAAACTTGAGAAGTTTATGGACAACAAGAGTGAGACGGAAAAAGAGATAGGCCGTCAGCTCTTGCAAGAAACACGTGCGTATGCGGAGACTAGTGTCTGTCGTCGTAAGGTGCTTCTTCATTATTTTGGCGAGGAATATCATCATGACAACTGTGGCAATTGTGATAACTGCAAGCACCCTAAGAAATTTGTAGAGGCTACAGATGCCCTTGTTGCTGTGTTGTCGGCTATTAAGGCTGTAAAAGAGGGATTTGACCAAGCTTATATAATTGACTTTGTGCGTGGACGTGCTACTGACAACATTGTGAGGCATGGTCACAATCTTTTACCTGAGTTTGGCAATGGTAAGAAGGTCAATGAGGAAAATTCAATGATATGGAATCCTGTCATACGTCAGGCTATGATTGCTGGCTACATCAGGAAAGATATTGAAAATTATGGGTTATTGAAACTTACGGCTGCAGGACGTGCTTATCTCAAAGACCCACAACCCTTTAAGGTTGTTCCTGACCGTGAGTTTCAGGAATATGACGATGCAGGAGAGGGCGGTGCAAGTGCACTCGACATGAATCTTTTCAAGCAACTTCAGAGCTTGCGGCGTGACGTTGCCCGCAAGCACAACTTACCTCCGTATGTAGTCTTTCAGGACATTTCGCTTACGCAGATGGCTACAAGCTTTCCTGAGACTATTCAGGAATTGCAGCAGATACAGGGTGTAGGACAAGGCAAGGCACGTAAGTTTGGCAAGCCGTTTGTTGAATTTATAAGGAAATACTGTGAGGAGAATGGCATTGAGCGTGCAGACATGATGCGTGTCATAACGTTGCCAAATAAGTCTAAACGCAAGCTCAAAATCATAGAGCTTATCGATCGGCGTGTGCCGCTTGAGGATATTGCTGAAGCTCAGAACATCGACTTCGACGATTTGCTTGACGACATAGAGTCTATAGTGAATAGTGGAATGAAGGTGAACATTGACTATTATCTCAATGATGATAGTGTGATTGACCCTGAAGAATTGCAGGATATCCTTGACTATTTCCGCCATAGCGAGACTGACGACATTGATAAAGCTATTGAGACTGTTGACATATATGACGATGAAGATGGTCTTACTGCTGAGGAAAAGGCGCGTCTGGTACTTATAAAATTTCTTTCCGAAGAAGGAAACTGAATTGTTTTGCTTGCAATAATCATATTGTTCTATAAAGTGAGCAGCTTTATAGAGTTGTGGCTGTGGCGTTAAAAAACTATTAAACGCGAAAGAAAAAGCCGCTATATACCCTATATATGGAAAAATATTGCTAAATTTGCACGCAATAAATTTCAAAAGTTACATTATGTCATCATTTGTTGCAGATAAGATTGTTATGGATGGTCTGACTTTCGACGACGTCCTTTTAATTCCTGCTTATTCAGAGGTACTTCCTAAAGAGGTGAACTTGCAAGCTAAGTTCTCGCGTAACATCTCTCTTAATGTGCCTTTTGTCACTGCCGCTATGGATACCGTTACGGAATCGGCAATGGCAATCGCCATAGCACGAGAAGGAGGTATAGGTGTCATACATAAAAATATGACCATTGATGAACAGGCACGGCAGGTTGCTATCGTGAAGCGTGCTGAGAATGGTATGATTTACGATCCGGTGGTTATCCGCCGTGGCAAGACCGTTAGGGATGCTTTGCAGATGATGGCTGAATACCATATCGGCGGTATTCCTGTAGTGGATGAGGAAAATCATCTCGTAGGTATCGTCACTAACCGTGACCTGCGTTTTGAGATGCACATGGATAAGCTTGTCGATGATGTTATGACTAAGGAGAATCTTGTCACAACACATCAGCAGACCAATCTTGCTAATGCTGCTAAGATATTACAGGAGAACAAGATTGAGAAGTTGCCTGTAGTGGATCAGGAAAATCACCTTATAGGACTTATCACTTATAAGGACATCACAAAGGCTAAGGATAAGCCTAATGCTTGCAAAGATGACAAGGGTCGTCTTCGCGTTGCTGCCGGTGTAGGTGTCACAAAGGATACTCTCGAGCGTGCCCAGGCTCTCGTTGAAGCAGGTGTAGATGCTATAGTCATTGATACTGCTCATGGTCACTCTCAAGGTGTTGTAGGCAAACTCCACGAGGTGAAGAATGCTTTCCCACAGATTGATGTTGTTGTAGGTAATGTTGCTACTGGCGCAGCTGCCAAGTTCTTGTATGACAATGGGGCTGACGGTGTGAAGGTAGGTATCGGTCCTGGCTCTATCTGCACAACACGTGTTGTGGCTGGTGTAGGTGTACCACAGCTTAGTGCTGTATATGATGTTTACAGTGTGTTGAAGGATACCGATGTGCCTTTGATTGCTGATGGTGGTCTTCGCTACTCAGGTGATGTTGTTAAGGCACTCGCTGCCGGTGGCAACTGTGTGATGATAGGCTCACTCGTTGCAGGTACTGAGGAAAGTCCTGGTGATACCATTATTTATAATGGACGTAAATTCAAGACATACCGTGGCATGGGTTCTCTTGAGGCTATGGGGCAGAAAAACGGTTCCAAGGATCGCTATTTCCAGGGTGACACGACTGATGTTAAGAAGCTTGTGCCAGAGGGAATAGCCGGTCGCGTGCCTTATAAGGGAACGGTTCAGGAAGTAATATATCAGCTTGTTGGTGGCTTACGTTCTGGCATGGGATATTGTGGCGCTGCTAACATAGACAAGTTGCACAATGCCAAGTTTGTACGTATTACTAATGCCGGTGTTTTGGAGAGTCATCCCCATGACATTACGATAACGAGCGAGGCTCCCAACTATTCGCGCAACGAATAATCTCGCTTAAGCCTCGAAAGTAATAAGTAATTATAGACAATGACAATAGTGGACGCTTTATACACACTTTCCAAGCTTCGGGTTCGCCGAAGCTTGGTAGCTTCCCTCTTTATGTTGCAAGGTGTTATGCCTGTGTTGGCACAGGCTGATGATCCTGTTATCATGCGCATAAATGACAAGCCAGTCACGCGCTCCGAATTTGAATACTCTTACAATAAGAATAATGCGGAAGGAGTAATTGACAGGAAAAGTGTTGCCGATTACGTGCCTTTATTTATTGCCTATAAACTTAAGGTTGAGGCGGCAAAGGATGCAGGCATTGATACACTTGCTTCGTTCAAGAACGAGTTTGCCACATATCGTGATCAACA
This sequence comes from uncultured Prevotella sp., assembly GCA_964655685.1. Lineage (GTDB taxonomy): Bacteria > Bacteroidota > Bacteroidia > Bacteroidales > Bacteroidaceae > Prevotella. The sequence goes on from CAZZNO010000026.1 coordinate 12,242, forward strand.
GATTCGCCCTGCATTGATTAACGATTCAGACGTAGAGGCTGAGGCGCATAAGATATATTCTGAAACCAAGCAGCGTATAGACGGCAATGGTGGTATGGTAAAGGTGGCGCATATACTTATAATGGTGCCACGTAATGCCGATGAAAGTCAGTCGAAGGCAGCTAAAGCTAAGATAGATTCTATTTACACAGCATTGAAAAATGGTGCTGATTTTGCCGACATGGCAAAGAAATTTTCCCAAGACCCTGGTTCTGCAAAGGAAGGCGGAGAATTGCCGTGGATAGTTAAAGGGCAGACGCTGAAGGAGTTTGAAGACAAGGCTTGGGCTTTGAAAGAAGGAGAAATAAGCGAACCTGTTAAAACAGCTGCGGGTTGGCATATTTTGTTGAAGGAAGGAGCACAGTATTTCTATGATTATGACAGCCAGCGAGACGCTATTTTGAAGTTCATTGAAACACAAGGGCTGCGTGATCGTATAATAGACGCAAAGCTTGATACATTGGCAAGGCAACAAAATACTACACCTGCCAAGGTATTGGAAGCTAAAAAACTTGAGCTTGAAAAGAAAGATCCTAACTTGAAGTATCTTATACAAGAGTATCATGATGGTCTGTTACTGTTTGATATAGCTAATTCTACTGTGTGGGAGAAGGCACAGAAAGATTCTGTCGGGCAAGAAAAATATTTTAAGTCCCATCTTAAGCAGTATGTTTGGAAAGAACCTCATTTCAAGGGTATAGCTTATTGCACCCGTAATGAGGGAGATATTCAAAAGGTGAAGGATGTGTTGAATGGAAAGCCTTTCGACAAGTGGGCTGAAATATTACGTTCTACATTCAATAATGATTCGGTTCTTCGCATACGTGCCGAGAAAGGAATCTTTACAGTTGGCACTAATGCGCTTGTTGACAAAAAGGTCTTTGGCAAAGATACGACGTTGACAGAGAAGAAGGAATTTCCTTATGCTGATGTCTATGGTCGCAAGCTTTATGCGCCTGAAGATGTCGATGATGTAAGGCAGCAAGTTATAGCTGATTATCAGAATACGCTTGAGAAGCAATGGATTGAGGCATTGAAGAAGCGGTATAAAGTTTGGGTTGACAAAAAAGTGGTGGCGACAGTAAATAAGCATTAGCCATGTAGCTTCTTAGATTTGGAGTGTCTGTTAAGACTTTATGGGTCTGTAATATAAAGGATATATGAAAGTAAAACAAACAATAATAGCATCAGTAGTATTAGCTTTGGGAATTACTGCTATGGCAGTGCCCAAAGGTAGAGCATTCATGCATGCTCCGATAGCAGTTGCCGCTGACTCTGCATCCGCTGACTCTATGGAGCAGGCAGAGGAAGTAAAGGTGCCAGAGAACAGCGTTATAGATGAAGTTATATGGGTTGTTGGAGATGAACCTATATTGAAATCTGACGTTGAGCAGATGCGTATGCAGGGCCTTGCCGAAGGTATCAGTTTCGGTTCAGACCCTGATTTCTCTATTCCTGAGCAATTGGCAGTTCAGAAGCTTTTCCTTCATCAGGCACAGATAGACTCCATTGACGTTCCAGAGTCGGACGTTGTGAGTGGTGTCAATCAGCAGATAAATCGTTGGATAGAAATGGCTGGCTCACAGGAAAAGCTTGAGGAATATCGAAAACAGTCAGTCAACGACATGCGCAATGAGCTTCATGACGAGTTCAAGAACCAACAGCTCATACAGAAGATGAAGCAGAAGTTAGTAGAAGATATTAAGGTTTCACCTGCTGACGTGCGCGCTTATTTCCGCAATCTTCCAGAAGACAGTATTCCTTATGTTCCTGCCGAGGTAGAGGTAGAGATTATAGTAAGCTCGCCGCGTATCAAGCAAGCGGAGATAAATCGCGTAAAAGATGAACTTCGTAGTTTCACAGATCGTGTAAACAAAGGCGAGACAACATTTGCAACGCTGGCACGTTTGTATTCTGAAGATCCAGGCTCAGCCCGTCAGGGTGGTGAACTGGGATATACGGGACGTGGCGTGCTCGACCCAGCCTTTGCAAATGTCGCATTTAATCTTACTGATCCCAAGAAGATATCTAAGATTGTGGAATCTGATTTCGGTTTCCATATTATACAGCTCATTGATAAGCGCGGTGACAAAATCAATGTTCGCCACATTTTGCTTAAACCAAAGGTGTCACCTGATGAGATAACGGATGCAGAACATAGGCTAGATTCTATTTCTGACGACATACGTGCCGGCAAGTTTTCTTTTGAGCAGGCTGCAACATTCCTTTCTGATGATAAGGACACCAAAAACAACCAGGGCCTTATGTCAAATAACACTGCTGAGGGTATGACTTCCCGTTTCCAGATGAAGGACTTGCCTACAGAGGTGGCGCGTGTGGTTGACACAATGAAGGTTGGCGAAATATCAAAACCTTTCGACATGATAGATAAGAGAGGGAAGACAGTAGTGGCTGTAGTAAAATTAAAGAGTCGCACGCCTGGGCATAAGGCAACAATCACGGAAGACTTCCAAGTAATGAAGGATGTCGTGCTAAACAAGGAGCGAGAGAAGAAGTTGCACGATTGGGTTGTTGACAAGATAAAGCATACTTATGTGCGCATGGCTCCAAAATATAGAGACAGTAGCAAATATGAATATCAAGGTTGGGTGAAGTCATGATTCAGTACCTTGCATCGATATTAAGAGGTTGGCATAGGGCAGTCTTTGGTGCTGTTCTGTGCCTCTTTGTCGTTGGCATTGTCAGCGCAATGACACCGGCTCGCAAGCGTGTCCGCAAGCAACCGGTCGACGACAGGGTCTATCTTATACATTCTGATGTCTTGAAATTTGACATGTACGGTCCCAATCCAGAAGCGCAAATTGCGAAGGGTCATGTGGCTTTTCGTCATAAGGGGGCTACACTAAATTGCGACAGTGCATATTATTATCAGGCATCTAACTCTTTCAGGGCTTTTGGTCATGTGCGTTTTAGACAGGGAGATACCTTATCGCTCAATTGCGACTATGCGTGGTATGATGGTGACGGGCAGATGATGGAGGCACGCAACAATGTTGTGTTGCATCACCGCAAACAGACGCTTTATACCGACAGTCTTAACTATGATCGCCTTTATAACAATGCATACTTTTTCCGTGGCGGACGCCTTGTGGACGGGAAAAACAAATTAAGTTCAGACTGGGGCGAATACAACACACAGACAAAGCGTGCCGTATTTTATTATGATGTTCAGCTTAGAACGCCGGATAATAATGTCTCTACCGATACCTTATATTATGACACTGGAACGTCAATGGCGCATGTTGTAGGTCTATATACTCCAGACAAGGGCAATGGCGAGGTTGGACCGTCAATAGTGCGTAATAAGAACGGCACAGTAACGACCACGAATGCTTACTTTAACACCAAAAGTGACCATGCACAGCTCTATGGCCGCTCCACCGTTGTAGATAAAGAAAAGACTATTACAGGAGACACCTTGGTATACGACAGTAAGACCGGCAATAATCGCGGATGGGGAAACGTGGTCTATGTGGATAGTAAAAACAAGAATAAGCTTACTGCAGGCGAAGTAGTCTATAACGACCAAACGGGAGCTGGTTACGCTACGCGAAATGCTCTCGTCATAGACTATTCGCAAAAAGACACTTTGTACATGCATTCTGATACTATGCGTGTCGAGACTTTCAATATCAATACCGATTCTGTATACCGTAAAGTGCATTGCTATCGTAAGGTTAGGGCGTATAGGGCAGATTTCCAAGCCGTTTGTGACTCTATGGTTTTCAATAGCCTTGACTCTTGCATGACAATGTATGAAGACCCGATAGCGTGGAGTGACGGCAGGCAGTTGACGGGAGAAGTGATAAAAGTCTATACCAATGACTCCACGATACGTAAGGCAGATGTACTTGGTCAAGCAATGTCAATAGAACTTATGAATGACAGCACCCATTACAGTCAGCTTTCATCCAACGACATATATGCTTATTTTGTTGATGGCAATGTGCGGCGTACAGATGCGGTGAGTAGTGTCAGGGCTATTTTCTATCCCACTGACAGTGGCGATTCTACGCTTATAGGTTTGAACTACGTTGAGACCGACACAATGAGAATGTACGTCTCGCCCGAACGCCAATTGCAGCGTATATGGATGCCGAAAGCCGTAGGGACGCTTTATCCAATGACTCAAATACCTCCAGGCAAGGAAAAGCTTAATGTCTTTGCTTGGTTTGATTATATCCGGCCTAAGGATAAGGACGATGTATTCAATTGGCGTGGCAAGGCTGAAGGTACGGAGATAAAGAAAGTAAAGCGTCATGATGCGCCTTTGCAGAAGCTGTAGAAACACAATATATGAGCGACATAATACAACTTTTACCCGACTCCGTAGCCAATCAGATCGCTGCTGGCGAAGTGATACAACGTCCTGCTTCTGTTATCAAGGAGTTGGTGGAAAACGCCGTTGATGCAGGAGCGAAACATATTGCAGTGTCAGTGGTGGATGCCGGACGCACGTCTATACAGGTCATTGACGATGGTAAAGGCATGTCAGAAACTGATGCACGCCTTGCTTTTGAACGTCATGCCACGTCGAAGATACGTCAGGCAGGTGATCTTTTCAATCTTCACACTATGGGTTTTCGTGGCGAGGCTCTGCCGTCTATTGCAGCTGTGTCGCAGGTAGAAGTTAAAACACGTCAAGAAGGTGAAGATATAGGTACAGACTTGTGCCTTGCAGCATCGAAAGTGGTATCTCAGGAGCCTTGTGCATGTCCTGTGGGGTCTAACTTCAGCGTTGAGAATTTGTTCTATAATGTGCCTGCGCGAAGGAAGTTCTTAAAGTCGAACACTACAGAACTTAACAATATCATAACGGCATTTGAGCGCATTGCGCTTGTTTATCCAAACATTGCTTTTTCTTTTCACAGCAATGGTACGGAGATGTATGACCTGCGGGCTTGTGGTTTACGGCAACGCATTGTTGATATTTTCGGCAAGCGCATAAACCAAGATCTCCTGCCTGTAAAAGTAGAGACATCGGTTTGTGGCATTGCAGGATTTGTAGGCAAACCAGAGTCTGCAAAGAAAAAAGGAACTAAGCAATATTTCTTTGTCAACGGTCGTTTCATGCGCCATCCATATTTCCATAAGGCTGTGCAGTCGGTCTATGAACGTCTTGTGCCACAAGGTGAACAAGTGCCATATTTTATATACTTCGATGTAGACCCGAAGGATATTGACGTGAATATTCACCCAACTAAGACAGAGATAAAATTTGAGAATGAGCAGGCTATATATCAAATTCTAATGGCTGCCGTGAAAGATGCTGTGGGTGCATTTAATAATGTCTCTACCATAGAGTTTGATGTAGAAGGCAAGCCTGCAATCCCTATTTTTATCCCCAATACTGAGGCTGAAATGCCGAAAGTGGATTATAATCCTCAATACAATCCTTTTAAGGACACAGGTCGTGGTTCGCGTCCTGCCTCACAAGAAGGCTACGTAGAGCGCCAAAGTAAGATTGGGCAGGGTAGTGGCACAGGCTTGGAATCCTCTGTGAAACGTTCGCGAATGGAAGAACGGTGGGGTGATCTGCTTGATGGGCTTAAAGATGAGAACGAAGAAGATCATACCAATCTTTTCCCTGAACAACCAAAAAATGGGAATGAGAGCATAATAGATGAGAAATCGCCTACACATTATCAGTATAAAGGGCGGTATATCATGACGGCAGTAAAGTCTGGTTTGATGATAATAGACCAGCATCGTGCCCATGTGCGTATATTGTTTGAGCAATACCGTAAGCGCATCGATGCCCACAAGATGCATTCGCAGAAAGTGCTTTTCCCACAGGCTATAGAGCTGACCGCTCAAGAGATAGTCAATATGTCGGAGCTGAATGAAGATATAGTACAAATGGGCTTTGAACTGACAAGCCTGGGAGGTAATACCTATTCAGTTAATGCTATACCCGAGGGTTTCGACGGCATTAATATCACAGATCTTCTTCATGATATTCTTTCAGAGACTAACAACTGCACTGTCTCATCTCGTGTCAATGGCATTCAACAAGACAGCGAGGCGTTGTCTAAAGTCCATGATGGCTTTGCTTTGAGTCTTGCCCGTGCAGCTGCCATACCTTATGGGCAAGTGCTTGGCAATGACGAGATGGAGAATATTATAAACAGTCTTTTTCAATGCCAGAATGTTAATTATACGCCTGACGGTAAACCAATTCTCTGTATATTGAAACAAGCTGATATTGAGCAGATGCTGGGTTGACAGGATTCAACTTTAATTAAAGTCTTAATAAAAGAAAAAGGCGTATCAAAATGATACGCCTTAATTATTATTGTTATGTATTGCTCTCTTATTCAGCAGCAATCATAATGGTCACACGGTTCTTGTTGTTCTCAGCGAAAGGCTGTACACGTGCACCCTTGCTCTCGCTTGTGATGCGGCTCTCAGAGATACCCTTATCCTTCAAGACTTTTACAACAGAAGCGGCACGCTGTGCTGCAATGCGGTCGTTGATGCGGTCGTTACCGGTGCCTGCGTCAGCATAACCTGTTACATTAACCTTTGCATCAGGATGCTCGTTCAGGTAAGCTACGATGTCGTCAACCTTCTGCATTTCGGTCTTGGTGACAGCAAACTTGTTGATAGTGAAGAACACGTCGCGGCGCATTGGGTCAGCCTTCTTTGCAACAGGAGCTGGTGCTGGAGCCGGTGTAGGCTCTACATAAGGCTGTGGCTCTGGTTGTGGTTCTGGCTGTGGTTCCGGCTGCTTCTTGGTGTAGCTGCCGCCGAGGTTGATGCGCAGGCCGGCAAGTGCGTTGAAATACCAGTCGGGGTTGTCAGCCTTCTTAGAGTTGTAACGGTCGTTCAGGATGTTGGCATTGCCTTCAACCATAATGCTGACAGCCTTGCTGACACGGAAGTTCAGCTCAACACCGCCACGGCCGAAAGCCTTAATCTTAGTGCCATCCCAAATATAACGCATGTGGTTGGCATCGCTCATTGCCACAGCATCGTCGTTCTTCCAGGCGAAGTTGGCACCGGCGCCGAGGAATGCGCTCACGTTGAACACGCGGTTAGGATTCCACCCGCAGAAGATGTTGCTCAGGTTGAAGATGAAGTCCAAGCCTGGGGCAACATAATTGAATTTGTAATCGCTGTTGATAGCAACAGGCTGCTTCAGCTCATTCCAGCCATTGTAGCCACCCTTGCTCTGCCAAGCGTTGGCCTGAAGGCGCATGGCGAACCAAGGATTGAACTGGTAGCCAAGGCCGAGCTGAACGTTCGGGCTGATGAGGTCACCAAAGTCAGCCTCTCCAAGTGTGTACTGTGCACCGCCCTGCAAATCCAGGAACATGTGCTTCTTAAACTGATACTCATTGCCCTCGGCATCCGTATAGGTTGCTTGAGCCATGGCAGCTGTAGCTCCACCAAGGAGCAGGGCTGCGACCAATAAAGACTTAATACGCTTCATAAAAATTATTTATTTGTTAATATTAACTTCTTAGTATTCTCTCAATTTTCGTAGCGCGCTAAGGCACGGCTTACGCCTATGTACCCTATTCGCTTGCAAAGATATAAAATATTTCTTTATGTGTATTCTTTTTTGTGTTTTTTTTTCAGAAAAAAGTATATTAAGATTGATTTAAAGTGAAAAAGAGGTATATGGTGTATTTTTCAATAGATGTTTTTCTATTTTATTGTATGTTCTATTTTTTCTATTGTGAATGATATAATACTTTTACGGTGGTTAAAAGGGAAAGATACAATAAAAAAGAAGTCGAATTGATACATTAGATAAAATATCAATCCGTCTTCTTTTTTCTGCTGATAAAACGTATATTGTGCAGAGAAATTATACCTCAATATACTGTTTTCATAAAGCTATTACTTGTTCTTGTTTGCATCGTATGGATCCTTCACAGGACGAATGTACTTGCCTTCATAACGATAAGTGTATGTTGGATAGTTAGGCTTTCCATTAGTTCTGACATTACGACGATCAAGATTAAAGTAGTAAGCTGATGTATTGTACATTATGTCACCCTTGTAGGCGTATAGATTGCTAAGCCAATAAACGGCACCTTCACTTGGAACTTTCCAATATATGCTATTACCATTCAAAGTACTTGTTATTATAAACCGACTGTTTGCGCTGTCCCATGTCCAGTTACAATCCTCTAACAACTCACGGAACTCGTTTTCAGTTGGCATGTGCCAATTACCTCCCCACGCTTTAACAACAGGGTCATAATCCTTCGACCTGGCTATATCATTGCCAATATTTGCATAGCCATTTATTCCGTTAAGATTGTCAGAATACTTATAGTTGTCTTTGATAAAGCTACCAGTTCTGCTTTCCAACTCGCCCCAAGCATACAAAAGGCCCTCTCCATCATCAGATGAAGAACCAAGGTCACAAGAAGACCATGCAACTGACAGGCCTAAGTCAACAGCCTTGTCATCATATTCGCTTATCTGCGTAGAGTCGACAGCAACAGGCCTATTGCCTGTTACCTCACCATAAACAGGACGGATATTCATGCCGATATACTTACTGGCATGAGAGACACGACCGCTTAATTTAGCAGAAGATGCAAATGTAAAATACTCAGCATCCAAACCGTTGAAGTTATTGGAAGCCCAGAAATAAGCTGTAGAGTTGGTTGCATAATAGGTTCCGTCACCCTGTCTATTACCACCCTTTATAAGTATAATATACTTGCTTTCGTCATTGGGGTTGCTGACCTTGTAGCCTGATACTGTCTGACCTGAAGGGGTGAGTATTTCGTCCATGTAGGTCCATGTACAATAATCACGCAATTCTACGAAATCTGCACTGTCGGGTATGTGCCATAGGCCGCCAAGGGTCTTTGTTGCAACATCATATTCTGTACCGCCGATATTCTTAGGGCTATGCTCTACAAGACGCGGATAGGTGCTTTGGTCTTTGCCGACCTCATTGGGGTCAGCCCAACAGAAGTAGCCGCCAATTTCATTCTCAGATTCAGCTCCAAGGTTATACTTACTCCATTTTAGGCCAGATGGAAGACCAAGGTCAACTGCCTCTGATGCATATTTAGCATCAGTGGTGAATTCTTTGCTCTCGCTTTCTGTATCATCTGATGAGTCATAGCCCAATGCGTAGGCCTTGTAATAATATTTAGTAAGGTAACCAAGACCGCTCAAACGATAGTTGAAATAGCCGTCACCGTCAAGTTCGTCTGCTGTTACGTTCAGTTTCTTGCTATTGGCAAAATCATTGGTTTCAGAATAAACAAGACCTATCTCCTTGTATTTCTCAAGCGTGCCATTGTATCTTACGCTTATAATACATGTGCCATCATGATGGAAATTGTTTGCAGGAGACAGTGCAAAATCTATATGAGTGTATGCAGTTTGGAACTGCTGTACACTGCTGACCTTCAACACATTTTGACGTTTTGCAGAAACCTTATAGAAATAAGGTGTATTATATTGCAAGCCTTCCAAATGGAATGTATAGCTGCCATCTGACAAGTCTCCAGGTGTAATTTCAAGAGAATCTACACTTTGAGCACTCCATGTGCGATCTGATGTCCAATACAGTGTATACTTGTCGAAATCGTTCAACGTGCCTTGCATCTTGACATTGATGTCAGCCGTTGAAGTAGATACATTTTCTGCTGCTAAAGAGACAAAGGACACGTGGTAATACGAGCCAAATACTGGGCGTATGGCAAGACCTATGTAACGGTAAGTAGAGTCTACTTCCGTTTTGTTCTTGTCGAAATATAATGACCTTGCATATTTCTGATTGGCATCCAGCAGACCTGTCCAATAGTGTCCTGCAAGAAGGTCTGTTGTTTCATCATTTCCTTTACGATAACCAGTGACAGGAAGGAAAATGCTCTTGCCATTGCGTGATACGTTAAATCCCTTAAGGTTACCGTTACCATCGTTTACAGCATCCCACTGACATTGAGTAAGCAGCTCATTAAATTCCTCTTCCGACGGTAAACGCCATCCTGTCCCCCAAAGAGATGTCACTATATCTAATTTGGTACCTATAATATCTTCATTAGGATATTCTGATGGATAGAATCTATTCTCAATTGACTTTATTGTACCTGTAGGATCAGCCCAACCAACAAGCAAGCCACTTTGTTCCTCAGAGCTGGCACCGAGATTCATGTTTGCCCACTTGACACTCAGACCCAAGTCTACAGCTGTGCTTTCATTTGGCTTTTCAACTGTTACAGGAGTTGTTTCGCCAAAGGTAATCCGTTCTACCTCCCATACTTCTTTCTCTATTGTATCTCCATTTACTAAATGGATGATGACCTTTCGCTGCCCAAAAGTAGACATGGCGAGTAAGAAAAAGAAAATCAGTAATATGTTTCTTTTCATTTTTTGATTATCTTAAAAGTTTGCTTGTTAATTCTAAGGAGATATACGCCAACGCCTAAGCCTGAGAGATCTATGTTGGCATTCATGGCAGAAATCTGAGTAGGAGCAGAAACCTTAGCCCCTCCTACTGTAAACAAATCGACATTTTTTATAGATTCAGCACATATGACTCTAATATGACTACGGTCATTATAGAATATACGAGTAGTCTTGGAAGAATTTTGTCCAAAACTAATATCTGAAATGTCTGTGATAGTTTTGTCATCAAAACGTAAGTCAATCACTTTGTCATATTGGTAACGAATGCCGTCACTCTTGCCGTTATAGGCTATTGTAAGGGTATCATTGTTGAATGTAATTTCTGGATTGTCAGACAAAGCAATTTCAAGTTTCTGCTCTCTATTATCAGCATCAAGATATACAACAGCCAACATGAGGCTTGTATCGTCTGCAAAAATGCTTATTGGCAAAAGGAGCAGACAAAAAGCTATAACGGATTTAAAGATAGTAGAATACATGTGTGTAAATTAATCAGTTGTATATATTGCCTTCAAGAGTAACAAGTAAGGAGTCATTTGTAGCATTGGATAATATCAACAATTCACGCATAAAACCGTTTTGTGTTGAAACATCTTTTGTGGTAAAATCGACTTTAATCTCACCAGATTGGTTTCGCTTAAATGCCTCCTTGGGGAAATCTACTGTTGTACAAAAACAACTTGGCTGTATTTCCAAAATTTTTAGCTCTCCTCCTCCACTGTTGCGAAATGGAATCTTAAAGTGGTACACAGGAGTCTTTTTACTGAGATTTCCAACATTTATGTTCTTCTTGTCTATATGCAAAAACGGCGGTTGCAAATCCTGCTTGCTTGAGCAGGCTGCAATGGCCGTTAGAAGAAATAATGATACAAAAAAGCGTACTAACCTTTTCATCTTATAATTTCAGGATTATCAACGCCCTCAGCGTCATTATCACGTAGTGTAAGATACCATGTTCCATTCTTGACAACAGGATTAACTGCAAGGTTAATCGTGTTCTTACCAGATTCAACATCAGCATTGTCTGTCATTTTGAGAGCAATGGTAATGGTGTTGTCGCGTTTGCTCATCAACTTATAAGACTTCAACTCTGCACTCTTGAACGGGAATTTTGTCAACAGAAATTCAAACTTCTGCCTTTTTTCCAATGGCAGAGGTGTAACACTGTCGTTGTGTACAAAATAAAGCATAGAAGAAGCATTGCTGATGTCTCCTTGATTTATATATCCTACAAAGGTATTAAGCAAGGACTTTATTTCAGCACTGTCTTTTGATGTAAAGTCCATAGCAGCAGGGCGTATAAACTCTTTATCGTTATCAGTCTTTTTGCTCTTATTTCCACATGAAGATGATACAAAGACAATGACTAATGAAATAAAAAATAAAATAGAATACTTACGCATAATGAAAAAAAGAAGGGGGAGGATAAATCCTCCTCCTTCTCTATTAGTGGATTAGATAGTTCTAACTAAAATTACTTGCGAGCCTTAGCATTGCTCTGTGTAGCATTAACCTTCACATCAACTGTGGTGTAGAGAGTACCCCACTCGTAAGTGATAGCCAATGGAACGCGGACTGTGAAGTCGTGAACAGTGCTTGAGAGGTTCTCGTAAAGGATATGACCATACTTGTCATTACCAATACCGGTACCACGAACGTTGAAGAAGCGAACCTGGTTGCTAATCGTCGACTGAACAACCTTATCGTCAAGCTTATTTGGCTCAGCCTTCTCTGTTGTCGTCATAGTGGTATAGATGTAGTTGTTCATCAAACCATTTGACGGATTAGCATCACTTACACCCTTACCAGTCATACCAACAACCTTAATGTCCTTAATATTGTAGTATGTCCAATAGCTTGCGTGGTCTGCGAATGCATAGTCACGCCAGTCGGTGAAGTCTACAAGATCCTTAATGTAGATTACCTGCTTGCTATCCTTAGCATCGGTCAGCTCCTTCTCATTAGTGACGGCGTTGATTGGACGCAGGAAGCGAACGTTGAACTCATTGTTGGTAAGAGCAAGCTCGTGCTCGCACACGTTTGTCTTAACCTTAAGAGCTACAATAGCCTTCAGAACATCGTCAGCAAGCTTGTTGTGAGCAACATAGTTCAGAAGTGAGTTAGCTGCCTCGCTCATGTCATTCATTGGGCCATCGTAAGAAACCTTCTGGGTCTTGATGCCAGTAGCATTTGACCATGTGCCATCAATAGTTGCGACAACTTGATTCTGAGAAAGCTTGTTGCCATTCTTATGAGTAGCAACGAGAGTCTTACCATCAGCAGAAACACCAAGAGTCCATTCAACAACAGAGTAACCATCCTTGCCATCGCCATTAGCCTCATATCCCTTGAACTTCTTACCAACATTGCTTGCTGAGAATACGAAGTTGTAGAGACGCTTGCCAGAAGCGAAGTCCTTGTTAGTTGTTACATCATTAACATTTGCAAGAGAAATATTATTGCCTACGAAGACATCAGAGAATGTATCATCAAAGTCTTCAGCATAAACCTTAGCCTGAGGATCCTCCGGACTCAGAGTCTGTGCGTGAATTTCGGCGTTGCCAAGTTCAGTGTTGCCATTGCCATTATCCTTATACCAGAACTCACGAATCTTCTCAGCACCATTGTCTGTCAAGAACTGACCGCTCGGAGTATTGATGGTGATAGCACCAGTCCTTAAGATAACATAAACATCAGGATAAACCTTTGCATTCTTAGACTTGTAAAGGATTGCAATCTGGAATGGGTCGTGTGACTTCTTTCCATAGAGAGCCTTCTCAAGCTCACTGCTGCTGATAGTCCAAGTGAATGTCTGAGTCTCTGAGCTTTCAGCATCGTAGTTGTCAAGAACAGTACCAATATATGGGTTAAGCTCCTTAGCAGATGCAGCATCGCTATTCTTGATAGCATTAACTGTAGCTACATTGAACTGCTTCACAACATCCTGACCATTGACCACAAGATGACCATCGTTCTCATAGTTTTCATCGAAAGCCTTCTTGTTCAAGCCTGTAAGCTGCAGAACATCATACTCAATCTGGTTCCAAGTTGTAGTAAGCTTGTACTCAGCTGGTACACAATCAGAATTGTAAACATAAGGATCACCAACATAAGTTACAGTAACATTCTGCTTGTATTCAGTAGACTGCTCAGGAAGAATGAACTTAATCTTGATGTAACCATAGTCGATTACGCGGTCGTTGTTGTTCTTGTCAACAAGAGAGAAACGAACGATTGGCTGGCGACCAACAGAAGAAGTCTTCAAAGAGTCATCAGAGAAGTTGGTCTTGTTGTACTCATCCCATGAGTAAGCCTTACCATCCCTCTTAGGAAGCTGAGCGCGGAATGTTGTACCATTGATACCTGCGTGAGCAGCCTCAGAAGTAGCATTGCCACCCTCAAAGCTTGCTGTCAATTCATACTTCAGACCGAGGCCATACCTATCCAAGTCATTTGAGCTGAAAGTCTTATGTGCGCCATCAGCATCTGTATAGTGAACCTCAACGAGCTTAGACAGGTCAAGAGTCTGGTTGTAAACCAATTCATCCTGATGAGCTATTGCCATAGCATCGTATACAGAAGGAATGAGGTGAGACTTTGCCTGATCATTCAGAGTAGAGTGCAGATTGTCGTGAGCATTCTTGAAATCAGTAGCAGTAGTATTTACCTGACCTGTATAGTTCTTATCAACACGGCTGTTTGTCTTAGCCAAAACAACGTCAGTGATAGTTGTCTTATAAAGAGCAGCATAGTCAGAAGTAACAGTGGTATCCTTGTCAGCTGTCTTGTAGTGAGCCTGTGCGGCAAAGACAGTCACGAAACCATCATTAGGAATGCTCTTTATAGCAGCAGGATTGCGGAACTTCAACTTAACGTCAAGCTGCTCGTTATTCTTCTTAAAGCTCTTGGTTGTGATAAATGCGTCAGAAGCACGTGTTGGCTCAATAGCCTTCTTGTCGGCGTCGATGATTGTCACAGTGTCAGGCTCATCAGCAATACCTGGGTTCATGTGGTAGCTGGCAGTAACGTCAGTAGCGGTAGAACCAACTATGCTATTGTAGCGCTCAGACTTGTCATAACCAACAGGCTCTTCCTTATCAGCATTAGCCAATACCCAATTAGCGCCCTTGAAGTCAGTATACTGCCAATAGTTCAGCGTGAACACCTCTGTAGCCTCAATGCCATAGTAGTAAGCAGAAGGAATGAATACCAAGCTGCGGAGCTGGCCTGTGCAGAACACATTGAGGATGTTGATCTCGTTCTGCAACTGAGAGATCTTGGTATAGATGTCATTGACATTGCCCTTCAGAGTAGCGATGTCACCCTCGTTGGTAGTAACACGCTCGCCGAGAGCGGTGATCTGATTCTGAAGCGTACGCTGAGCGTCAGCAATCTTAGCCTCAAGATCAGTCTTCAGGTTGTCAATCTTCGTGTTAAGAGCTGTGTTGTAACCCTCTACAGTGTTCTTGAGATTCGAGATCTTGGTGTTGAGGTCACTTGTGGTGTTTTCAAGCTGATCCTTGAGCCTGCCCAGAGCCTCTTTCTGCTGTGCCAGGTCGGCTGCAACAGCCTCGCGTGCCAGCACTTCGTCAGCGAGACCCCTCTGAAGGTCAACGATATTACCCTCAGCGGTGGTAAGCCTACCCTCAATAGCGCCAATACGTGTCAAAGCGCCACCAAGACCTGTCTCCACAGCCTCAAGGCGACCATAAATCTTAACGATGCTGTCTGCAAACTCAGTCTTGTCAAGCTTATTGGCATTCAACTTGTCAATCTGACCCTGGAGGGAAGTAAGAGTTGATTCAGCAACATCCAAACGGGTCTGCAGTGCAAGCTCAGCAGCCTTTGCGCGGACAATCTCGTCAGCAATGCTGCTTGCGTTGGCTGTAGCCTTAGACAGAGCGTCGTCGGCAGTGCCCTGAGCCTTGTTGGCAGCCTGCTGTGCTGCGTTGGCTGCATTTTGGGCTGTTTGAACGAGACCTTCGAGCCTTGCGTCAGCAGCTGTGAGGTCATTCTTCAAAGTGGCAATCTCAGCCTCCAAATCGGATTTTTGCTTTGCCAGGGCTTCGTTCAGACTCGTAACCTGCGTCTGCAGGCCGTTGATGTCATCATCGTAGTCCTTACAAGAAGTCACAGTACCTGTGGCACCCACTGCGAGCAGGCCCAAAAGCATGTAACTAAAAAACTTCTTTTTCTTCATACGATAAAAAGATTAATTAAACAATAAATTATAACTCTAAATTTTTCTCAGTCCTTTAAATCTCTCGGCGGAGAGATTTCATTTGCGTGGCAAATATAGGCATATTTATTAAAACGAGCAAATAAAATCAATCTTTTTTGCGCCAAAGAGCCGATTTTTTAACCAATCAGCCGCTTTTCGCCCTAAAAAGACTGCTTTTGAATTGCCATTCCAACAATCATGCTTCATTCGCTTCTACGCTTTCTTTTTGCAAAATTAGTGGTTCTCACTGATATAAACAAATATTTTAAAAGTTTTTTTTAAAAAAAGTTTCCCATAGAGGCTTTGGTAGCTCTCAGGCATAAAGATTATGCCTTTTCCACTTCTTCTTCGGTCAATCCTGTGGCTTCCACAATGTCTTTCAATGACATTCCCATGAGCTTTAGTTTCTTAGCAACTTCGGTTCGAGCTTGGGTTTGACCTTTGGAAAGACCCTGGGATATACC
>CAZZNO010000027.1:0-28363 GCA_964655685.1 uncultured Prevotella sp.
TTTCGAAGCCTGCGGTGTCCAAATCTTCTGCCCCTCCTTGAAACTTATTCCGCCTTGGCGCCTATCTTCTTCTTCCACTTGCCGTTAGTCATGCAGGCTATGCCTATGGCGATGAACGGCAGGGAGAGCAGCTGCCCCATGTCGAGGGGCATGCCGGCTTCGAAGTCTACCTGTATGTCCTTGGTGAACTCTATGAAGAAGCGGGCGGTGAACACGAGGGCAAGGCAGAGGCCTACGAAGAAGCCCGTACCCACCTTGCGTGGATGGCGGCGGTAGAGGGCGTAGATGACAAAGAAGAAAAGGGCGTAGGAGAGGGCTTCGTAGAGCTGGCCGGGATGGCGCGGATACTGGTCTACCTTCTCGAAGATGAACGCCCAAGGCACATCAGTCACCTTGCCTATGATTTCGGAGTTCATGAGGTTGCCGAGACGGATGAACGTGGCAGTGATGCAAGAGCAGATGCCCATGTTGTCGAGCACCACCCATACGTTGACCTTGTAGCGATAGGCGTAGATGAATATAGCTATTATCATGCCTATCACGCCGCCGTGGGAGGCAAGTCCTTCGTAGCCTGTGAACCGCCACGAACCGTCTGACATGTGGTGGATGGGCAGGAACATCTCTACTACGTGATCCCACGACGAGAGGAAATACTCAGGCTGGTAGAACAGGCAGTGGCCGAGGCGGGCACCGATGAGCACGCTCACGAAGATGTAGATGAACAGCGGGTCGAGCTTTTCGGCGGGTATCTTCTGCTCTTTGTAGAGCTTCTTCATGAGCAGGTAGCCAAGTAGGAGGCCTACGAGCCAGCACACGGAGTACCAGCGCACGCCGTAGCTGCCTATGCGGAACATTATCTCGTTGGGATTCCAGAGAATATAAAGAATATCCATGTCTTCCGGACTTCTAAAAAATTACACATTGAAACGGAAGTGCATGATGTCGCCGTCCTGCACCTCATAGTCCTTACCCTCGATGTACAGCTTGCCGGCTTCGCGCACGGCAGCCTCGGAGCCGTATTTGATGTAGTCGTCATACTTTATTACTTCGGCACGTATAAAGCCCCGCTCGAAGTCTGTATGTATGACACCGGCGCACTGCGGCGCCTTCCATCCTTTGTGGAATGTCCATGCCTTCACCTCCATCTCGCCTGCCGTGATGAAGGTCTGGAGGTTGAGCAGATGGTAGGCTTTCTTTATGAGGCGGTTGACTCCGCTCTCCTTGAGTCCGAGCTCGTCAAGGAAGAGTTTCTTGTCTTCGTAGGTGTCGAGCGAGGCTATGTCTTCCTCCGTTTTGGCGGCTATAACCATTGCCTCGGCGCCTTCCTTGGCGGCTATCTGCTCCACCGTCTTGCTGTAGCGGTTACCCGTCAAGGCGCTTGCCTCGTCTACGTTGCAGACGTAGAGCACAGGCTTGGTGGTCAGGAGGAACAGGTCGTGGGCTGCGCGCTGTTCTTCTTTGGTGTCGAAGGTGACGGTGCGTGCGTTCTCGCCGCGGTCGAGCGCCTCCTTGAAGGCGTGCAGCACTCCCACGAGCACACGCGCGTCCTTATTGCCTGTGGCGGCTATCTTCTCTTGCTTGGCAAGCTGGCCCTCTATAGTCTCGAGGTCTTTCAGCTGCAACTCGGTGTCTATGATGTCCTTGTCGGCAGCCGGGTCGACAGGTGCCCCACCCTCGCGCACCACATTGTCGTCGTCAAAACAACGTATGACGTGTATGATGGCGTCGCACTCGCGTATGTTGCCAAGGAACTTGTTGCCAAGACCTTCGCCCTTTGAGGCACCCTTTACAAGGCCCGCTATGTCCACTATCTCGCACGTGGCGGGCACTATGCGCCCCGGATGCACAATCTCGGCGAGACGCGTCAGTCGCTCGTCGGGGACGGTGATGACGCCGAGATTCGGCTCAATGGTACAAAATGGAAAATTGGCTGCCTGTGCCTTGGCGCTTGACAGGCAGTTGAAAAGCGTAGACTTGCCCACATTGGGCAAACCCACGATACCGCATTTTAAAGCCATATCTTATAAACGTTTATGTTCTTTCGAAATGCAAAATTACTCAATAATCGGGACAAAAACGGCGGCTGAAGGAAAATATTACTGTCTTTTGTTGTTTATTGGAAATTTTACGGCTAATTTTGCAGCAAACATCAGGAAAACTTATGGATGGCAACTTCTTTGACATTACCGTCCGCCTGCTTGTGGCTATGGCGTTGGGCGGTTTGATAGGTTTGGAGCGCGGCTACCGCGCCAAGGACGCGGGCTTCCGCACCCACTTTCTCGTGGCAGTGGGCTCGGCGCTGTTTACGCTGGTTTCGATGTATGGCTTTGCCGACGGCGTGAAGGACACGTCGCGCGTGGCAGCGCAGGTGGTGTCAGGCATCGGCTTCCTCGGTGCAGGGCTGATAGTGTTCCAAAAGAATGTAATACGAGGGCTCACCACGGCGGCAGGCCTCTGGGTGACGGCAGCTGTGGGCATGGCGTGTGGCACCGGGCTGTTTTACATGGCGGCGCTCACCACCGCCCTGATGCTCATAGGATTGGAAGTGCTGGGGCACTACGTGCCGCACCTCGGAGGCATGACCAACGTGCAGGTGTCGTTCACCTCGCCCACGCGTGATGCCGCAAGGCAGGCTATAAGAGAAATCCGCAGCGTAGTAGACGACGTGGTGACCTACGAGATGAAGGACAAGCGAACGTCGCACGGCAACATATATGAGGTGCAGATGGAAGTGAAGATGAAGCGCAGACAGCACAAGGACACGCTCCTGGAGAGCCTGCACAGCTTCGACGACGTTACCATTGTGAGCGAAGAATAAGCGTAGCTACCCTCCTTCTTGGCTACATTCCCTTTTAGGGAGAGACTTAGGCGACTTGGGTTAGAGGCTTGCGGGACAAAAAATGAGCCTGCCGTGGCATCGCTGCTACAACAGGCTCCCGATTTATGAGAATGAGAGATATTATGGTCAACAAGTCTTGTGGGTCATGATGTCGAGCACCATGTCGTCAGTGGGGCACATAGCCTCCTTGCCTATGCTGGTGAGGTTGCGTATGCTCTTGTCCACATCGTTGTCTATGATGCCTTCGGCGGCAGTAACATGGTGACCCTGTATGGACAACAAGGCTGACAACAGTGCCGACGAGACACCCGAACAAATCTTTATGCTGCACGACGGCTTTGCCCCGTCGCAAATCATGCCCGTCAGGTTGGCTATCATGTTCTGTATGGCATAGCACGCCTGCTCATAGCTACCGCCCATGAGATAGACTATGCCTACACTTGAGCCTGTGCTTGCCACCACACAGCCGCACAATGCCGACAGCGTGCCGAGGCTCTGCTTAATATAGATGGCTGTGAGGTGTGAGAGCGTGAGGGCGCGTATGAGTTCTTCCTCGGTGTTCTCGTTCTCCAAGGCATATACAGCCACAGGGTTGGTGGCACAAATGCCTTGGTTGCCAGAACCGCTGTTGCTCATCACTGGTATCATGGCGCCACCCATGCGCGCATCGCAAGCAAGAGCTGTCTCCGAGATGATGTGGCAATAGATAGAGTTGCCGAAGATGCCGTGGCTAAAGGGGCGGTCAATGGTCTTGCCGAGGCAGTGGCCATAGTTGCCCTTTTTGCTTTCCTCGGCGGCGCGGATGTTGTAGTCGCGCGCTTCGAGCATGAAGCGTATCTCGTCAAGGGGCGTTGTCGTGGCAAATTCCCACACAGTCTTCATCGAAAGCTGTACGCCCTCCTGTCCGCCAGCCTCGCCAACGCACCTACGCTTGTCGAGCAACACTTTGCCATTGCGCTCCTCGTAGACGAAATTGGTGTGCGAGCCGGCTATTATAGCCGTTGCCGAGTCTTCGCCCGCCTCGCACGTCACCTCTATGTATAGCTTTTCGCTTATGTTCTGCTTCAGCTTTATGTCTATGCTGCTGGGATCGCTGATGTAGCGTTTGCCTTCTTCGAGGGCCTCAGGCGTAAGATCTTTTATGACCTCAAGCTGATACTCACTTTTGCCCACGATGGCTCCGAGGGCTATGGCTATAGGCAGACCTATCATACCCGTGCCGGGTATTCCAACACCCATAGCGTTTTTGAGCATGTTGCCGCTCAGCAGCACCTTTATTTTTTCAGGCTTACGGCAAAGGTCTTCCGTGGCGCGAGCGGTACACAACGCCACCGCCATAGGCTCAGTGCAGCCCACAGCAGGCACTACCTGCCGCTTTATGAGAGCTATGATTTGCTCTCTTTTTTCTTTTTCTATCATTGGTCAAGCTATTATCCCTGCCGCAAAGGCAGGGAATGAAAAACCGACAGCTATTTCTTGTAAGCCTCCAGTCCCTTGTTCAGGAAGTCGAGGTAGGCTGGCACATCCTCCTTGTAGGTGAACGAGCCAGACAGCGGATTGCCGTCGTTGTCTACCGTCACATAGAACGGCTGGGCATTGGCTCCAAACTTGTATGCCTGCAAGTAGCTCCACTTGTCGCCTACAGTGCGCAACGTGCGCGGCTGTCCGTTTGGTCCCTTCACCACAATAGGCTCAGGCAACTTGGTCTTGTCGTCCACATAAAGCGAAATGAGGATGTAGTCCTTCGTGAGCTTGTCGGCAACGCTTGGGTCGGTCCAGACGGCTGCCTCCATCTTGCGGCAGTTCACGCAGCCAAAGCCAGTGAAGTCTATCATTACCGGCTTGCCCTGTGCCTTGGCTGCCGCCATACCCAAGTCATAGTCGGTGTATTTAGCCTCTACTACCTTGTTGTTCAGGTTGAAGTCCTGCGTATTGATGGGCGGAGCAAATGCCGACACAGCTTTGCAAGGCGCTCCCCACAGACCAGGAATCATATATATGGCGAAGGCAAACGAGCAGAGCCCGAGCATGATGGCAGGCACAGACATTGGCTTGTGCAAGTCACCGCCTATAGCATCCTGCTGGAACTTGAGCCAGCCGACGAGGTAAGCGCCGAGAGCGCCGAAAATGACTATCCAAAGAGCAAGGAACACCTCGCGATCCATAAGGTGCCAGCCGTAGGCAAGGTCGGCGACGCTGAAGAACTTAAGCGCGAAGGCAAGCTCTATGAAGCCGAGCACAACCTTTATCTGGTCCATCCACGAGCCGCTCTTTGGGCTTTTCTTCATGAGCGTGGGGAACATGGCAAAGAGTGAGAACGGCACGGCGAGAGCTAACGCAAAGCCGAACATGCCAACGGCAGGAGCGAGCCAGTCGCCTGAAGTGACCGTCTGAACAAGCAAGAGGCCTATGATGGGCGCAGTGCAAGAGAAGCTCACGAGCACCAGCGTGAACGCCATAAGGAAGATTGAAAGCAGGCCGGTGGTGTTGCTTGCCTTCGTGTCTACCTTGTTTGCCCAGCTGTCAGGCAGCTTAATCTCAAACCATCCGAAGAAGCTCACGGCAAACACCACAAGCAGAAGGAACAGGAAGATGTTGAACACGGCATTGGTGGACAACGCATTAAGCGTTGACGGACCGAAGACTGCCGTCACGCCTATGCCAAGGGCAAGGTATATGACGATTATGGAGATGCCGTAGGTGGTAGCTTCGCGAATGCCGCGCTTCTTGTCGTTCTTTGAACGTTTCAAGAAGAAGCTCACTGTCATGGGGATGATAGGCCAGATGCAAGGCATCACGAGAGCAAGCAGACCGCCGACAATACCCATCAGGAAGATGTAGAGCAGGGAGTGGTTGGCTATGTCGTTGGTCCCGCCAAACTGCTGCAACTGCTTTATGACCGGCTTCCAGATGGTGGCAGAATCGGCATCACTTACGTTTGCCAAAACAGCGTTAGCCTGCGCCACTGAGTCTGCATTGGCAGCCACAGCCGAATCGGCATTAGCCGCTACAGCTTCCTCTTTTCCATCCTCGGCTGTTTCCTTTGCCTCCTCGGCCTTTACTTCCTCAGCTGCCTTTGCGTCAATTGCGGGGCTCTTGCCGCTTTTCTTTATCTCTACTGAGGTAGGCGGCATGCAGTTCTGGTCATTGCAGGCGCCGTATTCAAGATAAGCGTCAATAGTGTAATTGGGCTTGGTGAACTTCACCTTCTGCACAAAGGTGACCGAGTTTTCGAAATAGCGAAGCGTCATTTCGAAAAGCTTGTCATAGTTCTTTATCTCATTGCCACGGGGCTGAAGCTTTCCCACAAGTTCAACACCGTCAAGCTTGTTGACATTGAACGTTGCAGAGATGGGGCCGTCGGCACCAAGGCCAGTGCTGTAGACGTGCCAGCCCTTGTCAATCTTTCCCGTGAAAATAATCTCTGCCTCTGCTGTCTTGCCTGTCTTCAATTGAGAAGAAAAATGCACCGGATCGAGCATTTGGGCGTGGGCCAATATGCTGAAAACCATCAGCAGGGCCAAGGTCATTGTTTTTTTCATCTGATAATTATCTCCTTGATTTAGATTTATTTTTCAGTCTGCTATATAAATTTATACGCTTTGAAACGTAAAATGGGTATCTATCAGTAAGATTATTGATAGTTTTTAACTTTGCAGACTGGCGTTCGCCTGCAAAGCGAAACATAAAAGCAAGGTTGCTTTACACCTCGATTATTAACTTTAAGGATTTTTAGTTTAAGCAAAAGCTTTATTTACGGCGCGAAGCGGTTTTCTTCTTTGTGGCTGTCTTGCCCTTTGCCTTGGCGGTCTTGCTGCCTGCGCCCGCCTTTTTGGCTACAGTCTTTCCTGCCGTTGCCACAGCCGGAGCTGTGCCGCTGCGTTTTATTTCAGCCTGTGCGGGAGGCAGGCAGTTCTGGTCGTTGCACGCGCCGTATTCCAAGTAAGCGTCTATCTTATAGTCTTTCTTGGTGAAACGTATCTTCTGCTTGAACTTCACGCTGTTCTCAAAATAGCGCAGATCCATGTCGAAAAGGTTGTCGTGCTTGGCTATCTCGTTCCCCTCATGGGTGAGTTTGCCCACAAGCTCCACCCCATCGAGGCTGTTTACATTGAACGAAGCCTGAATAGGGCCGTCGGCGCCAAGCTCTGTAGAATAGACGTGCCAGCCCGGCTCTATCTTGCCTGTGAAAACAATCTCTGCCTCGGCAGTACCGTTGGTCACGATGTCTGAGGTGAAAGACACCTGAGCATAGGCCATTACTGACAAGAAAGACAGCAAGGCAAGCGTCATAAGTTTTCTCATAATCTTTAATTTATTCTTTAGTTTTTATTATCGCTTGCAAAAATACGACTTTGTCTTGAAACTGCAAAAGTTTTCTGTTTTTTTTATTATTTATACGATACAAATGCATTTGGCTATGCCTGATAAACCGCTTTCCATGCCTCGGAAATGCGGTTTCTATGCCTTGCTAAACTGTTTTCCATGCTTTGGTAAAGCTGCAGGAAGCTCATTTGCGGCCGAAGTCGGCAGGAATGTCCCCCCATCGGCGGGTGTCCCATTGCAAGATAGGTGTGTTGACGGCGTGAGAGCGGAGCCATTGTTCAGCCCTCGCAATGATGCTATAAAGGTGCTCAGTCTTCTCGTTGCGCTCGAGCTTAGTCTTGCATTGCTTCTTCTTCACCCAAAGAATGGCGTTGTAAGAGTCGGAATAGATTGTCTTGTCTGTTATGCCCTGCTTGTCCATCAGTGCCAAGGCATGTACTATGGCAAGAAACTCGCCAATGTTGTTTGTGCCGTAAAGCGGACCGAAATGAAAAACCCTTGCGCCCGTCTGCAAGTCGATGCCTTGATATTCCATCGGGCCTGGATTGCCTGAGCAGGCAGCGTCCACAGCCCACGCGTTTGCCTTCACCTCCATAGGCAAAGGCAAAACCGTGTCGTGGCGATAGTCGGGCGGATTGACAATGGCTTCTTTCTTCATCTCCCCATTACATTCTCTCAGGCACTTCTATGCCCAAGAGAGCCATGCCGTTCTTGATGGTCTTGCCCACGTTCTTGGCAAGCATCAGGCGGAAAGCCTTCTCCTCATCGGTGTCGGCAGACAGAATGCTGTAGTCGTGGTAGAACTGGTTGAAAAGCTTTGTCAACTCATAGCAGTAGTTGGCTATGCCTGCGGGGTTGTAGTTCTGCCCTGCATCAGCCACGGCTACCTTGAAGTTGTCAAGCTTCTGGATGAGTTCCACTTCCTTGTCGTTAGGCTTATAAGACCCGCTTACTGTAAGGTTGCCCAAGCCTTCGCTCTTGCGGCGGATTGACTGTATGCGCGCGTAGGTGTACTGTATGAACGGGCCGGTGTTTCCATTGAAATCAATCGATTCTGCCGGATTGAACAGCATGTTCTTGCGTGCGTCTATCTTCAGTATGAAGTACTTCAGCGCACCCATGCCCACAATGCGTGCTATCTCCTGCTTCTCAGCCTCGGTAAAGTCTTTCGACTGACCATGCTCTTCGCTTGTCTTGCGTGCGTCGGCAATCATCTCGGCAATCAAGTCATCTGCGTCGACCACAGTGCCTTCGCGGCTCTTCATTTTGCCGTTGGGCAATTCCACCATACCGTAAGAGAAATGCACCAAGTCCTTGCCCCACTTGAAGCCAAGGCGGTCGAGCAAGATTGACAAAACCTGGAAATGGTAGTTCTGCTCATTGCCTACCACGTAAATCATCTTGTCAATAGGGTAGTCGTTGAAGCGCATCTCGGCTGTGCCTATGTCCTGCGTCATGTAAACTGACGTGCCGTCTGAGCGCAGCAGCAGCTTCTGGTCGAGTCCGTCCTTCGTCAGGTCAGCCCACACACTGCCGTCCTCCTTCTTATAGAAAAGCCCTTTCTCGAGTCCTTCCAGCACCTTGCGCTTGCCCTCGAGATAGGTCTGCGATTCGTAGTAAATCTTGTCGAAGCTTACGCCAAGAGCTTTGTAAGTCTCGTCAAAGCCTGCATAAACCCAGCTGTTCAGCTTCTCCCATAGAGCTCTAATCTCGGGGTCGCCATGCTCCCATTTCACCAGCATCTGGTGAGCCTCCTTTATGAGCGGAGCCTCGTTCTTTGCCTTTTCCTCGGCTTTGTCTTCTTCCATGCCTTCGGCTATGTACTTTGCTTTCAACTCAGCGCATTCCTCGCGGTAGTGTTTGTCAAAAAGAACGTAGAAGTCGCCAATGAGATGGTCACCCTTCTTTCCGGTTGACTCTGGCGTGCAGCCGTTTCCCCAACGCTCCCATGCAAGCATAGACTTCATGATGTGTATGCCGCGGTCGTTGACAATGTTTGTCTTCACAACCTTGTTTCCGTTGGCTTCAAGAATCTTGGAAAGGCTCCAGCCCAGCAGGTTGTTGCGCACGTGGCCAAGGTGAAGGGGCTTGTTGGTGTTTGGAGAAGAATACTCAACCATCACCAACGGCGAGTTCTCAGTGGCTTGCTTTTCGCCGAAATGAGGGTCAGCGTCAATGTCCTTCAGCATCTCCATCCATGCTTCCGGGGCAATGACGAGGTTCAGGAAGCCGCCTACGGCATTATAGGAAGCCACCGCCTTGCTGTCGCGCACAAGCACATCGCCAATCTCCTTGGCTGTGTCCTGCGGTTTCTTCCGTGATATTTTCAAGAATGGGAAAACCACCAACGTGATGTTGCCTTCAAAGCCAGGCTTCGTTTTTTGCAGCTGCACCATCTTTTCAGGCACTTCCTGCCCATAGAGTTCCTTCACGGCTGCTATCGCCGAGGAGCTTATTTCCTTCTCAATATTCATTTATACCGGTATAAAAATAATTTATCTATAAACTTTTGTGCAAAGTTAAAGAAAAAATCCTTATTTTTGCACAGTTAAAGCTTTTTTATGGAGACAAGAAGGAATAAAGGTAAATCTTTTTACCGCACAATCCGCGATTACGCCATCATAACGGTGGCTATGCTGATGGGCGTCGTCGGACTGAATATGTTTTTGGTGCCCAACGAGATAACGATGGGGGGCACTATGGGTATTGCAGAAATTGTGTATTGGGGCACTGGCATACAGACCCAGTACACTTATTTCGCCATCAATGCGGCGTTGCTCATTGCAGCGCTGAAAGTCCTCGGTTGGAAATTCTGCGTCAAGACCATCTACGGGGTGATAGTTTTCACCCTTGCTTCTACAGTGTTCCAATGGATTGGCGGTTCCGACATCCATTTGTTGCACGACCAGAAGTTCATGGCGTGCATCGTCGGCGGCGTGTTCATGGGCACAAGCGTCGGACTCGGACTGTCGGCAGGAGGTTCCACGGGCGGCAGCGACGTGATTGCCGCAATGGTGCACAAGTATCGCGACGTATCGCTCGGCCACGTCATCCTGTTCTGCGATCTCGCCATCATCACGTCCAGTTATGTAGTTCTGAAAGACTGGGAGAAGGTGCTCTACGGCTACGTCTTGCTGTTCATAGTTTCTTTCTGTGTCGACTACGTGGTCAATTCGCTCCGCCGCTCTGTCCAGTTCTTCATAATCTCAGACAAATGGAAAGAGATTGGCGAAGCCATAAACAAGATTGCCGACCGCGGCTGTACCACGCTTAACGGCAACGGTTTCTATTCAGGCAAGGAAAAGAAAGTAATTCTTTGCATAGCCAAAAAGAGCGAATCGTCGATTATCTTCGACCTCATCGACGAAATAGACCCCAACGCCTTCGTGGCTCAGAGCGCCGCCATCGGTGTTTACGGCAT
Organism: uncultured Prevotella sp.; assembly: GCA_964655685.1. Lineage (GTDB taxonomy): Bacteria > Bacteroidota > Bacteroidia > Bacteroidales > Bacteroidaceae > Prevotella. The sequence continues at coordinate 10,587 of CAZZNO010000027.1, forward strand.
TGGCTTCGACAGAGTGAAAGTGAAGAAAAAGATAAGCTTGGAAGAAATCCAAAGAGAAATAAAGTCATAAATCAACATGCTAAAAACCAGTACTCAAAAGGGTTGCGGATGTCTGTGTCTTTTTCTCGGACTTGCCATAATCGTCCTTTTTGTTGCCAGCGCATACCTGCTCAACTTCGCTCTAAAGCCTGAAAAGAACAAGGGCAGAAACTATGAACGCCAATATTCGGCGATGAAAAAGCGTTACCCGTGGATTAGCAATTGGGTTGACTCGCTGCAAGAGAACAAGGCTCTGCGCGATACTTTCATCATGGTGCCGGGCGGCGAGAGAAGGTTATTCGCAGAAGACAGCACTCGCCTCCACGCCGTCATCATAGCTGCCCCACGCCCCACCCCATGCACAGCGGTGCTTGTGCCGGGCTATACCGACTGCGCCGTCAACATGCTCCACATAGGCTTCATATATGGCCATCAGCTTGGCATGAACATTCTTATTCCCGACCTTCACGCCAATGGCAAGAGCGACGGCGAGGCTATGCAGATGGGTTGGAAAGACCGAAATGACTTACAAAGATGGATAAGCATAGCCGACAATCTGTTTAAGGACTCTACGGGACACGCAAGGATTGTCGTTCACGGCATTTCAATGGGCGCGGCAACAACTATGAATGTTTCCGGGGAAGACACTCCGGCCTATGTCAAATGCTTCGTCGAGGACTGTGGATATTCGTCGGTTTGGGACGAGTTCAGCTATGAGATAGGCGAGGAGTTCGGTTTGCCCGTCTTCCCCCTACTCTACTCTGCGTCGGCATTGTGTAAATTGAAATACGGTTGGTCGTTCGGCGAAGCCTCTCCTTTAAAACAAGTAGCCAAATGCCGCAAACCAATGCTATTCATCCACGGCGGCAAAGACACCTTTGTTCCCACGCGCATGGTGTTTCCTCTGTACGAAGCCAAGCCTGCGCCTAAATACCTCATCGTCTTCCACGGCTCAAAACACGCCCGCAGCTACTGCGACCACAGGTCGGAATATGAGCGTGCAATAAGGAATTTCGTAAATAAATACCAGTGATTTAAAATGCACACGCGCCGCATGTGGTTTGTACGTACGCCGCATGTGGCAAGTACATACGCCGTGCGAGGCAAGTACGTACGCCGTGCGAGACAAGTACGTACGGCGCACATAACAAGCACATACGCCGTACGTGACAAGCACGCACGGCGTACATGATTTTTTATCACAAATCATCACGAAATGACCATTGGGTTTTCCGGATTCATTAGAAGATAGAGAGTCAATCCTTCTTTTTAAAGTTAAGCGAGCCCTTCTCTGCTTGAACTCTATTGCAAAGTAAAGCATTTGAAACTAACAAGAGATGGGGAAAGGAAATCTAAAAAAAACATTCAGGTGCTAAAAATAAAGACTTCAATTGCTTGCCAAAATAAAAGGAAAAGACTAAATTTGCACATGTATTATATAAATTAAATGTAGTCATGGAGCAGGCGATTAGAAAATACCCGGTAGGGATACAGACCTTTGATAGGATTATAAAGGAAGGTTATTTGTATATAGACAAAACTGACATTATTTGGCAGTTGGCACATTTCGCAACTTTCATCTTTATGAGCCGACCCAGAAGGTTTGGCAAGTCTTTGATGACTTCCACTTTAGAGTCTTATTTCAAGGGCGACAAAGAACTTTTCAAGGGATTGAAGATAATGAATCTTGAAAAGGAATGGGAGCGATACCCTGTTATACATCTGGATCTTAGCACGGCAAAGGGACAAGACTCTCCTAAAGAACTAAGGAACACTTTGATGTGGATGATGAAACCGCTTGCGGATGTCTATGGTCATGACGATGCCGAAACAAGCCCCGGCAAGATGTTGACAGGAATAATGCGACGTGCTAAAGAACAGTCGGGAACACAGGTTGTTGTCCTGATTGACGAATATGATGCCCCACTTCTTGATGTCCTTCATGATAAATCTACTCTTGATGGCATGCGCAAAGTTATGCAGGAGTTCTATCAACCATTGAAGGCTAATGAGGCTATCATTAAGTTCTGCTTCATAACAGGTATTACGAAGTTCTCTCAGTTGAGCATCTTCTCTACCATCAATAACTTGAAGAATGTGTCACTTCTTCAACAGTTCGCTACTGTTTGTGGCTTTACCGAAGAAGAAGTGCAGACAGTCTTTGCCGAAGACATTGAGCGGATGGCGAAGGTCTATAGTGTATCAGCAAAAGAGATGTACCAGATGATAAAGAACAAATATGATGGTTATCACTTTGCCGGTCAGGCTCCTGCCGTATTCAACCCATTCAGTTTGCTCAACGCATTTGGTGACCAACGACTTAACAGCTATTGGTTCGCATCAGGTACACCGACGTTCTTGATTCATGAGATGAAGCATTTCCATACAGACATCACTTCGCTTGACCATTTGGAAGTACCGTCTTCAGCCTTCGACCAGCCGACGGAGAATATGGAAGATGCCTTGCCGTTGCTCTATCAAAGCGGTTACTTGACTATCAAAGATTATGATTTGTTCTCCGACATCTATACTCTTTCTATTCCTAATCAAGAAGTGCGTGTGGGCTACACACAGGGCTTGCTTCCATCATACGTTGGTTTGCGGAGTACAGATGTGCAAATGGGGTTTGCAATAAAGTTTTGGCGTGCATTGCTGAAAGACGATATGAACCTTGCCATGCAGCACATGCAAACTTACCTTGCAAGCATTCCTTACGTTGAGGGCTTCAAAAAGAAACTCGCAGAAGCTTCAACTAAGGAAGGCTTCTACGAGTACACTTTTTATTTAATCTTCTCTATGCTCAACGTTTATGTGCGGACGCAGGTGAAGGTGGCAAACGGGCGCACAGACCTGGTTGTTATGATGCCCGGCACTATCTATGTGATGGAGTTGAAGGTTGATGATTCTGCACAAAAGGCATTGGAGCAGATAAACGCCAAAGGCTATGCCACACCATATCTCACCGATGGTCGCAAAGTCGTGAAGGTTGGCGTGCGCTTCAACACGGAAAAGCATACGGTGGACGAATGGGTGATAGAGTAATAATTATCAGAAATCTGCAATATTGATAAGCATGGGGGTTGTGTCAAAAATGGCACAACCCCTTATTCTTATTGAAACGCCAGTCTGAATTCTGCTTCTCGGTGGGAAAACGAAATAAGTAGTCACCATTATCAATGGCATCAAACAGAAAAGTCATATTTCGAATGACATTCCTGTTTAGCCGCCACAGAACAATGATTTATTATAAGGGCAACGACCAGCATAATTACTTCCTTAATATTTACGATTATCTCACTTCCATACCCATGATGTAATCGTTCATGAAATAGCCATTGCCAATGTCGTAGTCACCCTGCCTTAGCTTGTGCATTCCCATGTGCTCATAGAAATGGAGGGCTCTATTGTAACGGTTCACGTGCAGCTCCATCTGACATGGCTCGGGATGTAGCTCATGGACAAGCTTCACGGCGTGCTCGAAAAGAAAGCGCCCTATATGCCGATGCTGGTGGCGGGGCAATACGTATATTTTCTGAAGGTCGAAAATGTCCTTGCCTATTGGCTGGACTGATACATAGCCAACAGGCTCTGCACCAATGCTGCAAATCAGGTAGGTGTGGTGCTCCTCCGTCATTTGTTTGCGCAGGCTGTCTGTGGAGTACATCATCTCCATCATATAGGCGCACTGCTCAGGCGTAATAATGTCTTTGTAAGTCTCAGGAAACGCAACGTTGGCTATTGCCTGTATCACTGGAATGTCCGCAAGCGTTGCCTTGCGTATCTTTAAATCATTGGAAAGCTTATCGTCGTTCATAGTCTTTACATTAGGATATATAATTTTCTATCGTCCTTACAGCAACTCTATCACACTCATTCTGATGTAGTTTGCGAGGCTGCCAATTGCTTTTTCAGGTGCTTGTAGAGCAAGAAGAAAGCCGGGAAAAGGAAAAGGTCGGCGCACACCCATGCCACAGGATCGCCGAAGCACACGCCCGTGAAGGCAAAGGCAGGCACAAGCCAAAGGCTAACCCCGCACCGCGCTATCATTTCCATCACTCCCGAGAACATCGACAGGTTGCTGTAGCCCAGCCCCTGTATGCTGTAACGGAAGATGGTGAGCATGCCAAGGGCAGGATAGAAATAGCAGCTTATGCGCATGAGCTTGGCGGCATTGCTTACCACCTCCTGCTCACCCGACGACACAAAGAGCTGCATCATGTAATCGGCAAAGGGGAAGATGACTATTGCCGTGAAGACAAAGTAGATAAGCATGATTTTCACAGCCGACCATTCGCCTTGCTTCACCCTGTCAATGCGCCGCGCTCCTATGTTCTGCCCGCAATATGTAGCCATAGCCACACCTATGTTCTCAAAGACGCAGGTGAACAGATATTTTATCCTCATGGCAGCCGTAAACGAAGCCACATAAACCGTGCCGAGGGCGTTGTTAGCGCTCTGGAGCATGATAGAGCCGATGGCGGTAATGGAGAATTGCAAACCCATAGGCACGCCGTTGTTCAGCAGTATGCTTATGCGCTTGTTGTCGTAACGCCGTTCGTCGCCGTGGGGAATGAGCAGTTGCAGATGTCCCTTGATGTACCACACGCAGAGAACCGACGCGAAAAGCTGTGAGAGAAGGGTGGCAAGTCCTGCCCCCTCTACACCCATGCCAATGACGAGAATAAGCAATATGTCGAGCAGGATGTTTACTACCGATGAGAATATGAGAAAATAGAAAGGCTGCTTGCTGTCGCCAAGTGCACGGATGAAGCCTGCGAAAAGATTATATGCTATCGTGAAAGGTATGGCGAGAAACTGCAAAAAAAGAAAAGTGTAGGCGTCGGCAAAGACATCCTGCGGCGTGTTGACAATGTGCAAAATCTTTGTACAGAAGATACAAGTGAGGAATGTTACCACCACGGCAAGCACAATGGAGATTCTTACGGCATTTGCCACGTAGACACGCATTTTATGATAGTCCTTTGCGCCGAAGGCTTGGGCAATAGGAATGGCAAAGCCTGCGCACGAGCCATTGCAGAAACCCATGACAAGAAACATTATCGACGACGACGCACCCACCGCCGCCAATGCGCCCACGCCTATCCAACGGCCCACGATTGCGGCGTCGATAATAAGATACATCTGTTGAAGTATGTAGCCGAGAATGAGCGGCAATGCAAACCGCAGGATGTCTTTGGTGGGATTGCCCACCGTCATGTCACTGATATTGTTGTTTGACATAATCGTACAGTTTCTTGTAGAAAGGATGGCGCGTGAGGGTTTCCACGTCGCCAAGTATAATAAGTTTCATTCTGGCGCGGGTTATTGCCACATTCATGCGGCGCAAATCGCGCAGGAAGCCAATCTGTCCGTCGGCATTGGCACGCACCATTGATATGAGAATGATGTCGCGCTCCTGCCCTTGAAAGCCATCAACGGTGTTCACTGTCAGGAGGCGGCGGTATGGCTTGAAAAACTCGCGTTTCTTTATGAGATGCCTAAGATATTGCACTTGGGCACGGTATGGCGAGATTATGCCAACATCTATTTGCTCGTCAAGGATGCGTTGCTTGCCTATCTTCGTGAAGTATTGCTCCAATGCGTCAAGCGTCAGCTTAGCCTCTCCTTTGTTCACCCTGCCATAGGTTTCGCCTACAAATTCCTCCTTGTTGTTCGGTTCATCGGGGCCGATATTCATCTCCCCCGTGTCAAGCCATACCATCGGGATGTCATAGTCAAGTATTCCGCGGTGCTCTATCTGTGGCGCAGTCATGACCTTTCCGCCATAGAACCACTCCGACGAGAAGCGCATTATCTGGTCGTTCATGCGATATTGCACCTGCAACAGGGTCACGCAGTCGGGCTTGTTTTCCACAATGCGTTCCATGAGCGTTTTTCCCAGCCCTCCTTTCAGTGCCGCTATGCTCTTGACCGTTGGCGGCAGCTGGCAATGGTCGCCCGCAAGGATAACGCGGTTAGCCCGTCGGATAGGAATCCAGCAAGCCGCCTCAAGGGCTTGCGCCGCCTCGTCGATAAAGAGCGTGGCAAACTTCTGACCTTCGAGCAGGCGGTTGGCAGAACCCACGAGCGTCGAGGCAATGACGCGAGCCTCGCCGAAAAGGTCGGCATTGATACGTATTTCCAGCTCCGTGGCGCGCGACTTCAGCCGCTCGAGCTTTTGGTGGAAATTTTCGTCGCGACCTTTCTTTCTTTTCCTAAGCTCACGTATAGCTTTGCGGATTGCCCATAGCTGCGGATAGTCGGGATGTGCCTCAAACCGCCGTTCGTAAGTGAAACCAAGCATCTTGTCGTTTACACGTGTCGGATTGCCTATGCGCAGAACGTTAATGCCTCGGTCCACGAGCTTCTCGCTTATCCAGTCAACAGCCATGTTGCTTTGCGCGCAAACGAGCACTTGGCTTTCGCGCATGAGCGTCTCGTTTATTGCTTCTACGAGAGTAGTAGTCTTTCCTGTCCCCGGAGGGCCATGCACCACCTCCACGTCTTTTGCCCAAAGCACCTCGTTCACAGCCTTCTCCTGCGTCTTGTTGAGCCAAGGAAAAGACATTGGCTCAAAGCGGAACTTCTGGGCAGGCATGTTAGAATAGAACAAGTCGCGCAGGTAAGCCAGCCGGTTGCCCTTAGCCTTGATTACCCTGTCAAGCGCATCGAACATAGTCCGATAGGATGTCTCGTCAAACGAAAGCTGCACGCCCACGGGCTGCTCACTGCTTTGAACATCAAGCGCATGGCCTTCAGGCACAGTCACGACCATACGATCGCCATCGACGTACGACACCACACCGGTAAAAGGAAAATAGTGCACCGACTTATCGTTGGCAAGGCTTTTGCCATCGCCCTGCCCTACCCCGTCAGAACGGCTTGCAGATACCGTAAAAAACATCACCGGTTTGCCGAACTCGAAGTTATGCTCTATGTCTTGATCGACGGTGCGGAAAACCTCTATCGCCATCTGGTTGAGCGAGTTGTAAAAGCTTTTGCCCACACGCACAGGATACCAGGCATCGCCACGCTTCACCTTACGACCAATGCCCATAGCCTCGGTCTGCTTGCGAAAAGCTTCCTTCTCCGTCTGATATTCTATCTGCAACAGCAATTTCTGTTGCATCAACGACTGTACTGATGACGATGTATTGTTCATAATCAAAGTGCAAAGTTACGAAGATTTCTTCGTAACTTTGCAAACATGAACGAGATTATAATCCACGGACTCACAATAGGCTACAGACGGAAAACGGTGGCTGAGAACCTGTCGGCTACGATATGCAGCGGAACCTTGACTTGCCTCATTGGCAGAAACGGCTTGGGAAAATCTACGCTGCTACGGACTTTGGCTGGCTTCCAGCCTGCCCTGAAAGGCAGCGTAACGCTCTCGATTGACGGCAATAGCCATGACCTTGCCTCCTTAGACAAGGCTGCGCTCGCCAGGCTCATAAGCGTGGTGCTGACTGAAAAGGTGGACGTGAACAATATGACAACCGTCGAAATAGTGGCTATGGGGCGGATGCCATACACCAACTTCTTCGGCTCTTTGCGCCCCGACGACCGCGACATCGTAGACCGGGCGCTGCGCATGGTGGGCATGGAAAGCTTTGCCATGCGTGACATCAACAGCCTGAGCGACGGCGAAAGGCAGAAGATAATGATTGCCAAGGCGTTGGCGCAGCAGACCCCCATTATCATCCTCGACGAACCGACGGCTTTTCTCGACTATCCGAGCAAAGTGGAAACAATGCGACTCTTGGCAAACCTCGCCCGCGAAATGAGAAAGATTGTGGTGGCTTCAACCCACGACATAGACATTGCCATGCGCACCGACTGCCGGCTGTTGACCATTGAACCACAGCAGGGCTTGCGTGAAGTGGGAAAGGATGAACTGAGAAAAGCCATCGAAAAGCTTTCTTTTGTAAAGCAAACTGACAAAAAACGAGGGGGTTAGAAAATGGTCTAAAAAATTTGGAAATGCTAATATTTCAAGCAAATACAGCCTCCAGACTGAGCCCCAAAACAGGCGCGTCGTGACGATTGCGGCGTAAAGATGTCGCCTTGTCGTCGTAAACTACATGCGTTTACGCTTTTATCTACTCATCTTTACGCCGTAAAGCTCTCGCCTTTACGCCGTAAAGATGAAGCCAAGAAGAAAGGGAAAACGAGTCGCAACTACATCCTTTTGATTATCAAGCTGTTGCAACATCGACCAAGAATAGCGTATTTCGAGCCAAGGCACTCCTTGATTGAAAATAATCTACTCACAGAAGGGGTGTTGTAATAATTTTTCATACGCCAATGTTTTTCTTGCCAAAACACTTGCCTACGTCAAAAGAAAAAACTATCTTTGCCGTAGATTTTTAACACCTACACAATCATGAGCATAAACATAAAGCGGACATCTCAGAAAAGAGTGGTTATCGTGGGCGGAGGCCTCGGTGGGCTGCGCCTTGCGGAAGACCTTAAAGGAAGCGGCATGCAGGTGGTGCTGATTGACAAGAACAATTACCACCAGTTTCCACCACTGATATATCAAGTGGCATCGGCGGGGCTCGCGCCGAGCAGCATCTCCTTCCCTTTCAGGCAGATTTTCCGCAAGCGCAAGGATTTCTATTTTCGCATGGCAGAAGCTCGCGCCGTTTTCCCCGACAAGAAAATATTGCAGACATCAATAGGAAAGATAGAATACGACTACCTTATTTTCGCAGCTGGAGCCACTACCAATTTCTATGGCAACAAGAACGTAGAGGAATGGTCTATCCCGATGCGCACGCTTTCTGAGGCTATGGGGCTGCGCAACGCCCTGCTGTCAAACCTTGAGCGCGCTCTGACCTGCGCTACCGAAGAAGAAAGACAGGAGCTGCTAAACGTCGTCATAGTGGGCGGCGGAGCCACAGGCGTGGAGATTGCCGGAGCCATATCGGAGATGAAACGCTATGTCATTCCTTACGACTATCCCGACATGGACGCGTCTCACATGCATGTCTACCTGCTCGAGGCTGCCGACAAGTTGCTTGCCGCCATGTCGCCCGAATCGTCGGAAAAGGCTTTGAAGTTCTTGACCGAGATGGGCGTGGACGTGCAGTTCGGCAAGATGGTAACCGACTATAAGGACTTCCGGGTGACTTGCAAGGACGGCACAAGCATACCTACGCGCACCTTCCTTTGGGTGAGCGGCATACGCGCACAGCCAATAACCGGCATCGACGGCGACAAGCTCGGGCGTGGATTCCGCATCAATGTAGACGAATACAACCGCGTGCCTGGCATGGACGGCGTATTCTCCATCGGCGACCAATGCCTCATGACTGCCGACCCTGGCTATCCGAAAGGACATCCGCAGCTCGCACAAGTGGCTATACAGCAAGCCCGCAACCTTGCGCAAAACTTGCGCAAGCTCAACTCACGACCATCTACATCCAATTCGCAACCCTCCGCTCTCACGCCTTTCCGATACAAGGACCTCGGCTCTATGGCTACAATAGGCAGAAACAAAGCCGTTGCCGACATAGGGAAAGTACACTCACAAGGCTTCATGGCGTGGGTGCTGTGGCTGGTTGTGCATTTGCGCTCAATACTGGGCGTGCGCAACAAGCTCACTGTGATGCTGCAATGGGCATGGCAGTATTTCAGCTATTCAGGCTCCATACGTACGATAGTGTATGCCACCAAGCCGCGCATGATAGTAGAACGCATAAAGCGGGAGGCGCGCACGCATCTAGGAACCGACCTCATGGAGGAAGAAAAGGAAAAAGAGAAAGAAGAATAAATAAAATTCATTCATTAACCCTACAAACAACAAAAACATTATGGCAAAGACAGGAGAAGTTTACAAATGCGCCAAATGCGGCGTAATGGTTGAAGTGCTGCACGACGGAAGCTGCTCACCTGAATGCTGTGGTGAGCCTATGAAGCTCTTGAAGGAAAATACAACCGACGGCGCTCGCGAGAAACACGTGCCTGTAGTGGAGAAAATTGACGGCGGCTACCGCGTGAGCGTAGGCTCTGTGGAGCACCCGATGACAGAGGCTCACTACATAGAGTGGATTGAGCTGGTGACACCAAACGGCATGCTGCGCCGCAATCTCACGCCTCAAGACAAGCCCGTGGCTGAGTTCAAAACCGACGCTACCGACGTTTACGCTCGCGAATACTGCAACCTGCACGGATTGTGGAAGTCATAAAGCAACATTAGTCAAGAAGTGTTTTGATAAATGAAAAGACGAGGCGAGCCAAAAGCAAAACTTTTAGCTCGCCTCTTTTTTATTATGCCTTATTTCTTTGCATTTTGACAAAAAAGCAGTAATTTTGCACCCGATATTAAGACAACATGTTTAACATTGTGGAAGAATTTGGCTGCTTGCAACCACAGTAAAAAATGCTAAAACTGCGAAATCACCCTCAGATTTTACGGTTACTTGCGTTCTTTTCCACGTAAAAGGAGTAATGTAAAATGAGTTATTTGTTTTCCTCTGAATCAGTATCAGAAGGCCATCCCGACAAAGTGGCCGACCAGATTAGCGACGCGCTGCTTGACCAGTTCCTCGCTTATGACCCTAATGCTCACTGCGCCATCGAGACTTTCGATACCACAGGGCAAGTGGTTATCATGGGAGAGGTGCGCTCAACCGAGTACATCGACCTGCAAACCATTGCCAGACGGACTATCAACAAGATTGGCTACACCAAAAGCGAGTATCAGTTTGACGGCAACTCGTGCGGCATACTGACTGCCATACACGAGCAAAGCGACGACATCAACCGTGGCGTGACACGTCCTGACGACGACAACCAGGGCGCAGGCGACCAAGGAATGATGTTCGGATATGCCGTAAACGAGACCGACAACTACATGCCGGCTACGCTCGACTTGGCTCATCTCATCATGCGCACACTTGCCGACATACGCAAGGAGGGCAAACAGATGACCTACTTGCGACCGGACTCAAAAAGCCAGGTCACAATAGAATACAGCGACGACAACATACCACAGCGCATTGACACCATCGTGGTGTCTACACAGCATGACGATTTCATTAAGCCAACAGACAACACGCCGGAAGCACAGCAGAAAGCAGACGACGAGATGCTTGCCCAAATCAGGCAGGACGTAATAGAAATACTTATGCCTCGCGTGAAGGCGCAGCTTGGCGAAAAGGTTCTGAGCCTCTTTGGCGACGACATAAAATATTTCGTCAATCCTACGGGCAAGTTCGTTATCGGCGGTCCTCACGGCGACACCGGTCTCACAGGGCGCAAGATTATCGTTGACACATACGGCGGCAAAGGAGCTCATGGCGGCGGTGCCTTCTCAGGCAAAGACCCCTCAAAGGTTGACCGCTCGGCGGCTTACATGACACGATACATCGCAAAGAACATGGTTGCAGCAGGTGTGGCTGACGAAATGCTGGTGCAACTGGCTTACGCAATAGGCGTGGCAAAACCCGTGAGCGTATATGTAAACACGTTTGGCAGGAAGCATGTCAGCATGAGCGACGGCGATATAGCACGCAAGATAGAACAGATGTTCGACTTGCGGCCAAAGGCAATAGAGCGTAAGCTGAAACTCAGACAACCCATGTACTTGGAGACTGCCGCCTATGGACACATGGGGAGAAAGAACGAGGTCGTAGAAAAGACTTTCACAAGCCGATACCATGAAACCAAAGTCATGCCGGTGGAGCTGTTCACTTGGGAAAAACTTGACCAAGTGGAAAGAATTAAGAAGGAATTCGGACTTTAGGAGCTGAGTGTTTAAGACAGTGCATTGAAAGCAGAGGACTGAGAGTTTAAGGATTGAGATTTTTTGGTAACGATAAAAGGCTAAGTAAAGATGATTCTAAGCGAAAACCAAGATTCTATATCAACAACGGTTGACGGACAAGAGGAGCTGGCCGCAAACCAAGAATCGCAAGCCTCAAGCCACAAGTCTAACGGCTTTCATACACCGGCTGAAATAATAAGCTGGCTGCCAAAGACGGCTACGCCTTGGCAACAAGACTCGGCTATACGTGCCAACTATAAGTTCCCCAATGTCGACTGGCAACATGCGCCCAACCCCATGCGCACGCCCACAACAAAGGCAGACCCGGAAATTAAAAGCTCACTCACGAAGCCGATGTACTACAGCCACTCGCTTGTGCAGCCAGACTCAATCTACCGCCCTGAGCAAGTGGCTTACCGCCCGGGCGTGGCGGGTGACCCTGTGCCATACACCATAGCCAGCGACAATCTCATAACGTCGGTACTGCTGATATGTTTTGCCTTTGCGGCAATAGCCATTGCCAAGGGCGGCAATTTCCTGCAAAGGCAAATTAAAAATTTCTTCCGAACACCAAGGGAAGGCACCACGGTGATAACCGAAACCAGCGGAGAACTGCGCTTTCAGCTTTTCCTCGTGGTGCAAACATGCCTTATCTTTGCCATCATATTTTTCTTCTTCTCCCGCGACTTCGTGGGCGAATCGTTTTCCATTGCCCACTACCAGATATTGGGACTGTTTACAGGAGCCTTTGCCTTATACTTCTGCATTAAAATGCTGCTTTACGCGACCGTCGACTGGGTGTTTTTTGATAAGAAAAAAAATGAACAATGGATGAAGGCTTTTCTCTTTCTTTCCTCCATTGAAGGCATAGCACTTTACCCTGCTGTCCTACTGCTTGCATACTTTAATTTAAGTATCAATGCGACTGTCATTTATGCCATTATTATAGTCATAATTGCCAAATTATTGGCTTTTTACAAAACATATATTATCTTTTTTAAAAGAAGTGGGGCCATTCTGCAAAGTTTTTTGTACTTTTGTGCACTCGAATTGATGCCGTTGGGCACCTTGTGGGGTGTCTTGGCGATGATGGATAATTATTTAAAACAAATTTTTTAGGACAAATTTAGGATAAGATGATTAAGAAGATTCTGATATCTCAACCAAAGCCAGCTAACGAGAACTCGCCTTATTACGACTTAGCCAAGGAGTTTGGGGTGGAGCTGGTCTTCCGGCCTTTTATCAAAGTAGAGGGGCTCACAGCAAAGGAGTTCCGCCAGCAGAAAGTAAGCATCCTGTCTCACACTGCAATAGTATTTACATCACGCCATGCCATCGATTACTTTTTCCAATTGGCAAAAGAACTGCGACTGACTATACCAGAGACGATGAAATATTTCTGTGTCACCGAGACCATATCGCTCTACATACAAAAATATGTACAATACCGTAAGCGCAAAGTCTTCTTCGGCACTACAGGCAAGATTGACGACCTTATACCGCAAATGGTAAAACATAAGGCCGAGAAATACCTCATACCTTTGAGCAGTGTCCACAATGACGATATTAAAGCAAAGCTCGATGCTAAAGGACTACACCATACCGAATGCGTAATGTACCGCACGCTGAGTGATCCTTTCACTGAGGAGGAGATAAAGCACTTCGACTACGACATGCTTATATTCTCTACTCCTACCGGCGTAAAGTATCTCACAGAGGCTTTTCCTGAGATGAAACAGGGCAACCTGAAGATTGGCGTATTCGGCCCGGCAACAGCAAAGGCAATCGAAGACGCACATCTGAGGCTCGACCTCATAGCCGGCACGAAAGAATATCCATCAATGATAAGCGCATTGAGAGCTTTCTTGGAGAAGGAGAATGCCAAAAAATAGGCAAACTGAAACAAGCAAACAGTAAAACTGCCGGCAGAAATATTCAGGCAACAAACATGAATAGCGGGAACCATACACTACCCAAAAGCGAAAGACTGCATAGCAAAAAGCTTATAGACAGCCTTTTCAGCGGCGGCAATAAATCAATGTCGGCGTTCCCACTACGAATGGTTTTCATGCCTATGACCAATCAAGACGACAACGACACGAGCCAGATGCTCGTGAGCGTGCCAAAACGTTTGCTGCACAGAGCTAACAGGCGCAATCTGGTAAAGAGGCAAATACGCGAGGCTTATCGCAAAAACAAGCATATAATGAATGGGCTGAATGCCGCAATGGCATTTGTATGGCTTGACAACAAGACATGGCCAACAGACGTGGTAGAACAGCGCATAGTAAATCTATTGACAAGGGCAAAGGAAAAACAAATAGATGACGGCAAGTGACATCATATTGAAACCATTGCATTGGTTGGGCCGTGCCATAACATGGCTGCTCGTATTGCCGATAATGTTTTACCAAAAATTCATCACTCCATACACGCCAGCCTCATGCAGATTTACGCCAACCTGTTCAGAATATGCCCGGCAAGCCTTGCTTAAATACGGACCTATAAAAGGCCTCGCGCTCGCTATATGGCGAATACTGAGATGCAACCCTTGGGGTGGCAGCGGATATGACCCGGTGCCGTAAGTTGTCCTCCACGGAGGCGCCCCGCAAATTATATTATTATAAAGCCTTGTAAGAAGGCACAAAAAGAAGAAAATGAAAAACTTTGTTGAAGAATTGAAATGGCGTGGCATGCTCGCGCAAATTATGCCAGGAACGGAAGAATTCTTGCTGAAGAACCGCGTCTCAGCATACCTTGGCACTGACCCCACTGCCGACTCTCTTCACATTGGCCACCTTTGCGGCATAATGATGCTGCGGCATTTGCAAAACTGTGGCCACAAACCGTTCCTGCTCGTAGGCGGAGCAACGGGCATGATAGGCGACCCGTCGGGCAAAAGCCTGGAGCGCAACCTGCTCGACAGCGACACCCTTTACCACAACCAAGAGGCCATAAAGAAGCAAGTGGCGAAGTTCCTCGACTTTGACGGCAATGAGCCTAACAAAGCTGAGCTTGTGAACAACTACGACTGGATGAAAGACTACAAGTTTCTTGACTTCGTCCGCGACGTAGGCAAGCACATCACTGTCAACTACATGATGGCAAAGGAAAGCGTGCAGCAGCGTCTCAACGGCACAGCTCGCGATGGTCTGTCGTTCACAGAATTTACCTATCAGCTGCTGCAAGGCTACGACTTCCTCTATCTTTACCAGCACTATGGCGTGCGCATGCAGCTCGGAGGCAACGACCAATGGGGCAACATGACCACCGGCACGGAACTTATTCGCCGCACGCTCGGCAACGACGCTGAAGCCTACTGCCTTACATGCCCGCTCATAACCAAGGCAGACGGAAAGAAATTCGGCAAGACTGAGAGCGGAAACGTTTGGCTTGATCCAAACCGCACCACGCCTTACGCTTTCTATCAGTTCTGGCTTAACGTGAGCGATGACGACGCCGAAAGATACATCAAGATATTCACAGACCTCGACCGCGATACCATTGCCGCACTCGTGGAAGAACATAAGCAAGACCCCGGACGGCGCGTTTTGCAGCACCGTCTTGCCGACGAAGTTACTATAATGGTACATTCGAAGGAGGCTCTTGACATGGCAATAGCCGCCTCAAACATTCTTTTCGGAAAGGCTACAAAGGACCAGCTCGCAAAGCTTGACGAGGCAACACTCAACGACGTGTTCAAGGACGTGCCACACTATGACCTTCCGAAGGAAGAACTCGGCGGCAAAGCCATTGACATCTTCTGCCGTGAGGGATGGGATATATTCCCATCGAAAGGCGAAATGCGCAAGCTTGTCAAGGGTGGCGGCGTTTCGCTGAACAAGGAAAAGGTGACAGCCTTTGACCAACCTGTTACTTCAGATGACCTCATAGACGGCAAGTACTTGCTTGTACAGCGAGGCAAGAAGAACTACTATCTCATAACCGTAAAATAAAACCGAAAGGAGGGCATTTTATCATGTGTGAAACCGCATAAACGGTATCGCTATGAATACATGATTAAATGCCCTCACTTTTATTCTTTACGAACAAATAAAGTCAATTACTACTAAAGCTTTTATACATGAAAAAACATCTACTCTTTTTTACAACAGCATTCCTTGCATTGATTGCACTGCCTGCCTACTCCATCGAACGCCAAGCCCTTATCAACTATGCATCTTCCCTGAAAGGCAAGAAAGGGGCTGAGCTAAAGACAGCGCTGTACAATCTGATGAAAGATAAGACAGTGTTGGATTATGGTAGCGGCAGTGGCTGTACGTGGTCAGGATTCTACAAGACAGACCGTGACCCAAAGACTAACGAATGTTATAACCGTTATAGCAGCCAAAAATTCTACTTCACAAACGGCAATACAAACAGCGCTATCTCCGGCATGAACATTGAGCACTCTTTTCCCAAGAGCTGGTGGGGAGGCGACAAAAACAACGCTTACAAAGACCTTTATAATCTTTATCCATCAGATTCGAAGGCAAACAGCTCAAAGAGCAACTACCCTATGGCAATAGTCACCAAAGTGAAGTCAGAAGAAGCTGGGTATGATAAAGTAGGAACAGGCACTGTAGATGGAAAAAACAACGTACAGTGTTGGGAGCCAGGCGACCAATATAAGGGCGATTTCTCGCGCAGCTACTTGTATATGGCAGTGACCTATTCCGACTTAACATTCAGCAGCACCGGTACTCAAACAATGTATGCCAATGCAAGCGTATACCCAGGCATGAAGACTTGGGCTACAACGCTTTACCGGCAATGGTCTAAACAGGATAAGGTTGACGACCTTGAGGTGACACGCAACAATGCCGTGTCTGACATTCAAGGCAACCGTAACCTTTTCATAGACTTCCCATATCTTGCAGAATATGTATGGGGCGACAGCACAACCATTGCCTTCGACCCATCCACTTCCATTACCACTGCTTCCGGCGACAGCCGTTACGGCAGTTACACGCCAAGCCCTGATAATCCGGACACGCCAAAGGAGGATGACGGATGGATATTTGTTAAGCTAACTACACAGCCCACGGCAGGCAAACGATACCTCATTGTTGCTAACAACAACGGCAGCCTGCTTGCCATGAAGACAATATCAAAAAGCTATGATTATCCAAAGGGTGATGCTGTGACAGAAGCTGACGATAAAATTACGATAAGTTCAGATGCAGATGCATTCACATTTGAAGGCTCAGGCAATGGTTTCCTGTTGAAAGGCAGCGACGGAAAATATTATTATAATGATAAGACGCATAAAAACTTCAATGCAGGTACATCAAAGCCTTCAAATAATGTCTGGACTGTAACAAGCCGTGGCGATGGTACGTACACCATATCCAATGGCAGCAATTTCATCCAGTACAGTACACAATATACTTCTTTCGGAGCTTACACATCGGAGCAAAGCAACGCTCTCTACCCGTACCTTTATGAAGAACAGGAAAAGTCTACAGGCGTAGGATTTATCACCGTACCTGTACGGCAGACGGACAGCAATGCCGTATATACTATTCAAGGCATACGTGTCAATACCGACGGGCAGCTGCCTCCAGGCATATATATTAAAGCCGGAAAGAAATTTGTAGTGAAATAATTTGAAAAACATTTTGTCACCTCAACAAATTGTGCTACCTTTGCACCACGATGATTGTCGTATGGTGTAATGGTAGCACAACAGGTTTTGGTTCTGTTTGTCGTGGTTCGAATCCGCGTACGACAACATAAAAGAAGGTGTATCAGAAAACTGATGCACCTTCTTTTAGTTATATTATCACTGACATTATCCAGTATCAATTAGGACAAAACATTGTCTAAAAGAAAACAGGGCAAAGAAATATAAAAAATGCAACATTTAACCATCTGCGCCCTTTCATTCTTGCTCAGCCGCCGTACGAACAAGCTACATACGCCGTACGAGTAAGCTACATTCGCCGTACGAACGAACTTAATA
>CAZZNO010000028.1:0-22053 GCA_964655685.1 uncultured Prevotella sp.
TTTAATGAACAAATGGCCGTTATAATGAAAAGAAAAGGCGTATCAGTTGCAGAGCTGGCGGAGAGGTTGGGGAAAAGCCGGCAGAATGTAAATAAACGATTAAATAATAGTAATTTCACAAGCGCAGAAATGCAGGAGTGGGCCGCCGCTATTGGTTGTATAGTAAATATAGAAGTAGTAGAGAAACCGGAGGGCGGGCAGATATAAATATATAGTTGGCCATAATAAGTAGCAAGTAGGGCATTGAGAGAAGCAAAAAGAGCTTTTCCCGATGTCCTTTTTATTTTGTCTGCGTGAGGGCATGAGAAGCCGACAGAGCAACGAAAAGGAAAGGGGCGAGGAAATGGCAGGAGAAAAGAAAGAAACACCACAGAGAGACGAAAACGGAGTCAGAAAACAAAGCTATAAACGGTTTAAACCGGGGAGAGATTACCAAGAAACAGAAAGTGATGAGATGATCGCCCTTTGTGACATGATGGAGCTAGGCATATTTAAGCCGGAGGAAATAGACACGGAAACAGGGGAGAGGGTACGGAGTAAAGGGGGGAGGCCTAGAAAGTATGAAACAGTAGAGGAGTTACAAGATGGAATTAGAAACTATATAGAATATATAAGAACACAAGCCGCCGCCGGGGTGCATTTAATACCAGATGTCGAGGGATTGGCCCTCTTTTTGGGGGTTGCTCGGTCTACTCTCTTTGAATGGCAGAAAAGCCGCCCGGGAGAGTTTTCGGACACGATAAAAAGCGCATTTACAGCAATAGCCGCCGTTAAGAAACAACTTGCACTAATGGGAAAGATCCCGCCAATCGTGTTTGCAACAGATTTTAATAATAACCACGGTTACACGCAAGCAGCACAGAAAATTGATCTAAACGTAGGAAAACAAGCGGCGGAGCTGCCAGAAAAAGCCGACATCATCCGCCGTTTGCCTATAAATGAGATAGAAAAGGACCCGGCGAACTCTGATGACTTAGAAGAAATGCTATAAAATCGGCTTTTTGGTTCGTTTTCTTCTACTTTTACGAACTTTTGAGGGATTCGGCTGGTATAGGTCCGGCGGTTGATCCGGTTGCCGATACCCTGGGGCGGGGGTTTGTGGGAGTGCCGGAGCGTGGCAACTCACTCCCCTAAGTTCCCGAAAAAATAAAAAGGCTCAAATCCCCCATTTCTTAAAATGGCAAGAAAACGTATTTCTGTAAACCTTGCAATTTACAAAATGAGTACAAACACGGCATTTAGAGAACAAATGGAAAGCGAGGAATTTACAAACAATGAAAAAACTAATACATAAACTCATACTGTGGTACGTTGTGAAAAAGTGTGGAGGAACATTTCACACAGGACCATATGGAGAAAACGGATTTTACATTAAAGCATTTACAGATAAAGAGTATGGAGAATACCAGAAATACAACGCATAAATCCGAAAATAAAAAAATCGGCGGAGGCTACGCCTCGAAAGGAGAAAAATGTTAAAGCCAGCACAACTATACAAAGAAGAATTAGAGAAAAAGAACACAGAAGCATGGTATCAGCCAGAAAACATTTATTGGAATGGCGGTACTGGAGATAGTTCTATAAATCTGCCAGATAACAATTACGATTCACATTGCTTTGTGTCAGTAGATAAAGAGGATAATGTAATTGGCTATATCTCATATTGCATAGATTGGTCGGCAATGTCAGCAGACCGTTTTGGAATTATCAGTTTTGATAAAGGCAATCTTACATTCGCAAAAGACTTATATCAGGCAATATGCGATTTGTTTGAAAAATACCACATGAATAGAATCTCATGGTTTTGTTTTGCAGACAACCCGGCAATCAGAGGTTATCGGAAGTTTGTTGAGAAACATGGCGGTGTACAATGTGCATATTACAGACAACAGGCACGTTTGCAGGATGGTTTGTTACATGACAGCGTGGCGTTTGAAATTTTGGCATCGGAGTTTCGCAAATAGCAAAAACTTCAATCTCAAAAATTTTCCAAAAAATAAAAAGGGAGGAATAGTCAATGTTTGTGCCATTTACACCATTCAGACATTGTATCAGGGAACCACACGGGAATCATGTAAAATTTGAAATACAAGCCGTGACACCACAGAACTTCCGCGTGAGATTTCCAGAGTATGATTACATCAAAGAAAATCCATGTGTATCGGTGGAGTATGACAGAGAACAGTTGCTTTGTTTTTTGCTTGCGTATGATGAAGCTGAGTGTTTGGAATTTATGGAAAAACTATATGGGTGCATGGGTGCGCCACAGAAGAAAATTGCAGCACTCAGGGATAACCCGGCATTTTCACGGTTAAAAGGAGAGTGAGAGAGTGATAGCGAGATTTTTAGAAAGTGTAATAGTAAATGACCCTGAAAAAGATATGGAGATAACCATTAACAAAGGGGAAATACTCACAGCAATCGACAGAGACACCCATTACGAGTTGCGTAAGGCAAACGGGTGGGGAACAATGGCACCAAAGGAGTGTGAGGGAAAATACTATGAAATTTTGGAGGGGTAGAAATGTCATACGGAACGAAGCAACCCATACTGTTCATAGATGAAATACCGATAGGAGATATGAAGCAGTTGGAGGAAATAAACGGAAATATTGAGGAAGAATTTGATATGCCGGAGATAGAATCACTGCGTAAGGGATTCGAGGGAACCTTTGAAGTCAGGGCAAAGCAATCCACAATCAACAAAATATTTAGACCGTGTTTCGGAAGAAAACCATACATCAATCTGGAGAAATGCTCAAAATGTATGATGAAAAAAGATTGTGTGATTGCAAAGATAGAAAACAACTTTAACAGACGTTAAGGGCAGTGACTTTAATATAAAAATACAAGGAGGATGCGATGGGAAGAGAATTAGAAAGACCGATTGGGTATGGATTCAGAGATTTTCTTATGGAGAATCCGTTTAGAGCAATGCACAGGGATATGATACCTCAATCGAAGATAACAGACTGTATTAGAAAAACACCGGAATCAAAGCCAATAGCAGCTCAGAGAATCTATGTTGATGATCTGTTTTTGGGAGAAGATTCAATAAGGAGCATCTTAGGAAACTGTGAAACAAAGGAGGACAAAGAAGAAGTGAAAAGTTTAGCAGACAGAAAAATCAAAAGAGTAGTGATTGAGTGCGAGGACGGTAGCAGTTATGAGGGAAATGTAACTCATGTGTGCGGTTGCCCTTATGATTATGCGAGCTTCAAGATAGAAGCTAATGTAAAAAAAGAAAATGCTGCCTACGGCATTAAAAATGTTATATTCCAGAACCCGGCAACGATTGTATATTGGACTGATGGCACAAAAACCGTTGTAAACTGCATGGATAACGTGGAAGCAAAGGAAAAAATCAAAGATGGGAAGAAAATCATTGTCAACAAGCCAAGAAAATGCGACAGCTATTCTAAAGAGGTTGGTCTTGCTATGGCAATCGCTAAGAAATGGGCGGGCAATCAGGGTAATTACAACAACATTTTCCGTAAATTCTTGAAAATGGAGGGGTAAACATGACACTGAGAGAGCTTGCAAAGGGATATAACGGGAAAATACTTTTAAAAGCATACGAAACGGCAGCGGAAGAAGAAGCAATCGCAGTTATGGAGAATACAAATTGTGAAGCTGTCAAAGACGAAATTCTTGATAGGGAAGTAGATAATTACCTGATAATTCCGACAGTGTTCCGTCACTACATCAGAGTTAATTTCAATGCAGTTGTGGAAAAACCTGAGAATCCTGCGGAAGAAGAGGAAGAAGTGGAGGATGCCGAATGAGAATGATATTTTTTGATACGGAATTTACTGGTTTGCATCAAAATACAACCCTTGTGAGCATCGGTCTGGTTTCTGACAACGGAGAAAAATTCTATGCAGAATTGACGGATTTTGATGAAACACAGTGCAATGAGTGGATTGATAAAAATGTACTCGACTATTTAATTCTGAGTGGAAACGAGCAACTTGCCAAAACTCTCGGAGCTGATGAGATGACAACTATTGTTCTTGGAAGCAAAAACGATGTCAGGACAGAACTACTCGAATGGCTCGATAATTTTAAAGATGATATTCAGTTCGTGTCCGATGTGTGCCATTACGATATGGTATTGCTTTGTGAATTGCTTGCAGATGGAGCAATATTACTGCCGGACTATATAAATCCGTTTTGCCATGACATTACTCAGGATATTGCAATGGTACTAGATATATCAGAGGCAGAGGCTTTTGATTTTTCGAGAGAGGAATTATTGAAGAATAGAGGGATTTCTTTGCCGAAAGGACAAAAACACAATGCACTCTATGACGCAGAGGTTATCAAGACGATATATGATGACTTTTTCCCTGCGGGGGGGGTAATACAGGGAGGTAAGAATGGATAAAGGACAAATTATAAGAGATTATCGTATGGCGAAAAATCACAAAAAACAAATTCCTATTCTTGCCGAACTAAATATCTGTGATAAACAGACTATTATTGAAATTCTGAATGAAGTTGGCTATAAGCAGGTGTTTAATACAAACGGTGTTGATCTATCTGTAAAGCGAGCTGAGATAGAGAAACGGTATGCTGCCGGGGAAGATATATCTGTCCTTGCGGCAGTATACCATATTTCAAAGAAACAGATAAAATTACTTCTCGGAGTGGAAGATACGGAGGAAGATAAGAAAATGGATAATACACCAAAAGGCGGCATTGATGTGGAAAGACTTGAAAAAGAAAATCGAGAGATGAAAGACCATATCGAAGAATTGAAATGCCAGGTAAAAAAACTGACGGCTAAAAATGATGAATTACAGGCTAATATGATGGTCTTGGAAGATGAACAAAGGCATGATGACGGATTATACGAAAAGTACCAGACAATGTGTATCAAGTGCAATCAGCTCAGCGCGACAGTAGATGTTCTGATTGACAAAATCAATATCATAAAGGCGGTGCGTGGCGATGTGTAAACTTACAAACAAAGTAGATGGAATTGACTTGTTTTTAGCAGAGTATTGTGCTTATTGTCCTGATTTTACAGCAGAAGTGGATAAAACCGACATAACCGTGATGGCAGATAAATATGAGAAAAACCAAGTGACAATACGTTGCAGAAACGAATCTAAATGTGCAAGGTTATACGAAAGGGCAAGGAGGGAAACCGGATGCAACAACGATGGTACGAGGTAGTGTTTGAAACACTGGATAGGAATCCTGTTAAAAGAACTGTAAAGGTGTGCAGTAGTAACAGTGTTTATGCTTCCGACATTGTATATCGGCAATTCGGCGGACGAAAGAAAATCAAGGTTAAATCGGCAAAAAAAGTGAGGGATTCAGAATGAAGTATAGAAAAATACCGGTCGTAATTGAAGCGATACAATGGACTGGAGATAATCAGAGGGAAATGTTCGACTTTCTGACTAATTACGAAAAAACAGATGATTATATGAGTGCGTCCGGGGAACATTTCGTAATCGATCATAATGCCGTAAAAGGTGGACTCATAATTAAGACATTAGAGGGAAATCATGTGGCGAATATAGGAGACTATATTATAAAGGGAATTGCCGGAGAGTTTTATCCTTGTAAGCCTGACATTTTTAAAGATACTTATGAGGTGGCAGAATGATAGGAAAGCCGATTGACAATTTTGAAACACAGGAACAACTTGAAAAATGCCTTAGAGAGTGGCAACACATATTGTTTTTGGATGGGTGGCTGATTATAGCACATATAGAGGACGAGCTTATAGATTCTCACGGAGAAGAAGTTGAGGATGCCGCCGGATTAAATACTTTTGTGTACGAATCAAGTCAGGCAAATATCCAAATTCTCAGCGACAAGGCTTACAAAGAAAAGAAGTACCTTTTCAAACATTGCATGGAAAAAGACCTTGTGCATGAACTTTTGCATTGCAAGTATGCGTGGATGCAGAGCAACGGACAGCAATACGAGGGTGTGTATATGGAAGCAAAAGAACATCAGCTTTTAGAGGAAATGGCAAAGAGTTTGATTATGTCAAAGTATGGCGTAGGTTACAATTATTTCATGTGAGGTATCTATGATTACGGTAGTCGTGTATAAAGCCGATACTAAAGAAGTGATGGCTGCAATTCCGGTAGGTGGTGGAGATGCTATCTGCCGGAAAGATGTTGAGTTCCAAATATTTAATGGAACAGAGCCTATTTTCGTAGAAGTGCCGGATGGAATTATTTTAGCGGAAAACAAATTTTTGATAAACATTAAGGAGGACAAGTGACTATGAAAAATAAGGGAAAGTGGATTGTTTTGTGTATCGTTGCAGCGTTTATCGTTATGGTTGGAGGTAGTTTTGCAAGCAAGAATAACAGGGCAATTTCTCTGGAAGAACAGATTTTATCTGCAGACTCTAATATTCAGATACAGGAAAAGAGAAGAACGGATCTCATTTACAACATTGCAGATTGCGTAATGCAGTACGATAAACATGAGGCAGAAACACTCATCAGTATTGTTGAGGCAAGGGGAAGTGCAGGAGGTACAGACATAGAAAATGTTACTACCTCAGTAGCTGCAGTTGCTGAGGCGTACCCGGAATTGAAGTCGAATGAGAATTACAAGGAATTGATGAACGAACTTTCCATAACGGAAAATCTGATTGCTGAATACAGACAGACTTACAATAACGAAGTCCGTGCATATAACAAATATGTGCGCAAATTCCCAAACAAACAGATGTTGTCTATGATGGGATATGAGTTTATTGATTATACATATTTGGAATACGAGGAAAAGGACAGGCAGCCGGTAAGCAATCTGTTTGGGGAGTAAGCCTATGAGAAAACGGAGCAGAATATTGTACTATGGTTGCGGATGGAACATAACAGTAAGAGAGTTGATATTCAGTATCATTATAATTCTTGTCATGTTGACGATGGGTTTCTTTATCAGTGAAAAAATAACTTCTTCCAATGATGAAGCCAATCAGGAGTATTATCAGGCAGTCAAAATTAACAATGATGCGGAACTTTTTAAGTATGGTATGCGAACCAATATAGGAAATGCTTTTGCAAAAGGGACACTATCAGCAGTTGACACTGTGACTGATCCTGATATAGACGGAGAATACGCTTACATAGAAGTGGTGGAGCAACACTACAATCAACATACACGTCAGGTAGCACATACAACAACTGTAAACGGAAAAACACACACTTACTATACCACCGAAACATATTACTCTTGGGATAATCACGATAGATGGGAAAAACATTGTGACAAGGTATCGTTCCTCGGAGTGGAGTTTCCTTACGGAACAATAAAATTACCGAGTGATTATCATATCGCAACGATAAAAGAATCTTCCCGTGTGAGATACAAGTATTATGTGGTTGATACAGAATACGAAGGAGTGATTTACACGGAATTAAAAGACGAAACGATAACACACGGAACGCCCTTTATGTGCGTAAGTACACTTGACGAAGCCGTAGAACTCATGGTAAGCAACAGAACGGCGATAGTGGTTATCTTTTGGATAGTGTGGATTTTATTGATAGGTGGAGCTGTATTCGGTTTCTGCTATTTTGATAACAGATGGTTGGAGGATGAGTGATGTTCATAGTAAATCAGGATAGAGACACTACAATCAATTTGAACAATGCAAAAGAAATATCCGTAATTCAGGAATGTATATTAGCGGACGGCAAAGTAATCGGAAGGTATGAGACGGAAGAAAGAGCAGACCAGGTCTACAATGAAATGCTGCAAGTCATCTTCTCCCCATATATGATGTTGAAAAATGCAGAGTTGCCACCGGACGCAATGAAAAACTTCACAAATGGAAATGTGATTCTGCTGAAAAGTGCGGACAGGGAGCCTGATGTGAAGTTTTATGACAGTGGATTATATTATATGCCGGAGGAATAAAGATGGTTGATTTGATTTTAGCAATTATATGGATTGTGCTATTGACACTTTATATCATAGTGGGTTGGAAAGATGCAAAATCCAATAATGATGTAAAAAGAGAAATTACTGAGATGAATAAGCTGCTGTTAGAACAAAATGCTCAACTCTCAGAACACAACAAAGCATTAAAAACACTTATCATAAGAGTGTGTGGTAAAAGTGTGAGAGATCGTAAAGGAGCTGATGGAAATGAGAAAAATACCGACACTGTTCAGGAAAGTGTATAAAAATCATTGCCTTACAGAAATACTCCCAAATGTTACAGAGGGAATGGAGTGGGTATTAAACGGAGACGGAGTCGCCACAGTAAAGTTTGATGGTGCGTGTTGTGCAATCATAGGTGGTAAATTTTACAAGCGTTATGATGCCAAAAACGGAAAACCAATACCGGAAGGCGCCATTAAGTGTCAGGAAGAAGCAGACCCAATAACAGGGCATCTGCCTTGTTGGGTTGAGATTGATTATGGAAATCCAAGTGATAAGTGGTTCGTAGAAGCATATAAGCAGACTTTGGAAAACGAGAAATTAGATGCTACTACTTGTGGACTTGGCAACACAAAGGTTTGCGAGCATAACGAATATGCCTATCCTAAATTACAAAATGGAACATACGAAGCCGTTGGGGAACATTTTCAAGGGAATCCATATAAGTGCGAGGGCGATATGCTTATAAAACACGGAACGGAAATCGTTGAGGTGGAACGAACCTTTGAAGGAATAAAGAAATTTCTTTCAGAGAACTACATAGAAGGTATCGTATTTTGGAAAGACGATATTCCGCAATGCAAAATTAAGCGTTCGGATTTCGGTTTTGAATGGAATGGAAAGTAACATTCCTTGATGTAAATATTTAATCATGCAGAACTGCATAGAAAGGGAAAAAGATGTTTAATTACGATTATCATTTTACATTCTCAAGTGATAGAGAACTTACAAACGAAGAAATTATGAAGATTTCTCATGCCGGAAGCGATGAAATGAGAAAAATTATACTTGAAAAGACTGGTATTGAAACAATGAAACATAATTCTGGCAGTGGAATAGAGAACAGATAAAAAATGTAGAGCCGTGTAGAGCCGTGAGAAAGGAAAGGTTTTCATGGCTCAACATGAATTGACAAATAAAGAGATTATTGCAAGGCTGCTAAAAAGTGATTTGAGCGAGTATGACAACCTGCTTTCTCTTTTGGGAATGGCAAAAGAAATTCTGAAAGAAGATAAGGTAATCTCTAAAAAAGTTGCAAATAAGGTACGATTCCTTGCACTGAGATTGTGTTCGACAGGGGACATACAGTTTTACAATCTGTACAATAAAGCACTGTTGTTTTTGGCTCAGGAGCATAAGGATTTCGATTCTTATTTGCTATATGTGGAAAAAGACAGAGACCCAGAGGATAGATACTATCAGCCGAGAAGAAACAAAATTTATTGGCTTGTACAGAAAATGCAACGTCTGATTGATGATGAGTTGGATATTCTGTCAATATCAATGCCTCCGGGTACTGGAAAGACCACATTAGGGGAATTTTTCATATCGTTTGTGATGGGGTTATATCCAAACACACCAAATCTGATGTCCTCACATTCTGGCTTTATGACAAGAATGTTTTACGATGCAGTTTTGAATATCATCACAAGCAACGAATACTGCTGGTCCGAGGTGTTCCCGGAAGTTATTTTCGAGGGAAATAATGCGAAAGAGGAAACAATCAATCTTGGAAGATGGCAGCCGTTCAAAACACTTACTTGCCGACCAATCAGAGGTTCCCTTACAGGTGTAACGCGTTGTGAGGGATTTCTATATGTAGATGACTTAGTTTCTGGTATCGAAGAAGCATTGTCTATTGACAGATTGGATAAATTGTACGGCGAGTACACCACCGACCTTAAATCACGAAAAAAGAAAAAAGCAAAAGAAATACATATTGCTACACGATGGAGTGTGCATGACGTTATAGGACGGCTCGAAAGATTATATGAAGGTAATCCTAGAGCAGAATTTATTGCAGTGCCGGACATTGATCCAAAGACCGGAAAAAGCAACTTTGATTATGACTATGATGTTGGATTTGATGAGAAGTATTTTCACGATATGGAAATGTCGATGGACGATGTTTCTTATCGTTGCCTCTATAAGAGTGATCCTATTGAGAGAGAAGGTATTCTGTATCATCCGACAGAACTGCAAAGGTATATCGGAGGATTGCCGGACAGAGAACCAGACTCCATATTGGCAATCTGCGATACCAAAGACACCGGTACAGACTACAATTTCCTCGGAGTATTTTATCAATATGGAGATCGTTACTATCTGGAGGATGTAGTATTTAAGAATATCGACCCGGGAACATTGGACGAACTTAACTCAGATATGCTTGTAAAGCACCATGTTCAACAGGCACAGTTTGAAAGCAATAAAGAGGGAAGCCGAACAGCAAATGAGGTAGAAAGGCTTGTAAAGGAAAAGGGTGGCAGATGCCACATCACGAAGAAGTATACCACCCAGAATAAAGAAACGAAAATTATCGTTAATTCTTCATGGGTAAAGCAGCACGTTATATTCAAGGATATTACTGAATACGAACCAAAGAGCGACTACGGAGTGATGATGTCCTTCCTTTGCAGTTATACTCAGCTCGGAAAGAATAAACATGATGATGCACCGGACGCACTGGCCATGTTCGCACAGTTTGTAGATGCGCTTTTGGGTGGAGAAGGTCAGGTAATGAAGAGAAGCGAGTTAGGAATATAGGAAAGGGATAAATATGGAACGATACAGTTTCGCCACCAACTTAAAAAAAGAAAGAACGAATAGGGGAGTAACACAACACGAACTTGCTGACGGAATAGGGGTAAAACAGAATACGGTCAGTGCGTGGGAAAACGCAGAAAGATACCCGACAATAGACCATATGTATGATATTGCAAATTATCTCAAAATACCTGTAACCCTTTTGGTAAGTGAGATTCAGAAAAAGCCTTGTAAAGCTGACTGCACACAAAATAACAAAAAATTTTAAATTATTTGTTTATTTTACTTGACAAACATTGTTTAGTCGGTTATACTTCAAACATACCAAGTGACACGGACATAAGTTCAGTGAAAGAAACGCGAGGTATAGGCATAAAAATCCTCGATAGGCACTGTGATACCTGTACAACAGTATCACAGTAAGGGAAGTAAGCTAACTCGGTAGAAGCGGCAGACTGAAAATCTGCAGGAGTTGGTTCGACACCAACACTTCCCATTTGAACCGTTGCCAAACTTCGGTTCGACCGGAGGGTTTCTTCAATGAAATTCTCTCCCCAACATTTCCCACATTACAAGTAACGATGCGGTGTGGGTTTTGGACCATTAGCTCAGTTGGTTAGAGTAACCGGCTCATAACCGGTCGGTCCGGGGTTCGAGTCCCTGATGGTCCACGCATAGCGATCCGGCACGAAACTATAAATATAGCCATGGCAGTGAAGGCTACGCCGAGATACACCGGAGGAAGTAAGGCGGCTGAGTACAGCGGTGCAAGCAGAAACGGGATGCTCACTGTATAACCGTGACGGCTACCAGAGGTAGCAACTTGTAGGAGGTAACATATTATGTATATTCCTGAATTTTGGTGCGGTGTAGCCGTAACAATAATAGCAGAAATTGTATCAGCAATCGTATATGTAATACACATCACATATAAAAACAACGGAGGAAAAGAAGATGAACAAAGCGGAAATCACACAGGCAATGGCGAATGAAACTGGATTAGCTGTTAAAGATGCCGGAAGAGCATTAGACGCATTTATTGGAACTGTGGCAGAAGAACTGAAAAAAGGAAACAAAGTTCAGTTGGTGGGATTCGGCACATTTGAAATCGGAGAACGTGCAGCGAGAACAGGAAGAAACCCTCAGAACGGAAAAACTATTGAAATTGCAGCTTGCAAAGTTCCTAAGTTCAAAGCGGGCAAGGCTTTAAAGGAAGAAATCAATAAGTAGATGTCGGAGCGAGCTTGGTGTAGAGTGGTGGTTCGATTCCACCTGTGGATGTAGCTCTTGCGAATAAGATTTCCACCGCTTCTTTCCTAATGTTCTTGGCGATACAAGAAAATTCAGGGCGAACGGCAACGATTGGCGATGTTGCGGCGGACTGTAAATCCGTTCCCTTGCGGTAAACATTGGAGGTTCAATTCCTCTTTCGCCCATCTAGGTCGATTGCAGCCTAACCATAATTGAGGTTCATATATAGGGATCACAATTACGGAAAATGCAAGAACCCGGTTATGATTTTTGGAACTGAATGGGCCTTAGCTTCCGGCAAAAAAAGCAGCAGTTCCATATGCCCGATTAGTCAAGATGTCAAGACACCACTCTTTCACGGTGGTAACGTGAGTTCAATTCTCACATCGGGTATTCTCCCAGCAATAGCACTGAGCAATCAGTCAACTATCTGGGCAGAGATTCTGATGGTTATTTCCATCACAGAAAACCATTGTTATACGGAACGCCGAGAATGGGTTCAAATCCCTGAGTGTGGGAAACTACGCGCATGGAGCAGAGTGTTTACACGATGGTATCACTTTTGCAAAAGTGCCTACGATAGCATAATCGGCAATGCTACGGTCTAGTGCCGGGAATAGTTGGGTTCGATTCCCAACCGTAGGACGAGCGGATTTCTTAACTGATTTTCTTAGTCCGGCTTTAACAGGAAAGAAAATTGGCGGTGGCGAGGTTCCGGTGATCACTAAGTGCTTTTTACATTACCAAGAGTTTTCAAGAAAAACTCCGGTGCGGAAAATTTACTGCTTAGAGTGCATGAGCGTTACAGCGATTTAAGCGGCGGTGGAAATCATGATTCTACCGTGGAGTGTGGTAGCGATGAACGGAGGAAACGGAGAGAAAAGTAGTTGTAACACATCAGTCGAGGACTGATAAAAACGAAAAAGTATCTGAAACGGAAACAATCATATGTTTACCTGCCTAAAGTTGTGGAGGGGTGCAAGGTCCGAGAACCACATTAAAAAATGAAATACCTTTGTTGGCAACTGTCTTACACGTTGCATCGGTTCGGTAGTGGCAACCATCCAAGCTACCACCGGACTGCATAGGAATATAGTTTAGTGGCAGAACATCAGTCTCCAAAACTGATTGCAGAGGTTCGATTCCTCTTATTCCTGCTCTTGGGATATAGCTCAGATGGTAGTAGCACACGACTGTTAATCGTGGTGTCGTGGGTTCGATTCCCACTATCCCAGTTTCACTCGAAAACCATTAAAGGACCGCTTACCGGGTAGGTGCATGGTTGGTAATTCAAAGGCAGGGTTTTTGAGAATGAATTGCACCACAACGATAAAGAAAGAGAGGGAATGAATATGATTGTTGAAATATGTCAGGCGATTATTATTTGCATACCAATTATCTTTATCGGAATAACGAAGTCCGAAAAAACGGCAAAGAGATTATGGAAGTATACAACTCCAATCCAATACACCATAATTCCAAGCAGGCATGAAAAGCCCGGAAAGCTCATAATGAGAGTGTTGTGTAGTGATTGAAGAGGATTGGAACTCACATAACATAATTATTATGAGCGTAGAGAATACACACTTTTTACATTGATCGAATAGTGGGCGGCAAACAACTCGGCTGTCCGCCCACATTAAATATGCTGCATACCCGAATGGTCGGAAGCGGTCTTGAAAACCGTGGCTCTTAACGGAGTAGGAGGTTCGATTCCTCTGTGCAGCGTTTAATGGCTCTATGGTATAAAGGCTATTACATCCGACTGTCTCTCGGAAGATTCGGGTTCAATTCCCGATAGAGTCGTTATGGTGCATTGCCGTAATGGTAGCGGAACTGGTTGCTAACCAGTCCGGCAGAAATGCCGTATAGGTTCGATTCCTATATGCACCGCTATGAGACCGTATTCCACCGGTGGAGGAGGTCTCAGAATTTGGAGTTGCCGGAATAGGTAGACGGATAATCATAGTAAAGGAATGGGGCAGGCGAGAGGTAGGTGCGAGGACAAGCCACAGAAACAGCCGTAATCCTACCGTCCCAAGAAACTACTGAAAATCATAACTATTGTACCGAGTACCAACAGCGAAAGGTGTGGCTAACAGTAGCATAGTTCCATAATGGGTGCAAATCCCATTACTCCAAAGCCGTCCTGACTTCGGACGTTAAACCAGTTGGGGTTAGAGAGATTTCCCGAAAGATATTTTCTATTGGCATACCCGGTGGTTAGGGTGTATCACAGCAAACCATAGTGAGTGTACGGAAATATTTAATCAAGTCCGCCGGTCACATACTGTCGTAGTTAGCATCGGTTAAGCAAGGAATGTGAGGAACGACATAACGGAACTTGCAAGCAGCCTATGGGGCGAGGTTGCATTATAGCAGGATAGAGCAGTGGTAGCTTGCCGGGTTCATACCCCGGAGGTCGTAGGTTCAAATCCTACTCCTGCAATTCATACGGTGTCACGAAGCAAACCCGTAACCAGTGACTTAATGATTCGAGGCTAGGTGTGAAAGCCGAGGACACGGAAGGGGAATATGTCCTAGTCGAAGAGATTGCGAGATTGAAACACACAAACAATCAGAACGCCGTATAAAACCGAATATGGAGAGGTGGCGCAGTTGGTAGCGCAACGAAAACAGAATGTATCATGTTTGTGATACTCACAGCAAAATCATGTATGCTTAGGGAGCCGTCTGTCGTTGGTTCGAGTCCAACCCTCTCCATTCAAGGCGAAGGTGCAAATGTCCTTACAAATCAAGAATACGCACCGTGATCTGAGTGAGGTAGTTCAGTTGGTAGAACACGAAGAAAAACGGATCATGTTAGTGGTCTAAACAGCAAACTTTCAATCCTATGTCAAAGGCGTTGTCGGCGGTTCGAGTCCGCCCCTCACTCTTACGAGCCTGTACCGGTAACTGGCAACCGGCGTACACATCATGTATTGTGGTGTATCGGAAGAAATCGGCAACAATAAATTCATTATTGGTTCAAATCCAATCAGGCTCATTTTGTGGCACTTACAGCAATCACACAAAACAGAAAATTCCATTGAAACATTTTCCAGTTTAAATAGTGTCATGTGAAAGAAAAGAGTGGTTTAGTGATGAATAGAAAAAATTGCTACAAAGATATGGAAAAATATCATAGAACTTGCAGGAAACAAAGAAAAAGGTACTACGACAAAACTTCAAATTTATACCCTCCTAAACCGTGGACTGCGGCGGAAGATGCTATGGTTATAGAACACAAGATTACCGATTCGGAATTATCGGCAAAGATTGAGCGTTCTGTACGAGCAATACAACACAGGAGAGTACGATTAAAGAAAACGGAAAGTTAGGGCAGAAAGCCATAAAACTTTATACATGGGACACTTACAGCGATTTTTGGATATGACTGTTAATCATAAAAACCAATAGTGTCCTGACAATGAAACTACAAACAATTTATAGTGGCACATACAGCAAACGCCAACGGTAAAAACACATTCTGCAAAAATGTTAATGGTGGTTCAAATCCCCAAAAAGTGTCATGGAAAGAGAGGAAGTTATGAGTTTCGCAGATGCAATGAGAAACGAGGGTAAGTTTACCCACACGGAGAATGGTGCAGTAGCACTGAATACAACGAGTGATGCAAGATTGGACTTATTCGGCACAATCGGCGCACTTAGAGAGGCTGATAAAAACAGAATAGAAACGCTGTTTGCAGAAGCATATGCACAGGATAAGCTCTTTGCTACAAAAATCGTATTTTATGCAAGGGATATTCGTGGTGGTCTTGGAGAGAGAAAGACTTTCAGAACTATTATACGTTATATGGCAGAGAAACACCCGGAAGCACTCAGGCCGAATCTTGATTTGATTGGAGTATTCGGAAGATATGATGATATGTATTCTCTGATTGGAACTCCTTTGGAGGAAGATATGTGGGCGGCCATGAAGAAACAGTTTGAGGAAGATTTGAGGAATCTCAATGACGGCAATGCAATCTCCTTATTGGCAAAGTGGATCAAGACCGCAGATGCAAGCAGTAAGGAAACACGCAGACTTGGAATTATGACAGCACAAAAGTTAGACTACCCAGTTTACAATTTCAAAAGAATTGTACGCAGTATGAGAAAACATATCGGTGTAGTTGAAAGTCTCATGTCTGCAGGAAGATGGGATGAGATTAAATACCCGGAAGTTCCGAGCCGTGCAATGATGATTTATCGTGAGGCTTTTATGAAGCATGACGAACAGCGTTTCTTAGAATTTATCAACAAAGCTGAAAAGGGAGAGGTTAAAATCAATGCAACAACTCTTTTCCCTTACGATATTGTTGAGAAGTTCCTTTACAAAGGAGAGAGCAGCAAGGTATTGGAGGCTCAGTGGAAAGCACTGCCGGATTATGTTGAAAAGGGCAGCAATGTTCTTGTCATGGCAGATGTGTCCGGTTCTATGAGCGGCAGACCTATGGCTACCTCAATCGGTTTGGCAATGTACTTTGCTGAGAGAAATGTTGGTGCATACCACAATATGTTTATGACATTCTCCGGCAATCCTGAGACTGTTCTGTTAAAGGGAGAAACCTTAGAACAGAGAATCAACAACTTAAAGAGAGCAAATTGGCAGATGAACACAGACTTGCAGGCTGCTTTCAATAAGGTATTGAGCATTGCCGTGAAGAACAACGTTCCTCAGGAAGAAATGCCTAAAGCAATCGTTGTTGTATCTGATATGGAAATTGATAGCTGCGGTAATCGTCAGTGGACTTTCTATGACAAGATGGTTGCGAAGTTTGCCGAAAACGGCTACCAGATTCCGAACATTATCTTTTGGAATGTAAACAGCGGACATGATGTATTCCATGCAGACCATGAGCGCAAAGGCGTACAGCTTGCAAGCGGACAGTCGGTAACAGTATTTAAACAGATTCTGCAGAATCTCGATTACAATCCAGTTGAGGCAATGGAAAATACCATTAACTCTGAGAGATACGATTGTATCAAAGTAGAATAAGCAAATAATAACCGGGGCTTATGCTCCGGTTAAATAAAATAAAAGGAGAATACCACTAATGAAAACACCTTACAATGAAATTGTGAACGTAGGAAGTATTGGTTCACAGGCAAATCCGATTTCTCTGAATGAGATTTTGAGAAAAGCAAATGAAGAACAGCTCACACCGTCAGCACAGAATAAGGAAAGAGTATTATTCCTCGGAATTGACGTACAGCAGGACTTCATGGATAACGGAGCTTTAGGAGTTCCGGGAGCACATGGGGACGTAGAGAGAATGACGAAATTTATCTACGATAACATGGATAAAATCGCAAACATCGCAGTTTCCATTGACACACATACTCCGCATCAGATTTTCCATCCGTGTTGGTGGATTGATGAAAATGGCAACAATCCTGCACCGTACACAGCAATTACATTGGCAGACCTTGATTCTGGAAAGTACAGAGCTGTTATCGATCCAGTTAAGAGCCGTGATTATGTAGAACATCTGGAAAAAGACGGAAAGAAAGTTTTGTGCGTATGGTCTTACCACTGTTTACAGGGTACTTCCGGGGCGGCATTGGAAAACCAGTTCGCCAATATGGTGTATTTCCATTCCGTTGCTAAAAAGGCTGTCACACAACGCCTTGTAAAAGGGCAGGACCCTCTTAGTGAAATGTACGGCATTATCAAGCCGGAGTACGATATTAAGAATTATATCAATATCGACTTTCTGAATAAGTTAGAAACATATGATAAGATCGTGATTGCCGGAGAAGCAAAGAGCCATTGTGTATTAGAGAGCATTAAGCAGATTTTGGAACACTATGCAGGCAGAACGGAGATCACAAAGAAGATTTATATTCTGGAAGATTGTATGTCCTCTATCCCCGGCTATGAAGATGCGACAGAAAAAACCTTTGAGGATTTCAAGAAAACGTACCATGTAAACATCGTAAAAAGCACAGACAATATTTTGTAGGAGGTAGGCAGCATGAGTGAGGTTGTAATTGATGGTTTGAACGAAGTAGAGGTTGCCAATACCTCTGTCGATGAAATAGATAGCGAGAACATCAATCTGATTTTTGTCGGCATTGACAAATCTGGCTCTATGGGAACATATCAAGGGGATATGATCAAAGCACTTGTGGATTTTAAAGATGCTCTTACAAATTCCAAAGAGTGTGATGAAATTTTAGTAGCGAGAGCAGATTTTTCAGACACAGCAACAGTCGGAGGATACAAACGCATTACAGAGTTCGATACGGCATATTGTACCGGCGGTTGCACGGCGATGTATGATACGATCATTGATGGCACAGAGAAGTTACGAGAGTACAGAGATTTCCTGAAAAAAGAGGGCATGAGAGTCAAAGCAGTGTTCGCAATTTTCGGAGACGGATTAGATAATTCGTCTGTTTCAAACGGGTTTTCTAATGCAAAGAAAGCCGTAGAATATCTGAACAACGAGGAAATCGTAACGGCATTTATCAGTTTTGGCGGGAAGGCTACTCAGGAAGCAAAAGATTTGGGATTTAAGAACATTCTTGATGTAAGCAGCTCCGCATCGGAACTTAGACGAGCATTTAATTGTTTATCCAAATCAGTAATTGAAAATTCAAAGAGTGCCGTATCAAAACAGGACGATTTCTTTGATGTATAAAAAGATTAAACACAGAACGGCGGTCAAAAAAAGGCTTGCCGTTCTTTTTGTTGGAGGGAAATAGCATGGTTATAAATAAAATAGGACAACAGCATATAGATTACGGTATAAATTGTCAGGATTACGGCATTGAAACAGAGAATGCAAAAGTAGTGTGCGATGGTTGTTCAGAGGGAAAACATTCCGAGGTTGGTGCAAAAACATTTTGCCATTTATTCTCACATGATAGCCGCATAGCAAACGATTGTAGTGCCTACACAATGGCAGCGGCTTTTGGGAAAATGCTTGGAATATTCGGACAAACATCTGAAACCATCAGAGATTTTCTTTGCTTTACTATTCTGGCGGTAACGGAAGATAGAAACAACTTCTATGTAACATATTGCGGAGATGGATTTATTGTAAAGGAGATGCCGGACGGAAATATTGAGTTTGAGGAATTATCCGATGGGGAATATCCGATGTATTTTTCCTATAATTTTGTGAATAAAGAATCTCTTAAATATTACAAAGATGGCGTTGGTTTTAGAACAAAGACGTTCCCTAAAACAGAATACAAAAATATAGGAGTTGCATCGGATGGTATCAGATTTGCTATGGAAAATGCAGGCGTTCTCAACGAGTTTAAAGAAGTCCTGCAGAGTGGAAAGGAAGCTAAAGTAAAAAGATTTATCAACAGAAATCAGTCTGTGTTTCAGGATGATACAACTATTGTATTGTAGGAGGGAATATGAAACTTGCATTGACAAAAATAGGAAAAGAAAAAATAAACCAGCTCACACCATTGGCTGAGGGTGGAGAGGGATATATATACGAATACGGGAATGACATTTTGAAAATTTATAAGCCGTGTGTGAATATCACTGCTAAAGAAAAGAAAATCCAGTTACTTATGGATAAAGCATTACCAAAAGAAGCCATCAAGCCGATAATGGCGGTTTACGATAACGATAATAATTTTATAGGATATATCATGCCGAAAGCCGTAGGCGAGGAAATCAGAGTGCTTACAAACAAAAAATATCTGAAAGCGAATGGAGTAACTACGCAAGATATTTTAAAAATCCTCGTAAAGATTCACAATACTATAAAGTCAATTCATGCTGCCGGAGTATGTATTGGAGATTTGAATGATCAGAACATTCTTTTCGATACAAATGGGGAAGTATATTTTATTGATTGCGATAGTTGGAGTGTGGGAGATGAAAAGTGTGAGGTCTGCATGGATTTATACAAAGACCCATTGATGAAAGGAAATGATTTCACAAAAGAAACGGATGTTTATGCTGAGGCAATACTGATATGGAAAACACTTACCAGAATACACCCATACGGCGGAACAATGACACCGGATATTGATATTTTGGAACGTATGAAAAAAGGCATAAGTGTTATTGATAACCCAGACGTAAAAATTCCCCGGACAATAAAACCGTGGAACAATCTGGCACCGTCACTTATTGGAACGTTAAAGAGTATATTTGAAAACAAAAGCCGAAGTATGGGAAATGAATTGCAAAACATGACGGATAATTTAAAATTCTGTAACACACATCAGGAGTTTTATTATGGCAAATATGCAAGATGTCCTTTGTGTGACAGAAATGCAACCGTAATAACTAAACCAATATCCCATGGAGTAATGGGAGGATTGTCACTTATCACGATGCTCAAAGCGAGTGACGTAAAGATCGTTCTAAATGAACAGTGTTATATTGATTCTGCCGGAAGTGTAGTAGATATTAAAAACGGTTTAAAATGCGAATACAAGAGTGGAGTAAAATACCATTTCGTGAATACCGCCAACCGAAGCACTGTGGTTGTGGCAGATGAAAATGTTTTTAGATTTTCAACTGATAGAGAATACTCTTTTGAAAAAAAACACAAAAGTCCTATCTACTCAGATGGAGATACGATTTATTACATCAGTCCTGCAAATACACTCACAGCTTTACAAATTACAGAAAAGGGCAACGGAATAAAGAATCTTGCAAAGTGCGGCTATGAAAGTTATTTTGCCGTATCAGATGGGAATACTTGCGTTATCAGCAGGTTTGCAGATAATTTGATTGTAAATATTAACGGAAAAAATGTGGAGGTGCCATATTCAGATTTAGTAAACAATTACGGTATACATAGGGATAAAATAAGTGGAAACTGGCTTATCATTTTAGAGAACGGTTCAGGCAAATTCATCACTTATGTATGCAGTGAAAAAAACGGAATTGTTTATAGTGAGGATAGAATCAAGTATGAGTGTGGGCTTGGAAATGTATGTTTCTATAACTCCAATATTTCAATACCGATTGATGGTAATATCAGAGTGTATTCATATCAGAAACAGGCATTTAAAGACTTTGAGTGTGAAGTCGTTTCCCAGGACAGCCGCCTGATAAAGAACGATTCGACTTTTACAATCATCAATGATGAGAATATTTATAGACTCGGAAAGGCGGTAAGATGAGTATTTTGGATGCCTATACACATATAAAATGTGAGTGTGGTGGAATTATCGGTTTGTACGATAGAGAACACTGTACCTGTGGAAGATGCAAAAAAGAATACACAAATATCCGATACGATTTACTTGCCATTAACGATAAGAACGGATGGATTTTCCCGATGGTTGCCAAAAACCCAGAGGAACATCAAAAAAGAATAGAGAGAGTAAAACCATCCGGCGGCAATATGCAATCCTTTATTTATGGAACACCAAAGGGAGGTAGTAGATTTGTCGGAAATTGGAAGAAACATAAAATAAGAGGAATGAAAAAGAGGTAGTGTAAAATGGAGATAAGATTGTTTCTCACACTCATCATAACATTGCTATACAGTACAATGTGGGAAATGCTTGAAAAGATGTTATACGGTCAGGCACAACACAGAACCGTGGATGATATTGTTATGTTGCTGTTTATACCCATTATCTGGATTGCAACAGGGGAAATCTTACATAGATAGGGAGAAATTCAATGGGAAAGAATAATAAGCTAATAAATTCACTGAATGAAATTGCCAGAAGAAACCGGTCGCAGAATGTTTCTAAAGCAGCAGACCAAAT
Organism: uncultured Prevotella sp.; assembly: GCA_964655685.1. GTDB lineage: Bacteria > Bacteroidota > Bacteroidia > Bacteroidales > Bacteroidaceae > Prevotella. The sequence goes on from CAZZNO010000028.1 coordinate 21,655, forward strand.
GGTTCCGCAGATATACGCAGCAATAGCCATTGCACTTCATAGAACTTATGGTTTCGGACACAAACGCATCAATGATGTTTTCGTAGAATCTCAGAGAATATGGGAGAACTACTCTGGAGATGCCGCTGGAATGATTAAAAAATGCGAGGAAGAAACAGGGATGATTGTGTGTACCCCGGAAGAAGCAGAGCGTTTAATGGAGGAACAGAATGAGTCGCAGTGAAAAGTGTGGTAGCTGTGTATGGCACAAGAATTATGATGGCTCAGATTGGATTTGCACCAATGAGGATAGCGATTGTAATGGAGCAGTGACATCTTACAATGATCGCTGTATAGATTACGAACCAAAGTATGATAAATAACAAACCAATTACACCATAAACTTTCATTATACCATTA
>CAZZNO010000028.1:22063-27920 GCA_964655685.1 uncultured Prevotella sp.
CCTTTCTATGGAGAAAGAAAAGACGAAGTTAAATATCCGTGTCAGTGATATTTTATTTTCTACGTCTTTTCTTTTTGTTATAATGAGAGTGTCTTGGTATAGGCGTTGGTGGATTATCCTTTTCTGAGGTGGGGAGTGTTGATTACATTCCCCATGACAGTAAGCCCGGATAGCTCAAATGGCAGAGCAATCGCTTTGTAAGCGATAGGTTGTGGGTTCAATCCCCACTCTTGGCTTTTGGAAAGACAAGTTTTCATTTTGTTTTTTCTCCTATTGGGCGGCACAGAGCCGTCCTACAATGTGCGATGGTGCAGTCGGTAGCACGTCTGTCTGATATGCAGAAGGTCATAGGTTCGATTCCTATTCGCACAATTATACGACAGAAAGGAGCAGTAACAATGTCAACGGAAAATGTGTACTGCCCCGTATGCAAAGCGAGGGCTAATCGCGAAAAACTTCTTTTTAGAAAAAGTCCCGGTGCAAAAGGAATTATCGAAATAAGTTGCCGTGGGTGTAAAGAGGTTATAAAAATCGAATTAGACAGAGAGCCTTTGAGCCGGTTAAGTGAGAATTAAACTTAATCAGCTCTTTTTTTATTTTCACGGAAAGGAGGAAAACCTTATGTATGCAAGCAACAAGCCGACACTCGGCAGAAGAATGTTGATGACTGATGAAAAAGAGATTACAAAAGAGAATATCATAAGTGTAGTTTCTAAGGCCTTTATGGAACATCAGGAAAATGTTGCGGAAGAGGTTTTCCTTTTTGAATATGAAAAAGGTAATCAGCCAATTCTGGGTCGCGAGAAGAAAATAAGACCAGACCTAAATGCCACCGTAGTAGAAAATAATGCTTCTAAGATTGTGGACGTGCATCTCGGTTATTGTTTTTCTAACCCTATTACTTTCGTACAGAGGGCAAAAATAGAGCCTACAAAGAAACAGAAGAAAGCCTTATTCGGATTTTTAAAGAAAAAAGATGAGGATAACGGAGAGAATATTGACGATTTAAAAATTGCCATGCTTAACAAAATGATGCAGGAACAGAGCAAAGCAGCAAAAGATATTGCTCTTGGAAGAAATCTGTTTATCTGTGGCGTGGGTTATCAGATAATTCTGCCGAATCGTAACAAAAGCAGATATTCCCCATTTGAGATTTTAGTTCCGAGTCCTCTTACAACCTTTGTTGTATATTCCAATGATGCTTATAGAGAGCCGGTACTTGGATGCACCTATTCAATCCATGATGACGGAACAATCACATTAACTGCCTATTCAAAGGATTTCTGTTATGAAATAGAGCATGAAATGAATACGTTGGATTATCGCATCAAGGAAAATATTTCTCCAAATCCTTTAAAAAGAATACCTGTTATCGAATTTGCACTCAATGACAGAATGGGAATTTTTGAAAAAGTCATTCCTTTAATGGATGCAATGAATCTTGTGGATTCCGACAGAATAAACGATATTTTACAACACGTTCAGAGCTTATTGTGGATGCACAACTGTCAGGTAAACGAAGAGGGAAAGAAAAACCTCATAGATGGCGATGGCGTCATTATGACAAAGAGTTCCGGTGATGGTAAAGAAGCAAAAATAACATATCTTAACCAAACATTGAATGAGAGTGAAGTTCAAAAACTTGTGGACCACTTAAATTCACAGATGGAACAGATTACGTCAACTCCGTCATGGCAGGAGGCGAGCGGCGGTTCAACAACCGGTGCGATGCAGTTGTCGAATGGATGGCAGTGCTTAGAGATTTCCGCAAAAACAGTAGAGCAGTTATTTACTGAGCCGGAGATGCAGCTTATTGACTTGGCAGTAGAAATAATTAAAGCTGACAACAGACCATATGACGGATTGAAAGACATAGAAACAGCAGACGTAGAAATTCGTTTCTGCAGAACTAAGACTTACGACTTGGTATCAAAGACAAATTCTCTTGTGGCATTACTTAATGCCGGAGTAGATGGTCTTACTTCTTTCAATACGGTTGGATTATTTACCGATCCTCAGCAGGCTTGGGTTGACAGTAAGCCTATTATTGAGGGCATACAGAAAAAACTTGCTGCAAAGGAAGAAAAACAACCACAGCCAAATCCTAATGCTTACAAAGACGAAGAGGGGAATGGCGGGGAAAACAATGAGGAAAAAGACAAAACAGAAGAATCAAAGCAGCCAAGTAAGAGAGCTTTAGTAGAAGAATAGGCGGTGTGAATCATGTATGATCCGGTAAAATACTTTGATGAAATGAATCTTCTTAAAGAGGATAAAGAATGCCGGAAGAATACCGCAAAGAATTTTATCAATGCTTTAGTAAATTTCTTCAAACAGCAGCTAGGCAATTTGATTTCCGGGGTTTTCCTTTTTGATAAAACACAGGCAGAATACGAAAGTGAACTTATGGATATTTATTTCTCAATGATGCCTGAATACCAATACGAAACAGAAGTAAGAGAAAAAGCATACCGATTTGCAAAATATATTCAGGAGGCAACAGAACGTGCGATTTCCTCAGCAAGTGGAAATGAAAATTACACAACCTCACGGATAACAGGCGGAATGATGAAAGAAAGTGACGTTCCCAAGAGCGTCATCCGTATGTTCTCAGAGGTTAGAGCAACGGAAATAGCTTTGAATGAAACGAACTGGATATATAATTGGATAAATCATAAAAATCTTGTAAAAGAAAAACAAAGCACCCACACATGGGTAAGCATGAGAGATGAAAAGGTAAGAGTAAGCCACTGGGACGCAGACGGGCAGACGGTTCCCATAAATGAGCCGTTTTTAATTAACGGATATAAAATGATGTTTCCCTTAGATGACAGCATGGGCGCACCGATAGAGGAAATTGTCAACTGCCGCTGTATCGAATTATAAAAGAATATGGTTAGAGCCTTTGAGCCGGATGTGATGTATGAAAATCGTGTCCGGCTCTTTTTCTTTGGTTATTAAGGGATTCTCCCTTTTATATAGCAAGGCTAGAGAAAGCCTTTCAAATAACGCACTTAACTATTGTTCTTGCAGAGACGCAAGTAAAAAAACGCAGAAACATATACGGAGAGAACCGTTCAAACGCAGGAGGTCAATTATGGCAGATGTAAATGGAACACAGACACAAAATCAGAATCAGCAGGCGCAGCAGCCGCAGAATAACAATCCGGGTAGTACGACACCAGCAACCGATCCACAGCAGCCACAGAATACACACGAGGAAGATCATGGTGGAGAGGTAACGGTTGAAAGCCTTATGGCACAGCTCGCACAGGAGAAAGCCAATAATGCAAAGCTAAAAGCGGATAATGACAAATTATGCACATCTGAGGGCAATCTGAGAAAACAGCTTAGAGCAAAGCAGACAGCCGAGGAACAGGAAGCAGAAGCGAAAGCTGAACAGGCAGCACAGCATGAGGCATATGTCAAGGAACTTGAAAAGTTCAAGGCAGTAACAGAAGCATCGGCACGTTATCTGGGTATGGGTATGGATGCTGAAATGGCAAAATTAACAGCAACCGCGGAGATAGAGGGTTCGATGGAAACAGTAACCGCAAATCTTTCTAAATTCATGGACGAAAGAGATAAGAAAAAAGAAGCGGATATTCGAGCTTACTATATGGCAAAAATGCCTACACCGCAGTCTGGAAACATGGGTCAGGTTGACTATTCACAACAGATAAATTCGGCAATAAGTGGCGGAGATATGCAGTCTGCGGCACTTGCAATATTACAACAGGCGGCTGCAAATTTACAGTCGTAACATCAAAGGAGGTATAAATCATGGCACAGGGTACTGCAACATCATTTGCAACACCTAATTTTAGCGGAATGTTGTTCGCTAAAGGGCAACAGGCAACACCTTTTTCTACTATGATTGGCGCAAGACCTCTTGTAACCAATCATGTAGAGTTTGCGTGCGGTCAGGAGTATAACACAGAAACAGGAGAACAGCCGGACATTTCCGAAACTGCGTCTCTTACAGCTCCGAAACCGGAAATCGTAAAAAGAAGTCAGCTTACCAACGTGACTCAGATCTTCCAGAAATCCGTAGCAATTTCATATGCAAAGCAGAGCAATATGGGAACTTTGCAGGGAATTAACGTAGCCGGACAGCAGGCTAATCCTATGGATGAACTGGCATTTCAGGTAAGCCGCAGAATGGCGAAAATCGCTCAGGATATTGAGTATACTTTCCTGAACGGAACGTATAGTAAAGCTACCACCGATGCAGAGACTAATAAGACAAGAGGACTTCTGACAGCAATCACTACAAATGTATTGGATTTAAACAGCAACCCTCTTTCATATTGGCTCGTGGCAGAAGGATTGAAGTCTATTCACGATCAGGGTGCAAGGACCGACAATATCGTACTCGGTGTAGATGCAACAACACTGTTGCAGCTCAATCTCGATGCACAGCAGAATAATCTTACAATCGTTCCTGACGGAAGAGAGGTAAATGGTATAAAAATCCAGACTGTTGTAACTCCTCTCGGAGTTGTCGGTGTATCACTTCTCGACACTCTGCCTGCCGGAACAGCGGTATTGTTCGACCCTTCTATTATGGCACCTGTACACCAGATGGTTCCTGGCAAGGGCAATTTCTTCTTAGAACAGCTTGCTAAAACCGGTGCAGGAGAACAGTATCATATCTTCGGTCAGATTGGCTTGGATCATGGACCAGAATGGATGAGTGCGAAATTTACTAATATTTCCACGGATTTACCGAGTGCGATTACCGGCATATCCACGACATCCATGCAGGCAGCACAGCCATTAACTCAGAATCCTGTAAATAAAACATATACAGAGAGTGAGTTAGAATCAATGACAGTAGAAAATATCAGAGCGTTGGCGGCAGCAGAAGGTTATGCAATCACTGCGGCTAAAAAAGATGATATTATCGCCGAGTTCTTAACTCAGCAGAACGCGTAAGGAAGGTGAGGACGGATGTTAGATGGAAAATTGTTGAAAGTAATTCTTGATGATGAAACTCTCACAGACAATCAAATAGCCGTCCTCCTTGCAAAAGCACAAAGGCAAGCTGTCAATCAACATTTTTGGGCGGATGATGATGTACCGACAGAGGAAGAGTTAGAGAGATTTTATGGTCGATATGAGTTTGAAATTTACGATATAGCAAAGGCCATGAACGCTGACGATGCTCGTGGAGGTTTGGTATCACACACAGAGCTTGGTATTTCCCGGAACTGGGGGCAGACCGGCAAGAAAGATATTGAAATGGCATTATCAAAGATACCGCCAAAAACATATGTGGGTTTGTTAAGGAGGAACACTGATGAAACAATTACGACTTAAAGATCTCTGAATAAATCAAGTCCCATTTTACTATCAGGCTTATGAAGGAATAGTAGACGTGGTGGATGAGGACGGCAACCTCACTGGGGAAAGCATACCTAAGTATTCAAATCCGATACGAGAAATGGCAAGAATAAGCCCTAATTCCGGCAATGCAGAAGATTCTCCGTTCGGTAAAGATGTTGTTTACGACAAAACTATCTCTACGGTTAAACGCTTGCCTATTGATGAGTATACAAGACTTTTCATAGATGTAGTTCCTATTCTCAATGAGGATGGTTCTACTGATACTGAGCCGGATTATTGTTGCGTATGCCCTAAAAATGATTTGCAACAGAATTTGTGGGCGATAAGAAAGGTTAAGGGGGTGGATGTATGCCAGACACAATCAGAATAAATCCCTTTGATCCAGACAGCATAGATGCGGCGATAAAAGAACTGGAAAAACGGAAAAGAGAGATTCATAAGTGTGCAGAAGAACTCACACGACTTCTTACAAATCTTGGAGTGGAAAAAGCGAGGGATTTAGTTCCGG
>CAZZNO010000029.1:0-1524 GCA_964655685.1 uncultured Prevotella sp.
AAAACAACCAGAAGAAACAATCTAATACGCATTGATGTAAAGTTAAATGAGAGGTTAAGCCTGCGAAAGAATACAGGCATAGAACACCCCTGCACCTTGGGCAGGCTATCAACGAATTATCCCTCGGTTAATCAAAATTTGAGTAACTTTAGTAATTAGTTGAATGCCCTGCGCGAAGGAGCTTCAAGGTTTTAATTTAAATGAATATTATCAATCGTCCAATTGCAGGGGCGGTTAGGTAGAGTTAGGCGCCGGCCGCCTCTGCAATTGAATGAATTTTTCAAATTATGAATAGGGAGCGTTTTAGTTCACCTTCGTCTCCTCGGCTCCGGTGTTCCAGCCTTTCACCTTCAGCACGGCGTTCTTGGGCAGCGAGCTTTCGGCAACGTCAATCGTGACCGTCTTTTGCTGGCCAGGCATGAGGGTGAAGAAGTTGTCGGAATAGAACGACGGGCGAACGGGCGAGCCGTTGGCATCGAGCAACTCCAGCTGGTTGAAGAAGGCTATTTTCTTGCCGCTGTTACGCAGGGTGACGGTGATGTACTTCTGCCCCTCAGCCTTGCTGCTCTTTACCTTTACCGCCAGCGCCGTCTTCGGCATGTCGGCAAGGCTCTCGAAGCCCGACGTGCAAGGGCCGGTGACGGTGCGGCGACCTTCGTACTTATCCTTTGACCTCCAATAGAAGTTCTCCGAAACGGTCTTGCCATTGCTGTCCTTAAGCACGAGGTTGATGAAGTGAACCTGCGAAATGTTGTCGGGGAAGGAGAGCTTCATTACGTCGTTTGCCACGCCGTCCTCGGGCACGCTCACCTTCTTGGTCATGGTGCTGACCACCTTGCTGTCGATGTCGTAGACAGTAGCCGTGACGCTGTAATCAGCAAGGCTGTAAAGAAAATCGTTCACCACCGACACGGTGTTCTTCAGATAATCATATTGCACGTGCACGGGCTCGAGCGAGTGCATGGTGTGATAAAGCGAAGCCGTTGGTTCGAGGCTGTAGTCCCACATGCGTGCGCACACCTGCGGCATGGTGCAGTTGTGATACCAGAAAAGAAGCCCTGAGCAGAACCTGTCGCCATATTGCAGTTTGTTCTCGTTCCAGCATTCCCAGATGCTCTTAGAGTTCATGGCTCCCACGAGCTGTCCCTTGGCGGCATAGTCTTCCAGCGACGTGGGTTCGCCGTACTTGCGCACCATCTGGTCGTAAAGGGTTGTCATAAGGTGGAAGCCGTTACCGTCGAGATAATCCCATACGGCTTTGTTGATTGGCCAGAGGTCAGCCGCCGGCATCATCTCCTTCAGCGAGGCGTAGACAGGCAGCGTTGGCGCGCCATACTCGGGATTGAACCCGTCGATGCGGCTGCCACGGTCGGAGGCTGTGTTCTCATAATGGCACATGGGATTAACCTGCTTGTAGGGGCTGCCGTCGTGTATGCCGTCTACCTCACTCTGCTCCTGATATGGGCGCGTGCCGTCAATGTCGGCAAGAAGCTTGCGTGCGCCGCTCACCTCGGCTCCCTCGTT
>CAZZNO010000029.1:1624-10436 GCA_964655685.1 uncultured Prevotella sp.
TTGCTTCCCCTGACGAAGATGCGCTTGCCGTTGACAATAAAGACCTTCGACTTGTCGGGCGTGTCGCGCGAAACCTTTATGTCGCGTATGCCGAACATCGTTGTCAGCGAATCGCAAACGCCGTTCTTGTCGCTCACGCGCAGGCGAAGGGCGTAGAGATTCTGCGGGCCTTTGTTCTTAGGCCACCACAGCTTCGGCGAAGCTATGTTCAGCTGCCTGTATTCCTTAGGCGAGAAAACCACTTCGCGCAGCTCGCCGCGGTTCAGACGCACCTCCTTCGTAAAGGCTATGCCCGTGCCCAGTATCTCTCCATCAACACGATAGGTGCCGCTGTTGGTGCGCGGATTGAACAGCTCCACCGACACCTGCTCGTGGGCAAGGTCGTAGTTGCCATTGTCGAAGCTCGACTTCACGAACGGATGGCGCAGCTGCACGCCGCGCGTGGAATAGAGGCTTATGCCGCGCCAGATACCTGTGTTTCTGTCGCGCACGCCGTCGTTCCAAGTGAAGTCCCAACCAACGGTCATGAGCTGCGTGACGTCCCAGCCTATGTTGCCGTCGCCGCCGTTGCGGAACTCGCCCACTGCGCCCCATGTCTTGGAGCCCGGCTTGCCCGTGATATCGACGGGATGTACAAGCACGGCTACGGCGTTCTTGCTGCCAGGCTTTACAAAGTCGGACACGTCGATATAGTCGTTGCGGAACATGCCCGCCATGCTGCTCACGAGATAGCCGTTCACATAGATCTCGGCGCGATAGTTGATGCCGTCGGGCTGGAGCCAAATCGTCTGCCCCTTCATGTCGGCAGGCAGATTGAACTCCGTGCGGAACCAGTAGGTGTAGAACTCGCGGCCCACCTTCGAGATGTCGGGTATCAGCCCTTTGCCTATGCGGTTGTTGTCTCCATAATGAGGGTCGGGATAAACCTTGTTGTAGACCAGCGACGTGAGCACAGTGCCCGGCACGACGGCGTCCATCCATTGACTGTCATTGAAACCTGCCGACGACATCTGCTCCGGCGTCGACTTCGCCTCGCTTGCCTTCAGCATTTTCCACTGATATTTTCCACCATGAACGGCACGGGAGTCAAGAGTGACTGCCTCGGGACGCTCGTTCGTAAATACGTGCGACGGCAAGGCGTGCAAAGACACCGACGAAAGGACGAGTACGCCCGTTGCCAATGTTTTTGCCGCTATTGACCGCATTTGCGAAATTAATTTTTTCATAAAAAACTCTGATTAGATATTTGTGCGTTATACCTTTTTCTATTTTTATATATACAAACGTTATTGCTTGCCTGCCTTCACGGCTACACCCACATGAGAGTCGGCACAGCCATAGTAGAGAAACCATTTGCCATTGAAAGGCACAAGCCCCTCGATGAACACCGTGCCTGCCTTGTATTGCCCGCTTTTCTCGAAATCTGCCTCCGGATAAAAGAAAGGATTGTCAAGACGGTCGACAAGGCGTGTCATGTCGTCCAAGCTGAAAAGTGCCTGACCAGCGCAATAAGCCCCTCCGCCGTAGCGCTTGTCGCCCGACGACGGACTATTCTTGCCATTATAGAAAAGCAGGATTCCCTTGTCAGTCACGATGGCGGGAGGTCCGCACTCAGTGAGCATGCTGTCGAAATAGCCCTTGCGAGGAGTCATTATTTTCAGCACGTTGCCATTGGCGTCGGTAACGGGTTGCCAATGGATAAGGTCGTCTGACGAGGCAAGATTGACAAAATATTCGCCCCAGTACATCCAGTATTTGCCATTGATACGGGCTATAACAAGCTTGCCGTCCTTGAGCTTTGTGACAAGCGAAGCCGACTTGGTGTATTTCATGCTTCCGATGTCCTTGACTTTGGCTTTGGCAAAAACAGGGCCGTACTTTTTCCATTTCTTAAGGTTGCGCGATGTGGCAACGGCAAGCTGTGCTTTCTTGCGGTTCCACTGCGTGTAGAGCAGCACATACAGTCCGTCCTCGGTCTGCGCCACGCGCGGATCCTCGCATCCGCCGGGGTTCTCGTTGGCTATTTGGTTGTCGGCAGGGTCGGGATAGAACACGGGCTTCGCTTCTTTAATAAAATGTAAGCCGTCGGCTGACGAGGCATAGCCCAAACGCGACGTGCGGGAGCCTATGCCCTCGGAAAGGGCGTCTTCAGCACGGAACAGCACAACCACCTTGCCTTTGTAGACCGTAGCTGCCGGATTGAAAGTGGCTCCTGCCTCCCAAGCCACTTTCTTATGCCTCATCGGGCACTGAAAAGTGATACCGGCATCGGGTGAGAATATCGGATTTACGCCTTCAGGGCGCTCGAAGCCAAGCCAAGCCCATTGTTTCTCCTCATTGGGAACCTTTGCCTTGCCGTCTTCTTGCGCGCCTGCCACTGCCACGTTCGTGGCATCAGCCCGTGCTGCCCCTACGGCATGGGCTACTGCCGCAACTGCCATTGCAGCAGCCAAAGACATTATAACATTCTTCGTTCTCATCTTATATTTGTATCCTGATTTTGCTTTATTACTGATTAGTGATTGTTTCCATCAATCGTTACCCGTGTAGGCTGCGGGCCCATGTACGAACGCTTCATTCCGCCAAAGTCGAGCACGAGCTTCTGCAACATAGTGCCTCCGTCGCCACCTATGACGCGCAACGTGTGCCAGCCCGGACGGCTTACCCAAAGCGTAGTCTTGTTTATGCGGCAATTGCGCATCACGCTTTCATACCAGTGCTGGGCATATTCGAACGACGATGTAGATGCTTCGAGAATCCTCGTGTCGTGGTCTATCATCAGCCCGTAGTGGGTTTCTATGTTCGTGCGCTCATGCCCTGCGAAACCACGGTCGCTGCTTATGGCAAAAGTGGGCAGGACGTAGCTATAAATGTCTACAAGCCCCTGTGAAAAGCTGTAGAATTTATATTCCACGTATGCCGCGTCACGACGGCTGGTGTATTGAATAGGGTCGTTGCCTTCGCCGAACAATACGCCTGTGCCTTCGCAGCCTATGTTACTAACGTTTCTGATCTTCATTTTATTGTTTTCATGCTTAATAAAATAGCCATCGGCAGGAATAGAAACGTAGCCATTGTTCTCAACATACGCTGAATCAAGCTCTTGCAGCGACGGCGACGAAGGATTGAAAAGCGACACAAGCACCTTTTCCGTCTGCCCGTTGTCGGCTGAAATGCTTATGGTGCCTGAAACGCGCTCGCCCTTTGGAGCCTGTGCCCAGTCTACGGAGACTGTCAGCCGCTGTTCTTTATCCACTTTGCCTGCCTTTTGGCTTAGCTTTATCCAGCCGGCATCGGCAACTGCTTTCCAACTGAAACCTTTGTTGCCGCTGTTGAAAATGTCTACATAATAGCTGGTCTTAGGCAAGAATTTGCTGAACGACGGAAGCTCATGGAAGCTGCTCTTTGCCAACAGCACGTCCTCATCCTCCACGTTGATGCCCATCTTGGCGCCATCGGCAAGGGAAGCCTTGCGCAGTTCGGGCTTGTCAAAATATGCCGATGCCGAGTTTTGCTCCATCTGTATGACGTGATTCCACTTGCCACCGAGCATCGTGTTATAGTGTTTCGTAATGACTTCAAGGCTGTCGAAAGCCGTTTCCGACTGCTTTGCCCAATAGTCAGTGGCAGTTCTGTTCTGGTAAGCATACCAACGGTTTCGCTGTGCGTCAAGGATGGTGCGGTTCATGAGCTCGCATCCTTTCACAGGATAGAGCACCGACTCGTAAAAACAAGCCTTTGCCGACTCAGGCAGCTGCCTGTAGACAGCCTCTGCCTCGTTTGCTATGCGCCTGTATGAAGCCAAGCGGCGCTCAGCCTCACGATAATTCGTGAGCGAGAACTCGGTGTCTGTGTTTATCTCTCTATTGTGCGCGTCGTTGGTCCATTGCGAGCCCCACCCCATCATCTCGGGCTTGCGCTGGAAAGCCAGGTCATAGAAAGTGGTCAATATGTCGTCAAGCTCTTTCTGGTGCTTGCCGCCTATCATCTTGCTCGTCCATTCCGTGCGCCACGAAGCCGCACGCTCATAGCTGAAACTGTCTAAGTCGTAAGCCATGCTGAGGAAGAAGTCAACAGCAGGCTCACAAAGCTTTATGTCGCCGGCATTGAGCAGCCAGATGCGGTCGGCTGTGGCGTGGTAAGCCTTGTAAAGTTCCTCATACATCAAGGTTGGCGACGTGGTGTTCATCCAAAGGTAGTTGTGAGGACGGCCGAGATAAGAAGAATGATAATAAACGCCTGACCTGCCGGAGCGCTGCTGCTCTTTGGCGTTGCTGAGGCGCTTGAAGTAGCCGTAGTTGTCGTCGGGCCAGATGATGGTCACGTCGTCGGGCAATTTCAGTCCGTGGTCATACACATCGAGCACTTCCTTGTATGGTGTGAAAGCCTGGGGAATCTCGTTGGCAGGCTTTTTCAATACATCAGAAAGGATTTGTCTTTGCGACTCCAACGCCCTTTGCATAACGTCCTTACGCTCTGTGAGGTCGTTGCTTCCTTTCATTGCCACGTCGTGCAGTCCGCGCAGGGCGAGCGTGTACACGCCGTCATAAGGAGCTGTCTCCTTCACCCTCGCTGTCATCACGCTGTCCATGACGCGGCGGTTGGTCACAAAGTCATAATCGCCATATTGTTTCTTCCACTCCGTGGCGGTGTTCAAGAAAAGCGGCTCGCAATGCGACGTTCCCATTACTATGCCAAAGCTGTCGGCAACAAGCTTGTTCTTGGGTTCTTGATAAAAAGCCAGCGAACAGTTGTGCATGGCAGGGCATAGGTAATTGGCTTTCAATCGTAAAAGCAATTCACAGACTGCCGCGTATGTGCGGGGGCCGAAATTGCCCCGGTCCTTCTCATAGTTCTCAGAAGCCCATTTGTAAAGTCCCCAGTCTTCATCGTTAATGAATATCCCGCGATACTTCACTGATGGTGTTTTGGAGTCGTATGCCTTAACGCTCAAGCTCAGCGTCTTGCGCTTTGCCACCGGCGCATCGAGCCAGAAATACCAAGGGTTCACGCCTATTGCCTTTGAAACCGACAACAAGCCGTAAGCCGCGCCACGGCGGTCACTACCTATAACGACTATAGCCTCGCCAATACCTTTAACGGGACGGCTCACGCGGCGTATGCTGTAGCATTCCCACTTTCCTTTGAGTGCTGAAACGTTCAGCTTGCCTGCCTTTTCAAGGCTCGACGAGAGCTTGTCGCCCACGATGCCTACCATCACGGCGCACTTAGCCTTGCCGGTCTTGCCAAGCTCGCAAGTCTCCGGCCGCCGCCCCGTGACACGTGCCACATCGTCAGCAAATAGTCCCGATACCTTTTTCATAAGTACAGGGTCTGAGCTATCATAAACTATCGGAGCAACAACGCCGTCTGCCACAATGGGCATTGCGTCGCTTCCTGAACCGACAACAACCTGTGCCCCCGCCCTTAAGCTGGCAAAAGCCAAGAGCAGGATCATAATAATCTTCATTTTATAAGGTTTTTAAATTTTTTATTAGGAGAATTACTTTTTTACCACCTTCCGACCATTTACGATATAAATGCCCGACGGCAGGTTTTCTATATTGCTGTCCATGCGCTGTCCCTTAAGGTTGTAGACATAATTCTTGCCATCATGAGCCGTCCTGTTTACCGTGCTGATGCCCGTTGGCAAGTCGCTCAGCTTCTCAATGAGGAAATTGTCTACCTTAAACCATCCTTGCGGGTCGTTGCCCGTTGCCGAGCCGCCGTTGCCCTTGCGGTTGCTGGTTTTTATGCCCACCTCGAGGCTGTCGCCTTGGTTTATCACCACGTTTACGTACATAGGCAGCAGACGGCAATAAGAAGCCGTGGTGCCTTGATGGGAAGCAAATGTGGAATATTCGTCATCCTCCTTCATCGAGTAAGCACCCAGTGCCGATGCATAATAATTGACGCTGTTGTTGGCATAGAGCCTGCAATTGCCCGCCTTTCCGTTCTGGCACCAAAGCAAGCACGACACTCGGTAAACACCGGGCTGAAGCTTTGAGGCAGGAATAGTCTGGTAAAGTTTAAACTCCGACGGGAATGGAGTGGAGTGAACCCAGCAACCGTAGTCGCCGTGCTGTCCCACCATGTCGGCATTTATTCCATACGTGCCCGACACACTGCCATACATTTTCCAACCTTCGGGCAAACCGCGCGAAGCCTTATGCACTCCGTCCACATTATATTCAAAATCAGCGTTGGTAAGCAATGTTTCTGCCAGGCTTTTGTTTCGTCCAATGCAGTCTACCACAATGTCGCTCACGGCTATTGCCGGATCCATGAAGTATATGTCAAGCTGCACTTCACCATTGCGGCCGCTTTCATAATCTATTGTCGCATCGGAGAAGCCTTCGGCAACGGTGCTGTTCCATTTGCCTGCCATTGCAGTGGTGGAGATGTCGCGCACCTTCAGCGGGCCTCTTGCCACCCTGCAACCAACCCTCAGCTTATAAGAGGAGTTAAGGGGAAATGTAGGCAGGCACCTTATGGCTATGCGGTTGAGCCCCCTCACCACGCGTATTTTGTATGTAAGGCTTGGCGCGCTCGCATAGTTGGTTTCCGTGTAAGCCGTATTGTCGGCAGGGCTTACCACCATGCACGAGCCTGCCACACCCATGTGTTTAACTTCAGTCAATGAGCCTGAAGAAGAAGTGAAATCCTTTGCAAGATAATAGCTCCTGTCAGGATTCCAGACAGATGTCTTGACGGGGAATACGTCACTTGTGCCTGCGCTTACCTGCTGTTCAAAAACCATGCTGCTCATTCCGCCGCTCGGACTATAGCTCATCATGTCGTGCCACTTGCCATCGGCTATGCCGGTATTGTATTTGTCGGTAAGCTCATGCGTGAGCCTGTAACCATTATAGGCATCTGTATAGCAAGTCTGCGTGCTGTCTACCATGCCGGCTGCGGCATAGTACCAGCTCTGCTTGCTGCGTATGATTTTGCGGTTCATCTCCGCGCATCCTTTTACAGGATACTCAATGAGCTCATAGAAAGCATCCTGCAAAGAAGACGGCACGCGAGTCTTTACAGCCTCCACCTTGCGCTCAAGCTCGTCATAGCGAGCCATGCGCTGGTTATATTCGTTGTTTGTGAAGTCCATTCGATTGATAAGCTCGGGCTTGCTTGCGCTTGCCAGGTCATAATATTCGAGCTTAATCGCGGAAATATCGTCGGCAAGGCTCTCGCCAAACGTCTCAGCTGCCCACTGGCGGCTGTACTTCCACGCGTTTTCAGGGCGCCAGGCATTAACGTCCCACGCCAAGTCCATGCAAAACTGAAATTCTTCTTCGCAAGGCTTTATGTCTCCCACGTTGAACATCCAGAATCTCTGTATGCCATTGTCATAGCCCTTGGTCAGCTCATAGCTGAGGAAGGACGGCGACATAGTGCTCAGCCATAGATAAGGAGCCGGCGTACCGAGATAAGACAAATGATAATAAACGCCATTGCCGCCGCTACGCGCCTGTTCTTCCTTCGTGGGCAACTGGCGAATGTAGCCGAAATTGTCGTCAACCCAGCAAAGCGTCACGTCGTCGGGTATCTTCAGTCCTTTGTTGTACAGCGTGAGGGCTTCCTTATAGGGCATGTAGATTTGCGGAATAGTGGCAGGGTCGCCAAGGGAGTCGCGCAAGAGCTGCCTTTGGTCGGCTATAAGTCCCGTGATGCCTTCTATTGCTTCCTCGTCGTTGCTGTAGCCGAGCAACGGCTCATCCTGGAAGCCACGGGTACTGATGTC
Source organism: uncultured Prevotella sp. (assembly GCA_964655685.1). GTDB lineage: Bacteria > Bacteroidota > Bacteroidia > Bacteroidales > Bacteroidaceae > Prevotella. The sequence continues at coordinate 9,372 of CAZZNO010000029.1, forward strand.
ATAAATGGCTTCATAGCCACGGCTCTGCCCTACTCGCTTAGCCCAGTAGTCGAGCATCATGGCTTTGTTTGTTTTGTAATTGTAGTTTTTGCTGTTTCCGCCAAAGCGCGGCCATTCCCACAGGTTGTCACGCAGCAACGGGTTGCCGCTGCTCATGATAAGGGCATAATCGCGTGCTACCTTCAAGTTCTCGTTAAGAGCCCAGAAAGCTATGGAACTGCCGTGCAGGGCTGGCCACAGGGTATTGCACCTGAGCCTGAGCATGAGGTCTGCCACGCGGCGGTATGTGTTAGGGCCAATGCTGCCATAGCTCTTGTCCACGCCCTTCTTAGCCCAGGGCAGAAGTCCCCAGTCTTCGTCGTTGATAAACATACCACGGTATTTCACGTCGGGCCCGTCGTCGGTATGGCTGTCGCCAGAGAGACATACCGTGGACTTTGGAGTCGGAGCCACGTCAGCCCACCAGATAAACGGGCTCACGCCCATGAGTTTGGAGACATAAAGAAGCCCGTATGCAGTGCCGCGCGGGTCGCTGCCCATCACCACAAGAGCCTTGTCGACACCTGTGTATGGATTGCTCACCACTTGCAAGCTGTAGGCTTCCCAACGCCCCTTGATGGCACTAACATCAACCTTACCTGCCGACACAAGACTGTCGACAAAACGCGACTTGCCTATGGTGCCCACTATAATAGGAGACGAGCCCGTGGTGCCCACAACATGTTTAAGCTGAAGCGTTTGGCCTGTGACAGCTTTCACGTCGCTTACAAACATGCCGCACACAGTGGACACCACGTCAGCATCGTTGCCGTCGTACACAACCGATGCCTTGCCCGTCGATGTTACTATTGGAAAGCTGTTGCCAGTGTTTTCTGTCACAAGCCTCAAATCCTCAGCACTGAGGCTTGTGGCAAACAGCAAGGCTACTGCAAAAGAAAAGAGTTTCTTCATGCCTCCGGTTTAAAATATTCAGAATTTTACTTCTTTATAACCTTCTTGCCGTTCTTGATTTGCAAGCCACGGTAGTTGTCATTTACACGCTGGCCGGCAACGTTGTACACAGGA
>CAZZNO010000029.1:10536-27327 GCA_964655685.1 uncultured Prevotella sp.
TCGAAAGAAGCCAACTTGGTGTCATTGCCGAACACTGCCTTCACGTCGTCGGCATTGAGGCTGAATGGGAAGCAAACCGTGGTCCACTCGCCGTTGTTGAACGTGCGGTTCACCGTCACGCGCACCTTATAACTCTTTACGTCTACGTTGTTGTCGGCATCGCCATTGTAAGTCACCTCAATGTTGCCTTTGCGGAACACGCGGAAATAGTCAATATGAGCATTTCCGAAAGCTGTAGCCATTGTACCGTCTTTCTTCATGCCTCCGGTCTTGAAACCGAACTCAAGCTCATTGCCGCTTTCTATCGGACAGTCCACCCACATCTCGTGGAGCTCACGACTGCGCTTGCTGAAGTTGGAGTCAGAATTGCCCTGATGGCCGGCAAAAGTGGCATGTTCTTCTGAATTAAGGTTCTGATCATATTCCGAGCTTTTTGCATAATACTGTGCGTATGTGTCGTTCCCATTTGAAGCATAAATGCGAGCCTGGCCAAACTTGCCCCACTCCTGGAACATGCGTGCCCTGACTTCATAAACACCAGGAGTCAGCTTCTCGGCATCCACTGTCTGGTAAAGCGAGAAGTTGTCAAGAGGTGCTGACTTTCCGCTGAGATAAGCCGACTCTTTACCCTCGAGCATCCATACGAAGTTGGGGTGTATGCCGCCGTCGTCGCAGTCGCCTTCCCTGTACCAGCCGTAGGGGTGGTCGTCGCCGTAATAGTCTGCGCTGCTCTCAAGGAAAGGCTGCTGGCCTGTAGTGGGATTACCATCAGCGTCAAGCTCAAAGCCATTGTTCACACACAACTCTGAAGTCTGCTCGTCAATGGATTTCTCAGGTTGGGTAAGCACACGCTCTACGTGGAAATCGTCTACCTTGAACCATCCTGACCCATTTCCACGTGTATTGCCGTCACGATCGATGCTCGACGTGCGTATGCCAAGCGTCAAGTCCTCGCCTTCACCTACATTTACGTAGACTACCATAGGCAAGAGCATTTGGAAACCAGATTTATCCCAACCCGGGGCATAGTTGGCGTATGTCACCACCTTGTCGGTAGACGTAAGGTTATTGCCGTATGTGCCGTCTTCCTTCTCTGTGAAGCCTTGATAGTCTTTTTCCATTCCATAATACTGCACGTTGTCGTTGGCAAACAGGCAGCATGCACCCATTTTCTCAGTGTATTTGTAAGACTTATAAGGTTCACCAGCATTTGACGCACCGTTATGCGCAAACGGAACCCACAACAGACAGGTAACCTTGTAAAGACCGGGCGTAAGCTTTGAGGCAGGTATGGTCTGGTAAAGTTTCCAACCCGGATCAAAGGTTCCTTGATAGAACCAGCAAGACGCATTACCATGATAGTTGACTGCATCCGTACCAGTGCCACGTGAGGTGCCTGACAGGCTACCGTTTACAGACCAGCCGTAAGGCACTTTGCCATAGCTTCCGCTAAAGACAGCTTTGTCGTGATCTTCATAATCACCATTGGTGGCAGCGAGTTTCACGACGCCTTCCACTGAACTTGTATCTGCAATCTCAAAGTCGGGATTGACAAGCAAGCGGCTTGTCAAGTCAACCGATACGCTGTTTTGAGCATTTGCTGTAAGGCATGCTGTAAGAAACAGAGTGCCTAATAAGTAAACTTTCTTCATAGCTTTTTGGTTTTATGTTAGAGTAATATTTTTTGTATGTAATAACTAAATATCTGTGTTATAATGGATTAATGTGCTCGCAGGAATGACTGAATGCGTATCTTACGGCGTAGCAAACCCTTGGCGGCAAAACTTTTGCCGCCTCGCGACTAAGCTTTTGCCACTATGCGACAAAACATTTACCGCACCGCGATAAAACTTTTGCCGCCAAGCCATCAAAATTATGATTTACCTTGCTACTTTCTTCGTTGCCGTACCGTCAGAATACTTGTCAATGACTATACCTGTCTTATGGCTGCCTACCTCTATGCCATCAACGCCATAACGAGCCACGACTACTTTCTTTCCTGCACCATCAGCATGGATGTTGTTTATGCCTGTAGCCACAACGCCGTCGGCTGTTACATTGAAGCCGAACGTGGCAAACTTTGAACCGTCATAACCGGCATTTATTGCCTGAACGCCAAAAGTGTATGAGCCAGCGGGCAGGGCAAGTGTGAGCTGTTGGTTGCATCCGGCATTGCCAAGTCTGTCGACTTTGCGCAAACCGTCATTGTCGCCACCCACAAAAGACAGCACTTGTGAAATGAGCTTGCCGTCCTTGTCCTTAAGAAAGTACTCGAAGGTTGTGTTCGGCTGGCTGTCATTGGCAGCATTCCACGAGAGCTTCACCTCTCCTGCCTTGCCTGACACCGCAAGTGAAACAGGTTCGGCCGGACGCTGTGCAGAGGTCTCATGGCTGTAATAAACCGTAGAGCGAGCACCTTTATAGTCGGTATTGAAACTCAAGTCGTCGGTAGAATAGCCTGCATTGAGGTAGTCTCTCACGCCGTCGCCGTTCCAATCAGGGAAGGCTACGACAGAGCCGGATGCTCCCGAGGCTATACAGTCCTTCATGAGATGTCCGTCTACATTATGATAATAGAAGCCCAGCTGCGTCTGTACTCCCTCGTTGCGCCCAGGGACAAAGAGGTCGAAAAGACCGTCGCCGTCCCAGTCGATAATGCCAGCCGTAGAGTTGCTGTAGTTTTGTATGCGCGCCACGTCGTTGTTATTAGTGGTTGTGGCAGTGGAACTGTTATCGGCACGGAATGCTATCTCGCTGCGTTTTCTGTTCGTATAGACGTATTGCTTAAACTGAGAGGTGCTCGTGGCATTGCTGCTGGAACCCTGCAAGAAGATGTCGAGCCAGCCGTCGTTGTTGATGTCGGCAATCTGAACGGTGCCATTTGAGAGATTGCGCAAACCTGTGTTACCACTGCTGCGCACGTCAAACGTGCCCGGTTTGTCGGCATTGTTCTGGTAAACAACAACATAGGGCGTCTTGCCTCCGTCTTTTGCAGCACTGACAACGAAGTCAGTATAGCCGTCGTTGTTAAAGTCGGCTGCCTTGATGGAAGCATACGTCAGCTCTGTCTCAGAGTCCCAATGGTAGATCTTGAACTTGAAGTTGCCCTGGTTTATGAGCACAACATTAGCATTCTGCACGTTTGGTCTTGCTCCGCAAAGAACGATGTCAGGCAGTCCGTCGTTGTTGAAGTCGGCAACGTCGGCAGTCGACGGCGCTGCCATGTTGAACTTTGCCTCGTTTCCACTCTCGTCTACGAACGTAAACTCCTGGCGTGTAAAGTTGCCTTTGCCGTCGCCCAAGAACAAGCCTTCACGCTCAAGGTCGGCATCGGTAATTGATACCGGGTCTTTAACGTTCTCGCCACGCGTGTCAAAAGCTAATATGTCGATGTTGCCATCCATATTGAAATCACACGGAATCAAAGCTGGATTGTTGGTTGCCTTGAGGCTGTTGGCATGGAGCTGCCATTCACCAGAGTCTGCATTATAAAGCAAAGTGGAGTTTTTCAAGCCTTCACGCGTGTTGCCTGCGGCTATTAAGTCTTTATGCCCGTCGTTGTTGAGGTCGGCTGTAATGATAGAGCCTCCCTGCACGGCTGTCGTTAGCGAGTCGCAATGGTCGTAACCGCCTAAATAAAGTTTCGGCGAGATGATTGGGTCGTCAAGATCCATAGACATGCTTCGGCTTGACGCTTTCATCGTGCCGAAGTAGACGCGACGGGTGCCTTGACACTTGTTGTTCTTGTAGGCATGGAACACAATCCTCAGCTTGCCGTCCTTGTCGATGAACCATCCGTGGTGGCCTGTGCCATAAAGCTGGTTGTCGAGCGTCTGGTAGTTGAGTATAGGATTGGTGTTAAGCTTTGTCCACTTGTTGCCCTCTATGCTGGTGGTGAAAGCTACGCACACGGCATAATAGATGCTGTTGTAAGTGTTGGCAGAATATTGCAGGAAATAACGGTTGCCTTTCTTGTAGACTATAGGGCCTTCGGTGCACCTGTAGCCAACCTTTTTCTCATAGCTCTGGTCGGCACCGAGCACCCTTTGTACGGTGGAGGCATCACAAGTAACATGGTCGGGATTGAGCTTGCAACGGTAAATGACGTTGCCACCGCTCTCCTCAACGAAAAACATCCATTGTTGCACCGACCCGTCTTCAAGCGTATCGGTGAACACTGTATTGTCGATGGTGTTTACCCCCAGCTCAAGCATCGGCTCGCCCGTGACATCCTTGAACGGACCCAAAGGGTTGTCGGCAGTTGCCACATAGAGACGATGGTTGGCTGAATAGTACATATAGTATTTGCCGTCGAACTTATATACCTCCGGTGCCCAATAGAGCGAGTGACCCGTAGTGATGACATATCCCTCGCGTTTCCACGTCTTCAGGTCTTTTGAGGTGAAGGCTTCGAAACCCTTGTTCGGATTGCCGGCACGTGTGCCGTACAAGTAGTAGGTACCGTTGTCGTAGAGAACAAACGGGTCGGCAGTCTTCACCTCGCTTTCAGGTATATAGTCGATGGCAAAAGCTTGTGCACAGCCAAGCACCATCAACAATAATACTGACAGAATTTTAAAGTGTTTATCCATATTATACATTGTTGGCTACTTACCACTGTATGCCCTGATCCTGGTCTGGCACAAGTATGTTGAGGTCGCGCTGCAATGACAGTGTTCCTTTGACATGGTATTCCAACGGATGCGAAGGAATAGTGGTGTAGTCGGTATAGTTGTAGTCTATATTCTCAATCGTAATGTACGTGTGCTGCAAGTACTGCTTGTTGGGGTCCATTTCCTTCTGCACCGAATAGCAGGCACGGCCGTTAAGCTTGAAGTTCATCTTCGGATTGTCAACATAGATGTCAACATAATACTTCTGCATCTGGTAATGTTCCTTGGTGAAGTGGAAATAAACCTTGTACTCGCGGCGGTCGAGATAATCGATGTCCCTGAGTCCGGCGTAGAAGAACACCGTTGAGTCGTTGACCACGAAAGCACGTTGCTGAGACTTGCTCGACTCCTGCTTTGGGTCGTCGGTGAGCGACACCAACAGCTGGGTGCCTGAGTAATTGCCCGAGAAATCGTTGAAAGGATTGATGCGGAGCACCGCCTTGCGATAGTACTTACGCGGGTTTACGTTATAGCTGCCGTCAGGGCTCTCAACTATTGTTATAGGCAGAACCCACTTCTCTGACTCGTCGATGCCACTAAGCGTGAACGTGATAGGCAGCACGCCCTGGCTGCTGTCAGCAGGCACTGTGATGGTCTCGGGGAAAGAGTAGTACCTGTCCTCAAGCTGCTTGAAGTAAAGCTCCGGGCGACCGCCGAACTTCCTCACGTTGAGGTCGGCAAGGGTATCGGGGTCAACAGCTACGTGAACATTGTAAGACTTCTTGTTGAGCGTAGAGCCACTCACTATAATAGGGAGCTCGTAGGTGACCTCACCACCCGGTTTGTAACGGATGTAGGTGTCGGTGACGCCTAAGTCATTGGGTACCGACTTGAAGGACACCATTTGCGAGAACTGCTCGTCTTTCCATTCGTCGTTGCAGGAGGCAAAAGCCAGAACAACGACCAACAGCAACATTGTATTAACGATATATTTCATGATTCTATTTTGCGTAATCAAATAAAATTGTTGTAATGGTGTGGATTATTCGGCGTAAGTCCAGCCCGGGTTCTGCGTGAGACGGCGGTTGCGCTTAAGCTCGTCTTGCGAAATAGGCCAGAACCACATCTTGCTCGTGAACGTGCAGGGGAAGTCCTGAATGAGAATCGGCTCATAATAGATGTCGCGCATGTTCTTGGTAGCAAGCATGTTGTAACCCCATACAGGTATTGACTCCTCAGTAGGAGCGTCCATCCAGCGGCGGAGGTCAAAGTAACGTTGTCCCTCGGCGAAGAACTCTATCTGGCGCTCTCTCTTAAGCTTGGCACGCATGAGATCGGCAGAGTTGTAAACGTCGGCTGTGTAGTCGGGCAGTCCGGCACGGATGCGTACAGGCTGCACGCCCTTCTTCATTTCGTTCACGTCGCGGCTGATAGTATAAGTGGTACTGCCGTCCCATGAAGGAATGGTGTAAGAAGTGGTAAGCTCATTCAGTGCCTCGGCATAAGTAAGAAGAACCTCAGCATAACGCATGTCAAGGTCAACACGGTTGGTGATGCGCTCGTGGCGGTAAGAGCCTTCATCGATGTCGCCTATATCGTCAGGGTTGACATACTTCTTTATGCCTATACCTGTCATTGGGAAACCGCCGCCGGCACGGTAGCCGTCGTTAGTTCCACGGTAATACCAAACCTGTACGTTTTTGTTCTCATCAGAGTTAGGATCGGCATTGAGCAGGTTCCAGATAGAACCGTTGTAGCCTACAGAAGCATAGAAGCGGGGCTCGCGGTCGGCAAACTGCAAGGAAACACCGTCAGGAATATCGCAATAAGGATAGTTGTCGCGCACGTCATCGCTCATGTAGCCGGTCACACGCTTAGAACCGTCGCCGCGGTTTATCTCGCTGTCCTTGCCGGGAGCGTCCTTACCGTCGGCCATATAGTAGGAATCCATCTGCTTGAGGGTCATGCAGTGTGAATTGTATCCGTGAGCCTCAACCAAAGGCAACTGGTGAAGAACCATTATCTCAATGCTCTCGCCGCCCTTGTTCTGACCGTGGGTGAAGATGAGCTCTGGGTTCTCATTGCCAGGAACCTCACCGTCGAAGATGGCGCGATATGACTGGAACGGGTCAATGTTCTTCCAGCCTGCAGGCCAGTCCTTATCGGAGAATTGGTCGTCGTGAGGCGGAGTGATTGTCACAGGATAAGCATATTCATCAGAGCTTTGCTCGCGAGTGTAAGCCACGTAAAGGCTGTAGCGATTGAGATTCATCACGTCCTTTGCGGCAGCTGCTGCCTTCGCCCATTTCTCCTCTTTATATTCTGTGGGGAGCAAACGCTTGCCCTTGTCGTCGGTGAGGGCTGCGGAAACATCCTCCGGGCACTTGCCATTATAGAGCGGACTTGCAGCATAGAGCAACAGACGGGCACGATAAGCCAAGGCTGCGCCACGTGTCGGACGTGCCAAGTCTTGCGCCGAGCGTGTAAGAGGCAGTTGGCTTGCAGCCTCGAGGAATTTCTTCTCTATGAAGTCCACGCACTCGTCGTAGGTGTTACGAGGCAAGGAAAGCTTCTGGTAAGAATCCATATAGTCGAGGGTTCCGTCGCCAGGTATGATTGGAATAGGTCCGTACATACGAAGCATGTACCAGTAGTAGTAACCGATGAGGAAGTTTGCCTGTCCCTTGAAGTCGGTTATTTCCTCTGGGGTGAACACTGTAGTCTTGTCGATGTCCTTCAGGAACAACGAAGCCTGACGGATGCCACGGTAGCATGCAGCCCAAGTCTGCTTTGAGTTGTCCTTTGCACCGTATTCACTGTATATGCCATTGCGCCACGAAGCATAACTGTTTGTAACGCCGCTACGGTCGGAATAGCACATGTCGTCGCAGAAGTTGAACGGGTTACCGTCCTTACTGCATATTTCCTGCACGAAGTTGCTGCCAAGGTAGGAGTAGGCGCGAGCGAGGAAACGGTTGACATAGTCCTTGTTGTCATACACATCCTCTATCGTCATCCTCTCGTTGAAAAGATAGTCGGAGTCGAGGTAGTCCTTGCACCCCGAGAACAGCGATGTCATGCCCATGAGGGCGCAGGAGATGATATATATCTGTTTTTTCATGACTGTTTTTACGAACTTATAGATTGAATGAAATACCAAGTGAGTAAGTGCGGCTCAACGGATAGTTCTTGCCGTTTGAGCTTCCCATCTCAGGATCCCAGAGCTTGAACTTGGACCATGTCAGCAGGTTCGTGCCCACGAAGAACACACGGATGTTGTTGACGAAGATCTTGCGTACAAACGATTTGGGGAAAGTGTAACCGATGTCGAGGGTCTTCAGGCGGATGTAGGAACCGTCGCGAAGCCAATATGTGGAGTTGCGATAGTTGTTGCCTGCTCCTGCCGTCATGCTGCTCGTGCCATAGCTAAGGCGCGGATATGCGGCATGTGGGTTTTCAGTCTCTGCTGTTCCAGAGATTTCACGGGAAATCCAGCGGCTGCCATTTGCCATGTCTTTCATGATGTTACCCCATCCGTCAGCTGTGCTGAACATGTAAACCGTGGAGCCATTGATAAAATACGTTGACTTGCCTGCGCCCTGGAAGTGTACGTTGAAGTCGAAACCGCTGCGCTTGACAGACACACCAAAACCGTAGGTGAGGTTAGGACGCGTGGTAGCGCCGATGGCACAAATATCGTTGCTGTCGACAACACCGTCACCGTTTACATCCTTATACTTGATGTCGCCCGGCTCATAGTCGCCGAAGGTCTGCTTTGGAGAGTTGCGGATTTCGTCGTAGTCCTTGAACAAGCCCAAGGCTATGAGTCCAAATGCCTGGTTTACACGGTGGCCTGCATACAGATTATATGTATATATCGTGGTAGGCTCATCGCGCTCAAGAATCTTGTTCTTACTGTAGGTCATGTTGGCACGCAGCGTGACGCTGGTCTTGCCGAACTTTTTCTTCCAAGCGATGTTGCCATCGAAACCACGTGCTTCAACTTCACCGACATTACCCTTAGGGGCGTTGCTGTCAAGACCTGTCATCCAAGAAAGGTAGTTGCGGGTCATGTAAATACCGGTACGGTGCTCATAATAATAGTCGATAGTACCGGAAAGCTCGTCACGGAAGAACGAGAAGTCGATACCGAGGTCTTGCTTCTTTGCTATCTCCCACGTCACGTCGCTGGAAGCTACGGTGCTGTAGTAGATACCGGAATAGGCACGTTCATAGTTGTAATCGCCAAACTGATAGGCGTTTCCACTCGTTGTTGAGAGTGTGTAAAGATATGGGAAGCGGTCGTTGCCGAGGTTGTCGTTACCGGTCTTACCGATAGAATACCTCACCTTGAACATCTCTATCCAAGGCAGAGCCTTCTTCAAGACCGGCTCCTCAAGAATGTTCCAAGCAAACGAAGCTGCCGGGAAGAAGCCGAAACGGTGGTTCTTGGCAAAGTTCTCAGAACCTGTATAACCGAAGTTGAAGTTTGCGTAATAACGGTGCTTCCAGTCGTACTCCACACGACCTGCAATACCTTGGTTGCGGCGTGCGATACCGTCCTTGATGTCGGCTATGTTCTGAGTCTGCACCTTTGACTGCTGCGTGTACTTAAACACGAAGCCTACGTGGTGCTGCTTTTTAAACGTGCGGTCATAGTCAAGTTGCCACTCAAGGAACTCGTTGCGTGAACCGCTTGAGCCTGAAGACTGTGTCATCTGCTGCTCCTCAGCTATGCGAGTGAACTGCAACGTGCCGTCAGGGTACCTAAAACGCGGGGTAGCCTTATACTGTGCAGGCCACTTGCGGCGCTTGATATAGTTGCTGTTGTAAGTGTCGTAGCCAAAGCGGAAGTAGAAGTGAAGGCCCTTGGTGATGAAGTCGAGCTTCTGGTCGAGGTTCAACGTCACCTGCGAGTTATTCGTCCAACTCTCGTTGTAGCCGGTCTGCGTGGCTGAAATCCACGGGTTGAAGCCGTCGTGGTCATTGCCTTCGCCCCATGCCGGCATATAGCCGTTGGAGTACTCTACAGGAACCATTACAGGGTTGTAACCCATTATGGCGTTCCATATTGCGCCAGTACCATTGCCAGGGTCATTCTGCTTTGCAAGCGATCCAGAGAAACCTACGCTTACCAACGTGGTCTTTGTAGCGTTGATGTCGAGGTTGGTACGGTAGTTCCACTTGCGATAGTTGGCATTGGTGTTATATTTCTTCAGAGTTTCATCAACACGATAGATACCTTGCTGATTGATGTAGCTGCCTGATACAAAGTAGCGTGCAGTCTTACCACCACCATTGAGGTTGAGCGAAGCACGCTCGCTGAAGGCACCGTCGCGAAGCATTACGTCCTGCCAGTTTACGCTTGGGTAAAGGTCCGGATCGATGCCGAGACGGAATATTTCAAGCTCGGTCGGCGAATACAGGGGCTCCTGGTTACGGGTGATGCGTGCCTCGTTAGCCATTGAAGCGTATGTGTAGCCATCAACAAACTCAGGTACCTTGGTGAGCTGGTTGTAGAAACCTTCTACCTTTCCGTTGATGCTTATCTTGCCGTCATGACCATGCTTGGTGGTGATAAGGAGTACGCCATTGGCACCCTTGGAACCATAGATAGCTGTCTCGGAAGCATCCTTAAGCACTGTGAATGATTCTATATCTTCAACGTTGATTTCGTCAAGGTTACGCTCGAAACCATCAACAAGGACGAGTGCCGATGTGTTGGCACCGAATGTGGAGATTGACCTCACCCAGAACTCTGACACGCTGCCAGGACGGCCGCTTGTTGCCATTGCCTGAATGCCGGGAACCACACCTGCAAGAGCGTTAGAGATAGAACCTGTAGGGTTAGACTTCAGCTCCTCCACGTCAACATTGGTCACGGCACCAGTCACGTTGAGCTTCTTTTTGAGACCGGTACCGGTGACTACGACCTCGTCAATCTGCTGGCTGTCGCTCTCCTTCATCTTCACGTCGATGACATGCTTTTTGCCGACAGTCTTTACAACCTTGTCAAAGCCTATATACGTGAACTCAACTTTGTTGAATTCGGAAACATTGTTCAATTTATAATGTCCGTCCGCGTCTGTGGTGACACCCAGGCCGGGCACGTCAGACACTATTACGCTGACGCCAATCAGGGGCTCGCCCTTCTCGTCGGTTACTGTACCTGTAAGCGTGAACGTATCCTGAGCAGCCACACCAAGTGAGATGCAGAGCAACAAGGACAGCACGGTTAAAATTCGTTTCATGTTCTTTATTTAAAAGTGTTTTCAGGTTACTATTTTGCTTTTTCCTCGGAGCCGATACGGCGTATTATACGGTTGTTGGTGTCGCCTATCAGCATCTGCTTGCGCTTTGCGTCATAGACGATTGCCTCTGGATAATAGAACAACGTCTCTGTGCGCAGGTCGCCATTGCGTAGACCAAAGTATCCATTTCTGCCGTTGTCGATGTGGCCGGCGTAAGTCTCTACGCGACCCATTGGTGTAAGACGGCGGATGCAATGGTTGCCATTGTCGGCGAAATAGTAGTCGTACTCGTCCTCAGTGCCAGCGTAAGCAGGATTCTTTAGGAAGAAGCCCTGCCAAGGCTTGCTGATGCGGACAGAAGTACCTACACCGTCAGTCCAGTTTCTGGTATTGTCCTTACCTACAACCAAATAAGGCATGCTCAGCTCGCCTGTGGTATGGTTATAGTCAGCTCTCCAGATGGTGTGACGCTCATACATTATAAGGTAGCAATAGTCGCCAGTTGGATGCCAAACCATAAGGCAGCCTGTACCAGTACGCGGAAGTCCTACTTCTTTCCTGTTGTCGCCCGGATTGTATGGATCAACACTCCAGACTTCACCCTTACGATACAGAGTGTAATAAATGCGTCCGTTTTCAGGATGTGTGGCAACAGTCTTAACGCCACGTCCGTTGCACAGCTCAAGACGAGTTTTGAAGCCTGATTCACGCGTGAACATATAAAGGCCAGTACGTTGGTCTGAACTCTGGTCACGGCTCAAAACCATGTCGCCTTGCTTTGTGAAAGTAACGCTGGAGACATTGTCAATGCTCGTAGTCAGCGTTCCGACATACTTGTTCTTGAAATCGAAATAGCGGAAACCTTTCTTTTCACCTGCGCAATAAAGCATGTCAGGATCAAGCGGATCGAAGCAGAACCACAACAGGCGGTCGAAGCCACCGCAATCATCAAACGGGCCATCCTTTATGTCATACTTGGTGTTGTTCTCATAAGTCTCACCAATAAAGTTAGAGGACAGCGTCTTAGGCACGTACTGAAACAACGAGTCGCATACGCCTGTGGCTACAACATTACCTGACGCATCCTTCTGTTCAATCTTGATAGTGCCAGTGTAATCGTCATTCTCGTAGCCACCAGGAGGCACAATAGCGAGCATGCTCTGACCAAGGCTTTTCACGATGACAGCTTTTTCGCCACCTATATACAAGTTGGTGGTAGTAGTGTCGTTGCCAAAATTGTCTCCATAGATAAGAATCCTCGCACCCTGACTCGCAGATGTCGGCAAAACCTTGCTCACCGTAATGGGCTTGCTTGCGTCATAAGCCACTCCTTTCGGGAAAGAGGCTTCAGGATCGTAATTGCTGTCGTTACAACCAGCAATCACCAGCGGGAAAAGCATTAACATCAACCATGCAAAATGGGAGATGAAACATTTCTTGTTCTCCATTAGCAAAATTTGTTTTTAGATTTTATGTAATTAAAATTTAATCTCAAGCACGTGAGCAAACCCCCATAGAGGGGCTACCCAACTTGCGAATGCAAAATTAGGGAATAAAGAGGTAAAATAAACGAATGTAAAAATTATCTATGAAAAATATAAAGGAATTGAGAGGTAGTTTTGCTGATTTACAGTAGGTTAGTTATGCGCTTATGCCATAAAAATATAAATGATATAGATCAATGTTTTAACCAAAAAACATTAATTTTCAATCATTTAAATGCCAATGCCCATCACATCCTTCTCAAAGGTATCAGGAGACTTTGCCTTGCTGCGTGTTCTCATTCTATAGTTGTACACAGTATTGTATGTATAGCTTAGCACTTTTGCTATCTCATACGAATCGTTAATGCCAAGACGCACCAAAGCATAGATACGCAATATAGGAGTCAATGAGCTGCCATTACACTCCTGCACGCCGGAAGGAGTCATTAGGTTATTAAACTCCTCTACAAAAGTAGGGAAAACGGACATGAAAGTCGTATCAAAGTCAGTGCGTTCCGACTTTTTGTCATGCGCCTTCTGAAAATCACTAATAAGTTCCTGAAGTGACTTAAACTGTTTTAAACGGAGTTTTTGCTCGGCTAAGAGCGCAAAGTCGTTTATCTGGTTTACCAATTCAGAGCCTTTATCCATATAGTGTCCAAGATACTTGTTCTTGACACGCGTAGCCTCATCAAGCTGCTTGTTTGCCGTACTGAGGAAGCTGTTTGCCTCCTTTAACTGCCTGCCTGATTCCTCCAACAATTGTGACTTAAACCTGTTTTTATGTAAAAGGGATATGAGCACGGCAGCAAGCACAAACAACAACAAGCTTGTGGCAAGCAAAATATTACGCCTGCTCTCAAGCACCATCTGCTTTTGATGCATAATGTATGGCAGATATGCACCCATGAGGTTGATGCGATAGCGAGAACCGTAGAAAGAAGCACAATACGTTGCCACATTCATGCAAAACGACGAATAATTTGTATCTTCGAAACTGCTAAACAGAAGTTCGCCCAAATTACCCGCTGAATTTGTTTCCATTATACAACTACTCATGTCGTTGTTCATCGCTTCTATATAATATTCCATGCCTTCACGATGATTGCCAAGCCAGTCATTAAGCATCGCTAACGTAGAAAGATACATGGAACGACGCTCATAGTCATTGGGACTGCACAGCGACAAAGCCTTGTTATACTCCTCACGAGCTTCTGCATGCTTGTTCTCCACCAACAATATCTTACCTTTTAAATAATGTATAACGGAAGAATCGTTAGTATATGGTATGGCTTTACGCAAATATTCGTTGCCAATCTCGCGATACCTGTCTGAGAACTCCGGTTTGTTGTCATAAGCTGCTAAATCATGGTAAACACGCCCGTAGTTGATATAATAGGTAGCCAATATTGAATCTGGAATGGCAGACTCATCGGATATGTGTATAGAGGCAAGCGTGTCCATAGCCTCAGTGAAAAAACCACCACGTGCCAACGAGTATCCATAACACGACTTGGCTTCTATTATTTTTGCCTCGTCGTTCATTTTAGTCGCTATGGTCATCATCTGCCTTGAAAACTCAAAAGAGTTTGCCAATGTAAATAGGTGAGACTCATTGTAAAGCCGCTTGTAAGCAGAATACTGCTCAGCCAGCGACGCATCATAGTTTTTCGAGATTTGCATCCGCAGGGAGTCAACACGATACTTGAACTTTGCAACAATCGTGTCGTTTCGCTCCCACAAAGCCACCAAGGTGTCCAAGCGCTCCTTATCGTTACTCGTCAATTTTGAGACATTATGAGTCGACATCACAACAGTCATAATAAAAAATACTACTATGACTATGATTGCAAGAATCAACGGAATTCGCTTGAACTTCCAGTGCTTCATAAGATATTCTCTTTATTTCAACTTTTTAAAGACTGGGCATTTGTGCGTTTTCGCAGGCACTTTGCCATCTACATACGGCCACCCGCCCTTCCATTTCAGCTCATCCATACAGACCACCCGACCTGCGTCAGGGTCATCAGCCTTGAAACTGTGATATATTATCCAGTCTTTGCCACGGTCGTCAGTGACAACCTCGGCATTGTGACCTGTGCCAACAAAGCCATTGCCACGGTGGAGCACAGTTTCGAAATGATTGTCAAGCAGCTGTTTGCCCTCACGGTCTACATAAGGGCCGAAAAGCGACTTCGACCGCCCCACGGTAACCTTATACGTACTCTTGAGCCCTTCACAGCAAGTACCATTGCTGCCGAAAAGGTAATAGTAGCCACCGCGACGGTGTATGTAGGCAGCCTCCATGAAGGTACCAGCCACCCGCTGTGGCTTCACACCAGGCTTCAGCCTAAGCCCGTCGTCAGTAAGCTCTGCGCCATAAATACCTCTGAAGCTGCCCCAGAAAAGATATTTATGCCCGTTGTCTTCAATATAAAATTCGTCTATACAATTTTGTATCCCTATCTCACGGCTTATCATAATCTTGCCGTGGTCGGTAAACGGGCCTTCCGGACTGTCAGCAGTGGCAACGCCAATGCCTGCATCCCACTCGCCTCCCCATCGGGACATGGCATAATAAAGCACATAACGGCCGTTAATATAATTGATGTCCGGAGCCCAAATACCACCTCGCTTCACTATGCGCGGGCGAGTGGAATCATTAAACGCCGTACCAACATAAGTCCAATCAACAAGATTGGGAGACTTGTAGATTGGCACATTGCGAATGTCTTCCGTAGCATAAAGGTAGAACATTCCGTCGTCTGTACGTATAATAGTTGGGTCGGGAAGGCTGTTGTCGATAATTGGATTAGTATAGGTGCAGTTTTTGCTGTTGCGCTGTGCCACAACAGTACCGCACAAAAATATCAGCATGAAAGCTATAGCAATCGAAGAAATAGTTTTCCGGTTCATATTTAAATGTTATCGTAGTCTTATTATATAATGTATATTTCTGTTGCAAAGGTAACATATTTTTCCCATATTTATCAGAAAACAGCAATTAATTTAGTAACAAAGATTTTATTTAGCAACAAAACTAAAATACACATAGTTTACGCTTTTCTGCACGCTTATAGCCCCATGTTTCCATAATCCATCTATTTACACGTTTATAGTCCCATGCCTCCCATAATCCATCTATTATATGGCTAAAGTCACCAAAATCTTGCTATTTCTAAATATTTTTCTTGAAAAAGCCTCAAACATTTTGCAATTTCAAATTTTCATTGTACCTTTGCACCGCAATAAGCCCAGATGGCGGAATCGGTAGACGCGCTGGTCTCAAACACCAGTGGGGCAACCCATCCCGGTTCGAGCCCGGGTCTGGGTACCATTACATAATCGCTAAAGTCTTAGAATATAAGTACTTTAGCGATTTTTCATTTTAAACTATCTCCATATTTACTCCTTTTCAAGCAAATTAAACTGCATTTATTGCTGTTTAATAGCCGTTGGTTTCATTCAGTTTGATTTATTTGCATCAAGAGCTTGCCAAAATAAGAATAATGTTGTACCTTGCCTACATTATATACGGCTTGATGAAAGTACCATTAAAGGGTGCGGATTCGAAAGTTTTCAAAGACTATATATTATCCCTAAAACAACATGCTGTTATCTCCTACTTTTTACAGTGGAATTGAATTTCGCTTGTTTTTAACCTTCCTCATTAATCACTTCAAAAAATCTATTTTTAAGTCTTTATCAGAATATGTTATGTTCACATCGCAGGAACGACAATAGGTCCAGCTTCAGAGTTTGACCTGTACAAGGTAGTTGCACTTAGTCCATGTCCAAAGAGTTGTATTGCAGACTTTGAGCATCTGCTTTACATTCTTCTTGGAGATAACTCACTTTCTTCCTTTGTTTTAGGCCGTTGGCTTGGTGCAGCATTCTGTGTCGCCATTGACAATACTGCCGCATTGATACGACAGAGAATCTCAACACACTTTGTCGGAATAATGAGGTTTACATTACCATTGCGTTTCTCAACAGTATCAACGAGGCCATGAGCTAGTACCACTCCTTGTCGCCAGTATGAACAAATGTAGTGAGATGCACGCTGCCGGATTGACTTCAACTTGGTGCCAGTTTTCTTGGTGCCTTAACTTGGTTCCTAAATTAAGTGGGACTAAGATGATTAGTTGCAAACTAACTGAATATCAAAGGCTTATGTCATGAAAGGCTTATTACATCTTGGTGCCTAACTTGGTCCCTAAACTTGGTCCCTAAATTAAAGTGGGGCTAAGATAATTAATAACCTGAAAAGGAAATAGCTTAGTAGTAGCTTGGCTTTTAGCAAGTTACGACAAGATATTATACAAAACAACTTAGCCCCTAAACTCATCTTGGTCCCGAAATTAAGTGGGGCCAAGATGGAATTTAGGGGCTAAGATGATGAGACTATTGTTTGTCTCGGGCTATGTACTTCTGATTTTTACT
>CAZZNO010000030.1:0-19347 GCA_964655685.1 uncultured Prevotella sp.
AGCTTTTCTTGCACAGTAAATTTATACTTACTAACTTTGCAATAGAAAACAAAAACTATATATCATAATACTGAATGTGACCATGAAAAAAACAATCCTATTTTTCTTCATTGCCGCCGTGGCAGCATCTTGCAGTGACAATGTAGATGGACCTACAATCAGCCCTGCTACAGAGAAAACTTTGGCAGAAGGGCTCAGCGTTTCTCCCAATGGCATTGACACGACTATCGTCTTCCCTCTCACTTCAAGCAGCAAGACCGGAGTGACCATTCAAGCTGACGACCAACAACAATGGTGCTCTGCCTATCAAGAAGCCGACTCTGAGAACGGCTTCATGAAAATACATGTAAAATGCGCCCCCTCAGGCTACAGGATGCTCCAGCAACGCATGGCAGGCGTAACCATAACGGCTGGCAACAAGATCTATGAGTTGCACGTGCGCCAAGCTCCGGCCAAGTTGGCTTTCCCTGAGAAAAATGTTTACCACATTCCGAGCAGCGGTGGAGCTTTTGACATGCAAGTGTTTGCCAACACACCGTTCTCTGTGTCACGCGCTATCTACGTATCAGGCTCTGGCAAGGAAACACACACCATAGACACCGGTTGGGCTCAGCTCAAAGGAGACAACAAGAATATTCAGGGCAAAGCCGGCAAGCCGTCAACAATACATTTCGAAGCTGACATGAACACCGGACTCGGACGAAAAGCCGTATTCTATGTAGGCGGCGACAGCGTGAGCAATGAGGACGGGTTCTTTAGCATAATGCAAGAGCCACGCCAGCTTAAACAGCGCGAGACTTTAGAGACCGACGCATTCTCGCAGCTGGACATACTGCTCGGCAACGACCCTGCCAACCTCGCAAGGATGAAGGCTCTGAAGATAAACGGAATCGTCTCCACGCTTGGTCTGAGATACATTGCCACGACTAACGGCTTCGCTCTCGACACGCTTGATTTGTCCACATCCCATTACTCGAAATACGGCGATACTGACGACCGCAGCATAGAGAAAAGATTGTTCTTCGGATCAAATATAGGCAACATACTGTTGCCAAATAATCTGGACAATATAAAGGCAGAGGCTTTTGCCAACTGCAACAAGCTTTCCGCCATTTCCATTCCGGCAAGCGTCACAAGTATTGGCGAAAGGGCATTTGCCAGCTCGGCAAACATAAAGGAAATCAACATCCCTCAAGACTCGAAGCTGGCTTCGATTGGCGAGGAGGCTTTCAACACTGGCAGCGTCATCGGCAGCCTGCTTATCCCTGCCTCAGTTACTTACCTTTCCAAAAACGCTCTCAAAGGACTGCAAGCCAAGGAACTGCACGTGAAGCTTGCCACGCCGCCGTCACTGCAAGGCAATGTTTACTCAGACTGTGTTTTGTACGTGCCCAAAGGAAGCCTCGAAAAATACAAAGCAGCAGATTACTGGAAAAACTATAAAGACATAAGGGAAGAATAAGCTCTACAAAGCAAAAGGGAAAAACTATTAAAGCAAATAGCAAAAACAACGAGCCCCGCCTTTCGCACGCAATGTGCAAGAGGCGGGGCTTGTCATCATAAATAATTGCTGCAATAAGCCAAAGGAATTATTCCTTCTCTTTTATTTTGTCCATTATCTGTTTCTCAATCTCCTCACACAATTCCGGATTGTCTCTAAGGAGAGCCAATGTGGCATCGCGCCCTTGGGCAAGCTTCGAGCCATTGTAGCTGAACCAGCTGCCACTCTTGTTTATAATGTCAAACTCAACACCAAGGTCAAGTATCTCGCCAACCTTGTTAATGCCTTGTCCAAAGAGGATGTCGAACTCTGCCTTGCGGAATGGCGGCGCAACCTTGTTCTTGACCACCTTCACACGCACATGATTGCCTATGACGTTGTCGCCATCCTTAATGCTCGTAACGCGGCGAATGTCAAGGCGCACGCTGGCATAGAACTTCAAAGCATTGCCACCAGTAGTTGTCTCAGGATTGCCGAACATCACGCCAATCTTCTCACGCAACTGGTTTATGAAGATGCAGCAGGTCTTTGTCTTGGAGATTGTGCCAGTGAGCTTGCGCAATGCCTGGCTCATGAGCCTTGCCTGCAAGCCTACAGCCGAGTCGCCCATGTCACCTTCAATCTCCTTCTTAGGCGTCAGCGCTGCCACAGAGTCAACGACAAGAATGTCTACTGCCGACGAGCTTATCAGCTGGTCAGCTATCTGCAAAGCCTGCTCGCCATTGTCCGGCTGCGAAATCCAAAGGTTGTCAACATCCACACCAAGCTTTTCGGCATAGAAACGGTCGAAGGCGTGCTCAGCGTCGATGAACGCCGCAATGCCGCCACGCTTTTGTGCCTCAGCTATGGCATGTATGGCGAGAGTGGTCTTACCCGACGACTCAGGGCCATAAATCTCTATTATGCGCCCACGTGGATAGCCACCCACGCCAAGGGCTACGTCAAGACCAATAGAGCCTGTAGGTATCACGTCTACATTCTCTACTTTCTCATCGCCCATGCGCATTATCGAGCCTTTACCGAAGTCCTTTTCTATCTTTGACATAGCAGCCTGCAAGGCTTTCATCTTTGCCTGCTTTTCAGCTTTCTGCTGCTCGGCTTTCTCTGCTGCTATCTGTTCTTCTGATTTTGCCATAATTATTTTATTTTCAAGTTACGTAGACAGAAGTCCGCATGCTCAGTCATTGCATAATGCTTATTACAGCTTTTGCATTTGACAAAACAGCTGAGCTTCTGCCTTCTGAACTTCTTTGTTACAATTCAATATCTTTGTCGAATTCTTCGTGCCACGGCAAGCCTTGCTCGTTGAGAACCTTGAGGAATGGATCCGGGTCAAACTCCTCAACATTGAACACGCCTGGCTTTTTCCAGATGCCTTTCAGGAACATCATGGCACCCGTCATTGCCGGCACACCCGTAGTGTAGCTCACGCCCTGCATACCGGTTTCTTTGTATGCATCCTGATGGCGGCAGTTGTTATATATATAATATGTGTGCTCCTTGCCATCCTTCAAGCCACGTATGCGGCAGCCTATCGAAGTCTCACCGTCATAATTTTCGCCAAGGTCTTGTGGATTTGGAAGCACTGCCTTTAGGAACTGCAAAGGCACAATGCTCACCTTAACGGTCTTTGTGGGGTCGTCGGCAAGCGGAGCCTCATACACTATCGGGTCTATACGCCCCATGCCCGTGTCCTCTATTACGCGCAGATGAGTAAGATATTCCTGCCCGAAAGTCATCCAGAAACGACCGCGCTTGATTGTTGGGAAGTTCTTTACAAGGCTTTCCAGTTCCTCGTGGTGCATCAGGTAGCTGTCACGCGGCCCAATGTTAGGATAGGTTATGTCGCGGTGTATTGACAACGGAGCCGTCTCAATCCATTTCCCGTTCTCATAATAAAGTCCCTTTTGCGTTATCTCACGAATGTTAATCTCAGGATTGAAATTGGTTGCAAAAGCCTTGTGATGGTTTCCGGCGTTGCAATCCACGATGTCAAGGTACTGAATCTCGTCGAAATAATGCTTTGCCGCATAAGCCGTAAAGACTTGGCTCACGCCCGGGTCAAAGCCGCAACCAAGAATGGCGGTCAGCCCGGCTTTCTCAAAGCGGTCCTTATAAGCCCATTGCCACGAATATTCAAAATGAGCCTCATCCTTTGGCTCATAGTTTGCCGTATCGAGGTAATTGCATCCGCAGGCAAGACAAGCATCCATTATCGTGAGGTCTTGGTATGGCAAGGCGAGGTTGATAACGATGTCAGGCTTATAGCTGTTGAACAGTTTCTTAAGCTGCTCCACGTCGTCAGCGTCAACCTCAGCAGTCTTGATGTCCATCTTATAGCCTTTGGCATGAATGGCATCCACAAGCTTGTCGCACTTATCCTTATGATGGCTCGCTATCATAAGCTCACCAAAAACATCTTGGTTTTGCGCTATCTTGAAGGCACAGACCGTAGCCACGCCTCCTGCTCCAATCATTAGTACTTTGCTCATTCTATCTTTAGTTTACTGTTTATCCGTTCTTTAGTTTTAGTTTACATTTGCAGGCATGCTGTCGTGCAAGGATTCAAGAAACTTATTTTATCTCCTCACCCTTTATTCCCAGCGCGTTCATTATAGAATAGCCGAGTATCTCCTGCCTGAAGTTGCCTCCAGGCATGGGCTGCATAGCAAACACGGTAATACGCTTGCTGTCATCAGCATCGCGCAACGCGGCCATTGTCTCATCGTATATGGTGCCCTGCTCGGCATTGGGAATAATCATCATGCGCTTCACCTCCTCGTGGCCAAGCACCATGCTTATGGTGTCGAGTATATAATCGTCCTTGCCAACCACGTCGCCTACGGCAATGGAGTTGACAAGAAATTCACCCAACTGCTTGTCTTTGAAAGCCATAGCGTCAAGCTCAGTATCATATACCGACGGATGAAAATTCTCCATCTGTGGGTTTTGCTTCTCATGCACCAGCACCAGCTGAGTCTCATGCTCCTTGCCATCATAGCGCAACCCTCCGTCAAGCGCAATGTCGACCGCCCATTGGCTGAGGTCAGCCTTGGGGATGCGCCTGCCTATCATGCGCTCAAATTGCACTGAAAGCTGAAAAGCTACATAATCTATATAGTCGGCATCAGCGATTATGATGTTCTCACTGAGCTTTACCTTGCTTGCTTCTTCTGGATTCATATTGCAAAGATAATGAATAAAATATGAAAATAGTGCTTTTCATCAATAAAAATGATTTTCTTACTTTATTTTTTCTTAACTTTGCAACCGCGTTTGCTTATTAGGACAATTCAAATACAATCACACAAAAACAATGTCAACATTATCTATTGCGATTATCGTCGTATTCATAGTGGGCTACCTTTTCATCGCCCTTGAAAGCGTGACCAAGGTCAACAAGGCTGCCATAGCCTTACTCATGTTCGTAGTGGTATGGACTCTGTACATGATAGACCCTGGCTACTTCGTAAACCTAATGCATCCCAACTTCATGGAGATTTTGAAGCTGGAGCATCCAGAGCTTGGCGGGCATGTAGACCCTATTCTTACGTATGTCACCGATGTCATACAGAACCATCTGGGCGACACCGGCACCACGCTATTCTTCCTTATGGGCGCTATGACTATTGTAGAAGTCGTAGACCAGAATGGCGGCTTCGACTGGGTGCGCCGCGTAATGCACACCAAGAGCAAGCGTGTGCTGCTGTGGCGTATAGCCTTTATGACTTTCTTTCTCTCGGCAATTCTCGACAACATGACCACCTCTATTGTCATGATTATGATTCTGCGCAAACTGGTGCCCAATCACAAGGACCGCATCATTTATGCAGCATTGGTTATAATAGCCGCCAACTCGGGTGGCGCATTCTCGCCCATCGGCGATGTCACGACCATCATGCTTTGGAACAAGGGGCTCATTACCGCTCTCGGCGTTATAAGCGAAATACTCATACCGTCAATCGTCTCGATGGTAATACCAGCCATAATCCTGCAATTCGGACTTAAGGGCGAGCTTGAGACTGTCTCCGCCGAAGAAATAGCTGCCAACAGCGAGGAACAGGAACTCAGTGAGACTCAGCGCAAGGTGGTGTTCTGGGTAGGCGTAGGCGGACTTATATTCGTGCCAATATTCAAGAGCATAACCCACCTTCCTCCCTTTGTCGGCATCCTGCTCGTGCTTAGCTTGGTATGGATTGTGACAGAAGTATTCTATGCAAGCCTTAAAAAGCAAAAGGACACAAGGAAGAAGCGTGTAGTGAACTTGATACGCAACATTGACATGAGCACCATCCTTTTCTTCCTCGGCATATTGATGGCTGTGAGCTGCCTGGCAGAAATCGGAGCTTTGACCGCCCTTGGCAAAGGGCTGAACGTGGCGTTTAACGGAAACCATTTCGCCGTAACCGGTATCATTGGCGTGCTGTCGTCTATCATCGATAACGTGCCTCTCGTGGCAGGCTGCATGGGCATGTATCCCGTGGCTCCGACAGGCGACTTCGCCGTAGACGGTATTTTCTGGCAGCTCCTTGCCTACTGTGCAGGCGTAGGCGGCTCTATGCTTATCATCGGCTCCGCTGCCGGTGTAGTGGTCATGGGGCTTGAGAAAATCACCTTCGGATGGTACATGAAGCATGTCTCATGGATTGCTTTTGCAGGTTATCTCGCCGGCATACTGTGCTATTGGGTAATGCGCACATTCATCTTCACGACTCCACTGTAACAAACATACTCCAAAACAAAAGCCTCCCCCAAGCTGAAAGAATTGCTTGGGGGAGGCTTTTGTTTTGGAGTATCTTACTCTCTTGAATTTATTGTATAGCCTTGAAAGCCTGGTCAAGGTCATCAATCAAATCTTGATAATGCTCTGTTCCAATGCTCAGACGTATGGTTCCGTCGTAGATTCCTTGCTCTGATGCTTCCTCGTCACTAAGCTCACTGTGCGTAGTGCTCTTAGGATGCACCACAAGCGACTTCACGTCAGCCACATTGGCAAGGTCGGAGAATATCTTCAGATGGTCAATGAAGTCCCATGCCTTCTGCTGGTCACCATCTATTTCGAAGGTGAATATAGAGCCTGCGCCATTCGGGAAATAGCGCTCATAAAGGTCGTGGTTAGGATGTTCCGGAAGCGAAGGATGGTTGATCTTCTTCACTAACGGCTGAGTCTTCAAGTAGTCGATGACCTTCAGAGTGTTAAACACATGACGCTCTACACGTAGCGACAGGGTCTCAAGACCTTGCAACAAAATCCATGCGTTGAACGGAGATATGCACGCTCCCTCGTCGCGTAGCAACAGCGCACGCACACGGGTCACGAACGGAGCAGGCAACTTGCCGAAGACAAGTCCGTGGTATGAAGCGTCCGGCTGCGTAAAGCCTGGGAACTTGTCGTTCTGGAAATAATCGAACGTACCGCCATCAACAATCACGCCGCCAAGCGAAGAACCGTGACCGCCAATAAACTTTGTAGCCGAGTGAATGACGATGTCAGCTCCATGCTCAATCGGGCGAATGAGATACGGAGTGCCAAACGTGTTGTCTATAAGCAAAGGCACACCATGCTTGTGGGCTATCTCTGCTGAACGCTCAATGTCTGAGATGTTAGAATTTGGGTTGCCGAGAGTTTCTATGAACACAAGTTTTGTGTTCGGCCTAATGGCTGCCTCCATTGCCTCGTAGTCGTCAGGATTGACGAATGTCGACTCTATGCCATAGCGGCTCAGCGTGTGCTTCAGCAGATTGTAGGTGCCACCATAGATTGTCTCTGTAGCCACCACATGGTCGCCAGCATAGGCAAGGTTGGTTATGGCATAGGTCACAGCGGCTGCACCGGAAGCCACAGCCAGTCCCCCTACTCCGCCTTCGAGGGCTGCCACACGATCTTCAAACACGCCCTGCGTCGAATTTGTCAGGCGGCCATATATGTTTCCAGCGTCTTTAAGGTGGAAACGATCGCTTGCATGCTGAGCATTATGGAATACGTAAGACGTAGTTTGATATATTGGAACTGCGCGTGCATCGGTTGCTGGGTCTGCATGCTCTTGGCCTACATGAAGTTGCAAGGTCTCGAAATGAAGCTTTTTCTCACTCATAAATCTTTTGGTTTTTTGCCTTCCGTGGACCTTAATGATAGGGCGGGCGGCGCGTTAATACATATATTGATATTTTACGCTGCAAAGATATGAAAAAATATAAGACGCATTACAGATTCAGAAGCATTTTATGCCTTTAATTTACATTTTTTAATTTTTGAGCGGCTAAAAGTAATTATTTGCCGCATATTTATTCTTAAATGCTTTATATTCGTATTTTGTACGCTTCTTCCAACGCCTTCAAACAGCCATTCTTTTTGCAAACAAGCCTGCACTTCCCTAACGTAAATAACAAAGATTATTTAAGCAAATCTCTTTTCGACTTGCTCTTTATCACCATCCACACACCTGTGAAAACAAGTATTATGGCTATGGCATGGCGCACGGTGAAGATGCCGAGACCTGTGGCTACACTCACCGCCACCGAAACGATGGGCTGGACATAGTTGTAAACGCTCACTACCGTTGGGCGCAAAATGCGCTGGCCGACAACGGAAAGAAGGTAGCTGAGGAATGTAGCGAATACAACCACAAAGCCAGCTTCAAGCCACGTCTTACCTGCTATAGCATTCCAAGGCAATTCTGCCACATGACCACCCGTGAACGGCAATATGAAAAGGCAAGCCCATGTGAACATCCATTTATTTACCGTTACTACATTATACTTCTTTACCAACGGATTGAAAAGAGCAAGGTAAAGGGCAAAGGAGAACTGGGCAAAGACGCACAAAAGATCGCCAAGAATGTTTCCTGCCTTGCCATCGCTCTGTGCACTCGACAAAATAAGGAATATGGCACCGGCGCAACCAATTGCCACGCCGCCTGCTTTCATCCACGTGATAGGTTCTTTCAAGATGAAGAAAGAAAGAATCATGGCAAAGATAGGCATTGACGTGGTCACGATGCTCGAATTGATTGGTGATGTAAGGCTCAGTCCGATAGTGAAAAGGCACTGGTTGAACACCACTGCGAGCAGTGCCGCCCCTCCCATGTACAGCACATGCTTCCACGGCATGTGCTCCCTGACGAAAAGAGAAGTAAGCCAGAACAGCACGGCTGCCCCTGCTACGCGGAAGCTGACAAGGGAAATGTTGTCGATGCCGTGGAGCATGGCATCCTTGCCTATAGGAGCATTAAGTCCCCAGAATATCTCAGCCGCAAGCATGCTCATGTGCGCTTGCAACGGTTTGTTGTTACCCATATACAATCTATTTCCTAAAAAACGTTGCAAAGGTAACAATTTCCACTCCCCGATGATTAGCCTTACTGATATTTTTATTATTTTTGCCCGTAGAAATAACCTATATCATATCAATGCCATGCAAAAGTATGCAGATTACATCACGCAGATAGAGATTGATTCTCTATGGAACGGCAAGACGAAGAAGCACATACTGTGGAACCTCGACCGCAAGGTCAACATCCTCAGCGGTGTCAACGGCGTGGGCAAGTCTACCATAATAAACAAGGTGGTCAAAGGACTTTCAACAGGTGGCGAGTTCCCCTCTCACATGTTGAAAGGCGTTCGCATAAAGGTAAGTCCGGCGGATGCCAAATGGGTGCGTTTCGACATCATACGCTCCTTCGACCGCCCGCTTATCAATGCCGACGTACTGACAAAAATGGATGTATCGCTTGCTACCGAGCTCGACTGGCAACTCTACAAGCTCCAGCGCAAGTATCTTGACTACCAGGTAAACATTGGCAACAGGATGATTGAGGTCTTGCAAAGCGGAGCTCCCGATGCGGCTCAGAAGGCACAAGAACTTTCAGAGCCGAAGAAAAAATTCCAAGACATCATGGACAGCCTCTTTGCCGACACGGGAAAGAAGATAGTGAGAACGGAAAACGAAATACGCTTCACGCAGATTGGCGAGACGCTCGTGCCTTACCAGCTGTCAAGCGGAGAGAAGCAGATACTCGCCATCCTGTTGACCGTCCTTGTGGAAGACCTCAAGCCATACGTCCTGTTCATGGACGAACCGGAAGTGAGCCTGCACGTGGAATGGCAGAAGCAGCTAATAGACCTGATACTGGAGCTAAATCCGAATGTCCAGATAATCCTCACCACACATTCGCCGGCTGTCATAATGAACGGCTGGATGGACAAGGTGACCGAGGTGAGTGACATAACGGTAAACTGAAACAGTATGCTTTCTTTTCAGCATGTACATGTTAAAAAGCATTCACGTGTGTTTTCCCTGCATAAATTAGCGTCCTATGCCCAAACGACTGCAAGATAATTTAACTTCAAGCTATCTTGACGCTGCCAACCGCCTCAACAGCCGCCACGAGCGGAAAAAGATAACGGCATATGTCGAAAGCTACGACGACGTGTTCTTCTGGCGCAGCATCTTGTCGCAGTTTGAAACTGACAAATACTATTTCGAAGTCATGCTGCCCTCACGCCAAAGCGTGCTCGAACGTGGCAAGAAGGCAGCGCTCATGAGCGCCATGCACGGCAAGACCGGGCAGTGGCTCATAGCGTGTGTGGATGCTGACTACGACTATCTCATACAGGGAGCCACCGAGACATCACAAAAAATACTGAACAGCCCATACGTTTTCCACACCTATGCCTACGCCATAGAGAACATGCAGTGCTATGCTCCGTCGCTGCACGACGTGTGCGTGGCAGTGACGCTCAACGACCGTTTCATCTTCGACATACGCCGGTATCTTGAAGATTTTTCTGAAGCCATTTGGCCGCTTTTCGTATGGAATATATGGTATTATCGTTCACCACGTTACGGACAATTCACCATGACCGACTTTCTGCGCATCATAGAGACCGGAGCCTTCAACATGAACACTGCCGACAGCACCATTGCGCAGGTAAGGCGCAAAGTGGACCAGAAGTGCAGACAACTCAGCCAGCGCAACCCAAACGCACGACAAAGCTGGCTGCATGTAGAGGAAGACTTGAAACGGCTGGGCGCAACGCCTAAGACAACATACATGTACATACAAGGGCATCACCTTTTCGACAAGGTTGTTACACCTATGTTGACAAAAATTTGCGACAAACTCATACGGCAGCGCCAAAACGAGATAGCACGGCAGAGCCTGCACGGGACACAGCGACGCAACGAACTGTCATGCTATACAAACTCGCTTGAAAACGTAACCACAATGCTTAAAAAGAATATGGGCTTCGTCATGTCAGAACCATACCAACACATAAAAGCCGACTTAATGGCTTTCATGGACAACATCAACAAACAAAAAGAATAAAGCCTACACCATGTCCACATTGCGACAAAACTTTTACCGCCGTGCGATAAAACTTTTATCGGAATGCGGCTAAACTTTAAACGGAATGCGACAAAACTTTTGCCGCACCAAGAAACAGCAACAGCATAAAAACAACAGAATAAAACATTATGAAAAAACACATTCTCGCCGCCTTTGCCTTGCTCATGGCAGGAAGCTCAATGGCACAGACAAATCCGCTGTGGATGCGCTTCCCGGCAATCTCGCCCGACGGCAAGACCATAGCCTTTTCCTATAAAGGAGACATCTGGACAACGCCTACGAGTGGCGGACAAGCACGACAACTGACCACCAATCCGGCACACGAGGCTTACCCTGTATGGAGTCCTGACTCACGACAGATAGCTTTCGCTTCAAGCCGCGAAGGCAGTTTGGACGTCTATATAGTTGACAAAAACGGAGGAGTGCCACGTCGCCTCACCACTGACAGTGGCGACGAACACCCCACGGCATGGCTCAACGACAGCACAATACTGTTGTCAGCATACATCATGCCTACGGCAAAGAGCATAGTTTTTGCCAGCTCCACATTTCCGCAAATATATGAAGTAGGAACCCGCGGAGGGCGCATGAAGCTGTTCAGCGACATAACAATGCAAGACATCAGCGTGGGCAAGGACGGTGCACTGCTCTACCACGACCAAAAAGGATATGAAGATGCATTCCGCAAGCACCATCATTCGCCCATTTGTCGTGACATTTGGCTTTGCAAGGATGGTAAGTACAGCAAGCTGACCAACTTTGCCGGCGAAGACCGCAACGCCGTATGGGGAGACGACTCAAACACATATTTTTATTTAAGCGAGGAAGACGGCACGTTCAATGTCTATCGCCGTCGCATTGGTGAACAGGCAAAAACACAACTCACCCACTACAAAGGCAATCCCGTGCGCTATCTGACCCGCGCCGGCAACGGCACACTGTGCTACGCCTACAACGGCGAGATATACACCCTGCGCGAAGGCAGCGAACCAGTAAAGTTGAGTGTGACAATCACTGCCGACGACGGCAGCGACCGCCTGCAAAGGCAGGTGCGCACAAGCGGAGCCTCTGAGTTTGCCGTGTCGCCAAACGGCAAGGAAGTAGCCTTCGTTATGCATGGCGACGTATACGTCACGTCAACAGAATACAAGACAACAAAGCAAATAACCGATACGCCCGAGCAAGAACGAAACGTAAAGTTCTCGCCAGACGGGCGCAAGCTTGTCTATGCCTCAGAAAGAGGAGGACTGTGGCAGATTTACCAGACATCTATAGTGAAAACCGACGAAAAACTGTTTACCTATTCCACCGACTTGAAAGAAGAACAGCTTGTGAAATCATCACTTACGTCGATGCAACCGGCTTACAGCCCCGACGGCAAGAGCGTGGCATTCATTGAGGATCGCGGCACGCTGAAAGCCGTTGACGTGAAGACGAAGGCAGTGCGCAAACTCATGGACGGTAAATACCAATACAGCTATTCTGACGGCGACCTGTGGTTTGAATGGAGCCCTGACAGTCGTTGGCTTCTCTCTAACTATATAGGTACCGGCGGTTGGAACAACCGAGATATTGCCCTTGTACCTGCTTCGGGCAAAGGCGAGATATACAACCTCACCAACAGCGGTTACAGTGACAGCAACGGCCGTTGGGCTCTTGGCGGCAAGGCAATGGTTTTCCAAAGCGACCGAGCCGGCTTCCGCTCGCATGGAAGCTGGGGAGCTGAAGACGATGCCTACATCATGTTCTTCGACCTCGATGCCTACGAGCGTTTCCGCATGAGCAAAGAGGAGCGTGCCCTGTATGACGAGGCAAGGAAGGCAGAAAAGAATGCTGACTCAGCAACTAAAAAGAAGACTGAAGTCCACTTCACCATGTTCAAAGGCAAGAAAGGCAAGCGCGGCAAAGCCTCAAACGGCAGTAACGCCTCAGCTGCCAATGGCAACAGCCAGTCAGCCAATATGGCGAGTGCGGCTTCGCCATCCACCCTCAATCTTGACCTTGCCAACTGCCGCGACCGTGTCATCAGGCTTACGGTGAACTCGTCTAACATGGCAGACGCCCTGCTCTCGCCCGGAGGCGACACACTCTATTACCAGGCTCGCTTCGAAGGCGGCTACGACCTTTGGAAGCATGACCTCGTAGAGAACAAAACGCAAATAGTGATGAAGAACGTCGGCTATGGTCTTGAAGCAGACAAGGGCTTCAAACACCTTTACGTCTACAACAACGGAATAAAACAGATTGACCTCGCCAAAGGTTCAAGCAAGAACATAGACTTTGAAGCTCGATTCAACTATCGCCCATACGAGGAGAGGGCATATATATTTAACCATGTATGGCAACAGGTGAAAGACAAGTTCTACGACCCTAAACTGCATGGCGTAGACTGGGAAGGCTACCGCAAAACTTATGAGCAGTTCCTGCCATACATTAACAACAACTATGACTTCCGTGACATGCTCTCAGAAATGCTTGGCGAGCTGAATGCCTCTCACACAGGGGCACGCTACTATCCTTCTGGCGCATCGCTGAAAACTGCGGCCCTCGGTCTTTTCTTCGACGACAACTATGATGGCGACGGGTTAAAGATAGAGGAGATTATAAAGCGTGGACCTTTCGACGTGCGCAACACAGGTGTCACAAAAGGCTGCATCATTGAAAAGATTGACGGACAGGAGATAAAGAAAGGCTCCGATTACACTTCACTGCTTGACGGCAAAACAGGACAACGCATGCGCGTGTCGGTATTTAATCCAAAGACCAAGAAACGCTTCGAAGCCGTGGTCAGACCAATAAGCCGCAGTGCCCAGAACGAGTTACTCTATCGCCGTTGGGTAGACCGCAATCGTGCCTTGGTAAACTCGCTTTCAGGCGGAACGATAGGCTATGTACATGTACAGGCAATGGACAGCAAGAGCTTCCGCACGGTGTTCAGCGAACTGTTAAGTGATTCAATGAGGCAGAAGAAAGCCGTGATAGTGGACGAGCGGCATAATGGCGGTGGATGGCTTCACGACGATCTCTGCACGCTACTTTCGGGCAAGCAATACGCAAAGTTCGTAGCTCACGGCAAATATATAGGTTATGACCCTTGGAACAAATGGGTTAAACCGTCATGCGTAATGATTTGCGAAGACGACTACAGCAATGGTCACGGTTTCCCAACTATTTACAAAACGCTCGGCATTGGCAAGCTCATCGGCGCACCAGTGGCAGGAACCATGACTGCCGTATGGTGGGAAACGATGATGAACGGCATGATATTCGGCATTCCGCAAGTAGGAAACCAAGCTATGGATGGCACTTATTTTGAAAACAAGCAACTCAATCCCGACGTAGAGGTGTACAATTCGCCTGAGGACTTTATCAATGGAAATGACCGTCAGCTAAAGGCCGCCGTAGAGGAAATGATGAAACTCTGACAAGCCACAGGCTACAGAGTTATTTGAAGGCATCAAGCTTCTTCAAATCCTTCACTTTGCTTACTTTAATTGCGATTACGGTTATACAAGCTATGACAACATATATGAGCCACAATTGTAATGTGCTGACATGTATGTTGTCTATGCTTGCAGCCGGCAACGAAGCCATCCACTCTAAAGACTTATTGAGCCATCCTGCAATAACGGCAACACAATGCGCCAAGAACGAACACAGCCAAGGCACAGGCGTGGCAAGAAACATGGCAACGCTGCCATAGATAATAAGTGTAGCCGCAGGCACTACAATGAAGTTGGTCAAAAGAAAATAGCATGAAAAACGGCCAAAATAATAGGCAACAAGGGGAGCTGTGCCTATTTGGGCAGAAATGGAAACCACCGCCATACCCCATACAAGCTTTGTAAACCAATTGCTAAGCTGGAGCAGATGGTACAGACTACGGTAATATAATGCTATCGCGAACACAGCCATAAAAGACATTTGAAAGCCTATATCCCACAGGCTCAAAGGGTTGGCAATAAGCAGGCATATTGCCGCAAAGGCCAACGTATTGATTTGCGCTTTGTCGCGCCGGGCAACGAGGCAAAGTGAATATACAGTCAGCATGACGGCAGAGCGCATTACGCTCGTGCTCATACCGACAACCATGACGTAAGCCCACACGGCTATCAACACCAATGCTTGACAGAGCCACACACGCCTAAGCCGTCCAAAGAGCAATGTCAACATGGCATAGATTATGCCAAGATGAAGCCCTGACAAGGCAAGCACATGAGACGCTCCAGAAACAGAATACAGTTCCTTTGTTTCCTTGCTCAGCGCATGCCTATCGCCAAGCACCATTGCGGCAACGACAGCTTCCTGTTGGCTGTCTTTCTGCATGGAGCTGGAGTTAATGAGCAAGCTCACAAGCTTTTGCCTCATACGCAAGGCTTTTATACGCATCTTGTCAAATCGGGACATTGCATGCAAAGGCACGCTTCTGCCTATCCAATCAGTATAGAATATAAACGTCTGCGCCCTGAAGCCACGCACGTGAAGCCACCTGACATAATCGAAGTTTCCGCCAGACATGAAGTTTTCTAATGGGTGCATCACCGACCATGCCTCTATACCACTGCCTACATGCAAATGCTGCCAGTCTCCAGTGGCCGTGTCACGCAATATGGCAGCCTTTACCCCTATTGTCTTTTCCAAGGCTTTTCCATCTATTGCCGTAAGCAAAAGGTCGCATTGCAATGTTTTTCCACGCACTCTCGGTTCATCAGCCAATACTGCTTCATAATGTACCATGTCTCCATCATTGAAAGGAAAAGAAAGCTTGCTTTCTGTCATGTCCACCAATACTGCGCCAACAAAGAACGTTGCAAGGTGCAACAATGCAGACTGACCGTAAGGTCTGCGCCTTCCTATGATAAAAAAAAGCAGCAGTGACACTGCGGCAGCAATAAGCCACCACCAAACAACGACCTTATCAGCCGCAGCATCACCGACCAAAATGCCCAATGACAATGCCACGGCAACGAGCAACAGGGGATGAGTTTGAAAGCAATTTACAAAGGGCATGGGCTGATAATAAGATTTACAATTGCGAAGTTACAACATTAATCCTTTTAAATTGCAGGTTGCCAAAAGTTTTTTCTAATTTTGCATAAAATTCTCTAAAGACGAATGGAAAAGAACAGGGAACTAAGATTGGCATGGGACTTTGTGGAGCACACTGGCACAAGCATATTCCTGACAGGCAAGGCAGGAACAGGCAAAACCACATTTCTGAAGACAGTGAAAGAACATTCATCAAAGCGCATGATTGTTGTTGCGCCTACAGGTGTGGCGGCAATAAATGCCGGAGGCGTCACAATACACTCTTTCTTCCAGCTGCCTTTCACGCCATACGTACCAGGTGCTACCATTCGCGACAAATTCGACTTTAGCAAAGCCAAGCGACGCATCATTGCATCACTTGACATGGTGGTGATAGACGAGATTTCTATGGTACGTGCCGACTTGCTCGATGCTGTCGACTCTGTGCTTCGCCGCTTCCGTGACGCAACACAGCCTTTCGGAGGAGTGCAGCTGCTCATGATAGGTGACTTGCAGCAACTAACGCCTGTAGTTAGGGCGCAGGATGAGCAAATTCTATCGCGCTATTATGACACGCCATATTTTTTCGGCAGCAAGGCTCTTAGGCAAATAAACTACGTGACTATACAGTTGACACATGTATACCGCCAGCAAGACCCGGAGTTCATAAATATACTGAACCACGTGCGCGATGGCAAACCTACCACCGACGACCTCAACCTACTCAACGCACGATGCAATCCGTCATTCATTCCTAAACCTGAGGACGACTACATAAGGCTGACTACACACAATCGTATTGCCGACAGCTATAACGATGGAGAGCTATTGAAGTTGCCAGGAAAGCGTTACGGGTTCAAGGCTGAAATTGAAGGAGAATTCCCCGAAAGTTCTTTCCCCGCTGAGGAAAACCTTTATCTCAAAGTGGGGGCACAGGTGATGTTCATAAAGAACGATACTTCCGGCAAGCATCAATATTACAATGGACGCATAGGTCATGTGACAGCCATAGACGAGAAATCCATACTCGTAAAATGCCCTGGCGACAATGAAGCCATAAAGGTTGAGCCCGACGTTTGGGAAAATACCAAATATGACATAAACCCAAGCACCAAGACCATTGAACCACACGTTGAAGGAACATTCAAGCAATACCCATTGCGGTTGGCTTGGGCCATAACAATACATAAAAGCCAAGGCTTGACCTTCGAGCACGCCATCATAGACGCAGGATTCTCCTTTGCCTCCGGACAGGTGTACGTGGCATTGAGCCGCTGCAAAAGTCTCGAAGGACTAGTACTCGCCTCACGGATAGGACTCAACAGTATAATAAACGACCAACGTGTAGCCGACTACATTTCGCATCAGCAACAGGCTGCCGAGGAAAGTATACAGAGATTGCCCGAACTGAAAGAGGCTTACTACAGGGAACAAATGCTTGATATGTTTAACTTCAATGCCCTATATGCCTCAGAGCAATTGCTAAACCGCACTCTTGTAGAGTTCTTCCATAGCTATCCAAAGCTGACAGATTATCACCGAAAGGTAATGGAGAATGTTAAGCTAAAGGTCGTTGACGTGGCTTACAAATGGCAAAATGTAATACGGCAAACTCAGCCAGAAACCTTGCATTCTGCCGCATTCATACAAAGAGTGAAGCGCAGTGCTGACTATTTTGCGGCTGCCTTGAAGGAGCAAATACCAGATTTGCTGGAAAAAACAAAAATGGTGAAAGGTGGAAACAAACGAGGAATGGAGTTGCTCGATGAACGCTACAAGGATTTCCGATTGCTATATATTTCCAAAGAAAAGCTTCTTGACAACATGGCTGAGGAGCCTTTCACCGTAGCACGTTATATGCAAATAAAGCAAGAGACCATGCTCGACGCAATGGACGTAGTTGAACCAAATGGCAAGCAGCCAAGACGTAAGAAATATGCGCATAGAAATCCTTACGATGACGACTTGGTCTCAGAGCCAATGCCTTCTGTTGACACTAAAACACAAAAGAAAAAGCCAAAGAAAGGAGACTCTGAATCAAAAACACTTGCCATGCTCAAGCAAGGCTTGACAGCCGAGCAAATAGCGCAAGAAAGAAACCTTAAAATAAGCACCATATACGACCATCTTGCAAAATATATAAAAAGAGGTGAACTGACAGCCGACAAGGTAATACCCGCCGAGAAAGTGAAAGCCATACGGCATGCCATATCACAACTACAAGAAGATGCCAAAGCCGAAGACATTCTGAGAGTATGCCGCAAAGACATCACAAAGGCAGAAGTCTACCTCATGCTTCACAGTCGTAAATAGATATACTGCCAAAAATATGGCAAGACTACTCTTTCCCATACATAGAACATGACATTATGTCAGTCATTATGTCAACAGCAAATGGCTTGGCACACCCTTTGTTTAATCAAGGGCGAGCTTTATGCTCAAACAAACAACATTGAATAATAAAAATAAAATATATACAACTATGGGAAAGATTATTGGAATCGACTTAGGAACTACAAATAGCTGCGTTGCCGTATTCGAAGGCAATGAGCCAGTGGTTATTGCAAACTCTGAAGGTAAGCGTACTACACCTTCTGTAGTAGGCTTCATGAAAGACGGTGAGCGTAAGGTCGGTGACCCGGCAAAGCGTCAGGCTATCACAAATCCGAAAAACACCGTATATTCTATCAAGCGTTTCATGGGTGAAACCTACGACCAGTGTCAAGCTGAGGTTGCCCGCGTACCTTATACTGTTATCAACGATAATGGTTATCCAAAGGTGCAGATTGACGGCGCAGCACATCCTTACACTCCGCAGGAGATCTCTGCTATGATTCTGCAGAAGATGAAGAAGACCGCTGAGGACTACCTCGGTCAGGAAGTTACCGATGCAGTCATCACAGTACCTGCTTACTTCTCTGACTCACAGCGCCAGGCTACGAAGGAGGCTGGTGAGATTGCCGGTCTGAATGTTCGTCGTATCGTCAACGAGCCTACTGCCGCAGCTCTTGCTTACGGTGTTGATAAGGCTAACAAGGATATGAAGATCGCTGTATTCGACCTTGGTGGTGGTACATTCGATATTTCAATCCTTGAGTTCGGTGGCGGCGTCTTCGAGGTGCTTGCTACTAACGGTGATACACATCTGGGTGGTGATGACTTCGACCAGAAGATTATCGACTGGCTGGCTGACGGCTTCAAGGCTGATGAGGGCATTGACCTTCGTAAAGACCCGATGGCTATGCAGCGTCTGAAAGAGGCTGCTGAGAAGGCTAAGATTGAGCTATCTTCTACGACTTCAACCGAAATCAACCTGCCTTACATCTCTGCTGAGGGTGGTGTTCCAAAGCACTTGGTTAAGACCTTGACACGTGCTCAGTTTGAGCAGCTCTGCCACGACTTGATTCAGAAGTGCCTGGTACCTTGCCAGAACGCTATCCGCGACGCTAAGCTCTCTACGAGCGACAT
>CAZZNO010000030.1:19447-25647 GCA_964655685.1 uncultured Prevotella sp.
CAGGACGCTGACTTCGAGGAGGTTAAGTAAGATAGCGTAATTCCTGGCTAAGACAATGTATGTTTTAAGACAGAGTAACATAATAAGCGGGATGTAATCATTCATTTGGTTGCATCCCGCTTTTTCTTTCGAAATTAAAGACTAATTATTTGCAGCATTCAGTTTTATCACTTATTTTTGCAAACATGAAAGTGAAGATGATATTACCAGCTCTTGAAGAAGCGGAGAGCCCATATTGGAGACCTATCAAATACTCTCTGTTTCCGCCTCTTGGCCTGGCAACGCTCGCAGGTTATTTCTCGCCATATGACGAAGTGGTGCTGCAAGACCAACATGTGGAAAAACTAAACTTGAATGATACTCCCGACCTTGTGTGCATTCAAGTTTACATTACCAACGCTTACCGTGCTTACAAAATTGCTGACAGCTACCGCAAGCGTGGCATTTGGGTTGTGCTGGGCGGGCTGCATGTAACATCACTACCGAAAGAAGCCGCAGAGCATGCTGACACAATAATACTTGGTCCAGGAGAAGAAGCTTTTCCTCGTTTTATCAACGATTTTCGCCAGCACAAAGCGGAGAAAGTGTATATACCCAAAGAAAGACAGATTACCGATATTCCTCCCGTAAGACGAGACCTGATAAAAAGGAATAAATACTTTGTTCCAAACTCCCTTGTCGTCAGCCGTGGTTGTCCTCACCACTGCGACTTCTGCTATAAGGACGCTTTCTATGAAGGTGGCAAGTCTTTTTACACCGCAAGAGTAGATGCAGTGCTAAAAGAAATAGACTCTCTACCTGGCCACCATCTATATTTCCTTGATGATCATTTGCTTGGCAACCCAAAGTTTGCACGCGAACTTTTTGAAGGCATGAAGGGTATGGGACGAGTATTTCAAGGGGCTGCAACAGTAAAATCAATTCTTGAAGGTAATCTTATAGAGAAAGCCTATGAAGCTGGATTGAGGAGTATTTTTGTTGGCTTTGAAACTTTCTCCCCCGAAAACTTAAAACAAGAAAATAAATACCAAAACCTTGCACGCGATTACTCGGCTTGTGTAAAGCGATTGCATGAACTTGGCATAATGATCAATGGCAGCTTCGTATTTGGCATGGACTATGACGATAAAGATACATTTAAGAGAGCTGTAGATTGGGGAATAGAAAATGCTATCACTACTGCCACTTTCCATATTCTCACACCTTACCCTGGCACAAGACAATACAAGAGGTTGGAAGAAGCCGGTAGGATTATCACTCATGACTGGAGTAAATACGATACAAGAACAGTAGTTTATAAGCCAACCACTCTTTCCGCAGAAGAACTGAAAGCCGGTTATGACTGGGCATATAAAGAATTTTATAAATGGAGCAACATTCTAAAATCATGTACAAATGACATTTCCCTCCAACGTTCTATATCACATTTCTTGTATACCGGCGGGTGGAAAAAGCTTGAACCCTTCTGGAATTTTCTCATTACAGCAGGATTGCTAAACAAGACATTACCCATACTTGAATCTTTGCTGGCACATAGCAGATAGTTGACTGATTATAAGAAGCATTAAAAATGACTGATGTTGAAGACAAAAAATGTTACCTATCTCATTATTGTTATTATGACATTCCAAAAGCATGTATAAGAGTAATATTTTCATCTGAGAATCAGAAAGAGCATCACCAAAACTGACAGTATTCCGATTTTATCGTCTATATTTGCACTATTTTAAAACATTATAGAAAAAATATAGCAGAAACTGTAGTCAACTTAAAGTTTTTTCTTAAATTTGCAACTAAGAACCATAAAACTAAACTAGCGGATGAGATTTAAGCTGCATCTTACACTTACCGACGACAACAAACATAATTGTCTGCCTATAGATTACCAGTACATGCAGTCTGCTGTAATCTATCATATCCTCGGCTCTTCAGACGGAGAATATGCAACATGGCTTCATGATAATGGTTATCAGTTGGCAAATGGCAAGCGTTTCAAGCTTTTCTTATTTTCCCGTTTTGGTTTTAAGTCCTTTAAGGCAAATCCCACTGACCATACAATAGAGTTTCGAGGAAGCAATGTAGACTGGACCATCAGTCTCCTGCCTGAGCGTTCTACGCAGGAGTTTGTCATGGGTCTTTTCAACGGTACTGAGTTTACTGTCGGCAATCGTTCACACAAAGTCTCATTTCAAGTTGCGAGTTTAGAGAGTCTTCCATCGCCTTCATTCACAGAGACTATGGAATA
The DNA here is from genome assembly GCA_964655685.1 of uncultured Prevotella sp. Lineage (GTDB taxonomy): Bacteria > Bacteroidota > Bacteroidia > Bacteroidales > Bacteroidaceae > Prevotella. The sequence continues at coordinate 21,693 of CAZZNO010000030.1, forward strand.
CACGGCTTTGTCGCCAGTATGCATCAAACAGCATATCAATGACCACACGCAGTATCTCTCTCCAACAGATGCGCATTATTCTGACGGAATTCTTAAAGGTTTGCTTTCGCGATATGAGGCATTCCACGGGAAACCCTTTGAAGGAGATGTAAGCGGATTCGAGTTCGACCTGTTACCAGGAAAGGTAAAGTCCTCACTTATTGACATAAAAGGCATCAAAGTCCGCGGCTACACCTATAGCTTCCGCCTTACAGCTCCAAAGGAGCTGCAACAGATAGCCTACGAAGGCGGAATAGGCGAAGAGTGTTCACAAGGTTTCGGGTATATAGAAAGGAAAATGAAATGAAAAAGACTTACGATAGCATTGATTATGAGTGGATTACACGACCAACTGGCGACCCGTTTGTTGATGCAGGCGGGTATGCATTAGAGGTCTTCTCTAATCTTTTTCCAGATGATGATATATTGGAGTTGATTATGAGGGCTACTGATATTTATGTTGACAGATGGAACGCAAAGATAAATGCTTTTTTCTTAAACTCTAAAATAACCCAGCCTTCATTTAAAGGCAATGCAAAGAAAATAGAAACAGAAAAGTATTTCAAGAGCCTCATTAATAATATTGGAGGTCATATTGGCTATTGTAGAGTTACAGGTAAGAGAACGTATGTTTTTCCTGCAGGTAGAGATAATTCTGTCCTTTCTGGATCTGGAACTTTCATAAATTTTAATCATGGTTTTGAGAGTGGTCTTATGGTATCCAAAGAAGTGCTAATAAGGTATTTCTTTTTGCCTTTTGCTTGCATGCAATTACAAGGTAAAATTGCTTTGATTAGTAGTAACTCTCTGGAAATTAGCAAATATTTTAGTCAAGAAATTTGCAAAGATAATTTTGTTGCCATCGCAAATAATTCTTCTGATGGAATTAAAAAGGCTAAATCTTATAATCCTGTAACATCTCTGTTCAGATATACGGATATGATTATTACGAAGTCCAAGCTAGAATTTGATGATAATAATGATGATTCACTGACTCTTTATCATTTTACTAATTTAGGTCAAAAGCCTACATTAGATATTTATCAACTGCCCTTTCAAACGCTAAGATTTTATGCCTTTACACAAAAAGGAAAGTATAGAGATTCATGGAATGCATTTGTTAATACATATTATTATGCAAAAGATTATAGTTACGAGGATGGAAAATATTATGTTACAACAGGAAAAAAGAATCTGAAGAAGACAGAGATTGATAAATCTACTTATACAAATTGGGGTAATCGTGTATATGACGATCTTGTTGCCGATAGGTCTTTAACCCACAAGTTTTTTGTATACGAAAAGGAACACCAATTGGATTTTAACATAATCAAGACATATGAAATTAAAGTTCGTAATATGAGGAAGGAAACAGTAGAAAAGATTGAACAGATGGCAGATTTTATCATGTCATCAAATGATACCGATGGAGTTTCTAAAGCAATAAAAAAGCTCTATGGAATTTCGAGTTCAAGTCTTCTTAGAAGATTTGTCATTAAAGACATTGTGGCTAAGAACTATGAAGACGGAAACAAGGACGCTATAGTATCAGTAAATGATTATGTCAAATATCTCTTCCCTGATACAGAATCATGGAAAGAGACTCGAGACCTCTTACTAATTGCAATTTTTGAAAGGTTACATAAAGATCACGAGAAAATCTTGATCTTAGACGAAGATGGAGAGGATGACAGTTCAATAAATAACTAAATATACAAATATGGAAAACAACTTATTCACTCAGGGCTTTGTCCTATTGGATGTGGATGTAGCTGCGTTAAATAACGCAGGTAAAGACAATACCACAGACAATGACAACAATGTAAAGACAAAGTCTCTTTACAAGAATGGGCGAAAATACGTTTACGTATCTGGTCAGGCATGGAGATATTGGTGGAGAAACACGCTTCAGAAACAGTACAACTGGATTCTTTCCCCGATTAAGTTTGGTGAAAAGAAAAAGGTAGTGTTTACAAGTGTTGATCCTATATTATATCCAGATGATGATATATTTGGATATATGCGTGCGGCTACTGAAAAAGAAGATGAATCAGACAACGATAAGTCTAAGAAGAAAGGTAAGAAGAAAGATGTGTCAGTAACACGTGTTTCCCCTTTAAAGAACTCTGCCTTAGTTTCTGTTGCCTCAGTTTCTCCTGTAGCCAACTTTTCAAGTATGTCACGACAAGATGGTAATCCAGCACCATTTTCACGGGAGGAGTATAGCGCGGTGCTGAAAGGAATGTTTTCTATAGATCTTAACGCAGTTGGCACTTTTTCTGATTATAACAGAAGTGGCTACAAGAATATTTCAGATGAAGTTAGGCAGGAAGCTCAAGAAAAGCATCTTGAGACCATAGACGATCCTTTCGGAACAGGAACACTATTACGCCTTCCTTTAGAAACAAGAATAAAGAGGGCCACAGAGTCGGTTCTGGCTCTAAAAAACATATCTGGTGGAGCATTGCAAACGACAAATCTTGCTGATGTTACTCCGAAGTTTATTGTCCTTGCTACTACTAAGACTGGAAATCATCCCTTTTCTCATATCGCTAAGGCTGATGATATGTACGGTTACAGTGCTATGCTTAATGTCAAAGGCATAAAAGAGGTTATAGAAGACTATAAGTCCACCTTCAAGGGTAAGATCTTCATTGGCAAGAGAAGTGGATTCTTCGATGAATATGAAGAAGGCCTGAAAAAACTTTCAGAAGGAAACGAGAACATTGAATATCTTTCCGTGAACAAGGCCATTGACAGCTACGTGGAACAACTTAAAACACAGATTGGATAATGAGGTTATACCGTATCAAAATAACGTCATGGACAGCGAGCTTTAGGTATCCGAATATTATATCCGGTTACCAGCCTACGCTTGACGTTCCACCTTTGAGTACGGTTTTAGGTCTCATCAATGCTTGTGCAGGATACTATGTAGAATATGGTAGCCTTTCTATAGGCTACTATTTTGAATACAAGGCTAAAGGTAAGGATCTTGAAACGATATATCAAGTAGAATATGATAAAGGAGCTCCGAAGAAGCAAGTTAAGTCCAATGTGCTCAATAGAGAATTTCTTTATGACTGCACATTATATGTTTATCTTGACGATGAATCGATAGCTTCTTTCTTCAAAGCCCCTGTATTTCAGATATTATTGGGGAGAAGCAATGACCTTGCAACGATAGAGGAAATAACGACAAACGATTATCCTCTTGTTGACAACGCAAGTCATATTGCAGGTCAAATAGTTCCTTTTATGGGCAACTATCTCCCCGGAACTATTCAAGCTCTGCCAAAATACTTTACTAATACTATCCCGCGTGAGAACATTGGTACAGAACCATACTCTGTAATCAGTTGTAACAGCTTACCTTTTCAGACTCATCTAAATGCTATTAAAGACGAGATAGAAGATAAAGAGGTTGATATTTATTTGCATCATTTAGACTTTGAACAGTATAAAAAATGATCCAGACCTGCTCTTGGCAAAATCAAAGCCACAGGTAACACTTAAGCAACACATTGAGGACTGTCTGCAAATTTGCAGACAGCTCAAAGTGTGTGTGCCTAATTTGCCAGTGAATGATAATCAACATTTTTGGAATTTAGTTGAGAAGAGTGTTGTTTTACATGACACTGGTAAATCTCATATAGAATTCCAAAAGTTATTACGAAAGCAAAAGGACAAGTGGAACGAACAACGGCATGAGTTATTCTCACTATTTTTCACTTCTAATTCTAACTTAAATGATTCAGACAAAGATCTTGTTTCTTTTATAATAGCCGGTCATCATAAGTCTTTGACAGAGTTATCAGAATTTATAGAACGCAACTATACTGAAGATGACTGGGATGAAGACGGACTAGACTATAATGAGGAGTGTAGTCATCTGCAGGTTGAAGTTGTTAGTAAT
>CAZZNO010000031.1:0-25050 GCA_964655685.1 uncultured Prevotella sp.
TGGTTAGGATACAAGATTCTCAATCTTGGCATAGGGGTTCGATTCCCCTATCCACTACTTAAACAGCCGCTAAGTTACAGCAACTTAGCGGTTTTTTCATGCTCATGTTTTTGGCGTACCTCGCTTTTTTGCCGCACTTCCTACCTCACTTTTTGCCCCACTTTTGCACTCGGACCACCTAAGAACATGAGAATTTTTGATTCTTTATCATTTTGGCTTGTAGGTCAACGTTTTTTCCATATTTTGTTGCGAGTTCCAGAATTTCTGCTTAAATTTGCGAAGTGAAATATTAAAAAGAAAATTATGCAGGTACAAAAGTTGACATATGAACAAGCTTTGGCTAATTTTAGGGCAGGTCAAGCAAAGAAACGGGCTTATATAGCAAAACTGAGGAAGGCGATGGAATCTGAATATGAACGCACGACAGGCTCTAAAGCTACTAATTTTTCAGTGCTATGATTGAACCTTGTCTTGAGAGGATAAATCAAATAGCTCCATACACAGTACGGAAAGGGAAGATTGAGTATTCGTATGGCTTTAAGACTGATGCCGGCGTACAATACTCAATAAGCTTCATGCCCGATTTTGAAACTTTACAGTTGGATAACTGCTTTGAGTTTATAATCGCCAATCTTAATAATCAAAAATCTCCTTTGGACCACAAACTTCGTGATACTGTAGTGGCAATTATAAATGAGTTTTTCCGTTTAAACAATAGCGTCTTACTTTATATCTGTGAAACCGGAGACGGCAAACAAGCCATGCGAAACAGGCTTTTCCAGCATTGGTTTTCCAGCAATAATCAGAAAGGATTATTCACTATATTAAATTCTTCCGTTAAAGCAGATGGCATTATCAATTATGCAACATTGATTGTTCGTAATGACAATCCTCGGTTGGGCGAAATCGTCAAGAGGTTTACTGATACTGTCCAGTTGCTTAGTGAAAAGCCATAGTGAATTTTTTGCATCATTTTTTGCATACGGCGGCTTTCCACTGCGCAAACTCACCTTTGTAGCCATTGAAGACATTGATGTCGGTATGTCCGACGATGCCCTTCACGCGCCCGTCTGGCGCAAGCTGCCATATCCACAGCTTCACGTCGGGCTTGTATTCGCCATACCGGGCTATCCATACGGGATAGGAATGCTTGATGTCGGGAGCCGCATCGAGCCAACGGTTCACAAACGTCTGGCTGATGTACAGTATCGGGCGCATGCCCGTGCGCTTCTCCACTATTTCCAACCACGCCCTCACGCGCTTCCACATACCCGCAGCTCCGCCCATAGCCTTGACCTGCGAAGGCAGCGGTTCAAGGTCGAGCACGGGCGGAAGGTCTCCTTTTTGTATATGGCTATGGCTGAGAAAATGCCACGCCTGCTCTGTGCCCGTGGTGCGATGGGTAAAGAAATGGTAGGTGCCCACTGGATAGCCGTGGCTGCGCGCGGCACGATAGTCGGCAGTGTAGTAAGGGTTGACAAGCGTCTTGCCCTCAGTAGACTTTATGAATATGAACGAAACCTTGAAGTCCACCTTGCCGCTTACATTCTTCCTCGACAAAGAGCCAAGATGTGTTATGCGCAGGTTACTCCAATCGATGCCGTAGCGTTTCTTGCGATGAATGTGCTGGTATTTGGAGATGTCTATGCCATAGATGCGCTCAGAATTATAGTTCAGTCGCTCGCCCTTGTAAACGTCGTGTTTCCACTCGCCCACACGGAAGTAGCGGTGTTGTGACGAGAAGCCAAAGCCCGTGCGTTCGCCATTGACCCACTGCCCTTCATAATATGTGCCGAGAGTGTCACGATAATGCCCATAGCCGCTTGCCATAAGCCTGCGGTTCATCTCCCCCGTATAGACACCGGTAGAGTCGCGCTTCGATGCCGTAACGATAGTGTCGTGGTCCCATGTGCCCATGACCTTTCGCCCGAGCGAGTCGGTAACCCAGCCCTTGCCTTGCCTCATGCCTTGATGCCATTGGCCTGAATATACCACCGAGTCACCCCTAAGCAGCACTCCCAAGCCCTCGCGCTTGCCGCCTGCCATCTGTCCACGGTAAGTCAAGCTGTCGCCAACGCCCACCTCTACGATGTCTTTCGGGTGAATGGTGCAACCGCCAAGGGTACAGAGCAGCACTGACAGCACAATTATAAAACCATTTCTCATTGCACCACCTCCTTTCCTGAAATAATGCCAATGAAACGTCCGTGAAGCGTGAAGACAGGCGAACCGTCGATTGCAAACAACCGTGGCAGGTCATGTCCACGACGGCTGTCATAGTCGCCCGTGGCGAGAATTGTCTGCTCGCCTTTAGCCACATGCCCTTCATGGGCGAGGAGCGTCACCGTTACCACCTTTCTGTGGCGCGCTGCTCCCCACGGCACATTGCGCACGGCATAGGCTCCCCACGGCTTCGTAGAGCGCAACGTGTGTATAATCATAGGCTCGCCATCGTCGGTAAGGCTGGTGCATACGGGCAGGCAAGCCACCGTTCTGAGGCTGTCGTTACGCCCATACCAGCTCACGCGGCAGTCATAACGCCTCAACAAAAGCCACTGTTTGCCTTTCTTGTCATGCTTCTTACCCCATTCCATCAGCTTTGTATAGAGTCTGCTGAGCGAGTCGGTCTCCTTTGCCTGGGCATTGGCATAAGCCGCAATCTGGGTGTAGCCTTCGTCGATGACACCGTGTGAGCGCAAATAGTATTGCAGCTCCTTGCGCTCTGTATCCTTTCGTTTGAGCAGTCTGCCGAGCGAATCGGTTCCCACGGCAAACAGATGCCTGAGCGAGTCGGGATTTGACAATCCTTTCACGTGAACCGGCATTACGCCACGGTTCATCGTCAGCACGCGCCCGTCGCAGCTCGGCCACCACCAATGGCGGTTTATCCAAACGCCCTGCTGCCTCACCGTGTCAGACCTGAGCACCACGGTGTCGCCATCAGCCACAAGGCACAAGCTGCCCCGTCCCTCCACCAGACAGGCAGAACGACGGATGTCGGTCTCCGTGGCGGGGCTGGCGCGCACAATGAGCCACGCCACCGCTCCAGCCGCCATCAGCGGCAAGAGCAGCAAAAGCTTATGCCTCAAGAATATGTTTTGCATTATGACCTTTCGCTCCTTTCCTATGGGCGAGCCGGCAGCTACAAGCCCTTTATGAAGTTCAGCACGTCGTTCACAATCTGCTCTACACCCGAAGCCGTAGAGCTGTCAGCCTGCTGGTGCACCTCGTTCTTTACCTTTTTCGCCACCTCGTCGGCAATACGATTGGTGACTCGCTTGGTCAGCGAGTCTACGGTCACGCCATTCCTGCGTGTTGTCTTCGTTGTCTGCGTGGTTTGGTTGCCGTCGCTGTCTACAGTGGTTGTAGTCTCCTCGGTGGTGCCATTGTCAAAGCCATTGCCGTCGCCCACCTGCTGCATTATGATGTCGGGCATTATGTTTGACAAGCTTACAGCGCTCACATGTCCGAGATAGCCCACCGACGTGCGCATGTCGTGGCGCAGGAGATCGCTGTGGAGAGTGGTAGTTGAGAATATGATATAATTATGGTATTCCAGATTTTCGTCTACCAACTGACGCACAACCTCTTTCACCATGCCGTTGCCCAAGCCCATGATGCCCGAAACAATGCCGCGTATCGTCGGGTCGTCAATATTGTCGGTGCGCTCGGTCGCTGTATCTATGCGGTCGAGAATAGCCTTGCGGTGCTCGGCGGGACCAGGGTTGGTAAGGGCGAGCAAGAATACGATTACAGCCAATACTATAAGCGCAATCCAAAGCTTGCGATGCCCTTTCTTCTGTGGCGGCTGAGGATTGGCGGCAGCAGGCTGCGGCTCCTGTGGAATGCGTGGGGGCACAGGGGGCGGTGTGGGCTGAGCCACCGGTTCAACAGAAGGGTGTTCCTGCTGTTGGGTGCCGAAAAGAAGCGGTTTCAGTTCCTCCACCTGCCAAGCCGGCGTCCACTGTGTCATGCCCTCGCACCATACAAGCGAGTCTTGTTGCAAGCCATGCTGGCTGAGTTCTTCAACCGTGAACGGGCCTTGCTGCACATCATTGATAATTATGAAATAATTCATGTTGCCTATCTTGTGATATTGTTCAAAATTTGCCGCAAAGTTACTAATTTCTGCAATACCTTGCGCTATATATGAAAAAAATGTTGGAAAAAATAATAAGACAACATTTTTTTTAGTAACTTTGTAAGGAGATATGAAAACAATCGATTGAAGAATTGAGAATTTGCAACCAACCATACCATTTTCGTCAAGCAACGTAAAGGATAGGTGCCTAAGCCGCAGAGGCAACGCGACAAAACTTTCGCCGCAATGCGATAAAACTTTTACCGCAATGCCCTTAAACTTTAATCGCAATGCCCTTAAACTTTTGCCGCAAACGCGCAAAGTGGCATAAGGAAGCGGCGAAGGCAAAGCCATCACATTAAGAGCTTGACAAACAGCGTAATATAAAACAAGAACAAATGAAGACGACCATAGACTGCTTCGTGCCAAAAGGCTACGATGAAGAGACAAGGAGAAACGTGGAGGCATTGAATGCCGAACCAAGCGTGGGCAATGTGACCGTGGTGGAAGGCAACATAAAAGCCTCAGCCACCTTGAAAGACATCGCTCAAAAGGCGCAAGCAGAGTACACGCTTGTCTATCTAAAGGGCAAGTTCATACAGATGGGATACCTTGCCACCGACCGCATGGCGCAGGTTGCCGGCATCGGGGGCTACGGCATGACCTACGCCGACCACTATAACATTTCCGCAGAGGGCAAGCGCACCGAGGCTCCCGTCATCGACTATCAGACGGGCTCGCTTCGCGATGACTTCGACTTCGGGTCGGCAGTGCTTTTCCGCACCGACGCGCTGAAGGATGCCGCCTCACGCATGACAGCCGACTATCAGGCTGCCGGGTTCTATGACCTGCGGCTGAAGCTTGCCGAGAGATACAAGCTGGGGCACATCAACGAGTACCTGTATTCGGAGATTGAGCTGCCGCCTTCGCTGCTTGGCAAGGAGAGCGAAAAAATGCGCAAGAGCGGCGAGAGGCTGTTTGATTATGTTGACCCACGCAACCGCACGTCGCAGATAGAGATGGAGAAGGCTTGCACCGAATACCTGAAAGACATTGGCGGCTACCTGAAGCCAGGCGACTTCAAGGCTGTAGACATAGACGAGGGCACCTTCCCCGTGGAGGCTTCGATAATGATACCCGTGCGCAACCGCATTCGCACCATCCGTGACGCCGTGGAGAGCGCACTGTCTCAGAAGACCACGTTCAGCTACAACGTCTTCGTGGTAGAGAACGGCCCCGAATGTCATTCTACCGACGGCACTACCGAGGCAGTGGAGGAGATGGCTGCACGCGACCCGCGCATAATACACATCGTGACCGAAAGGCGCGACCTGGGCGTGGGAGGCTCGTGGAACATGGCGGCTCATGACCCACGCTGCGGACGCTTCATAGCCCAGCTTGACTCTGACGATGTCTATCTTGACGAGAATACACTGCAAAAGATTGTGGACGCTTTCCGCCAGCAGCGCACGGCTATGATAATAGGAGCATACGAGCTCACCGACATAGACAAGAACCCGTTGCCGCCAGGCATCATTGACCATAAGGAGTGGACCGCCGACAACGGGCGCAACAACGCCCTGCGCGTGAACGGGCTGGGGGCTCCGCGAGCTTTCTATACGCCCGCGCTACGCTCGCTGCCAATGCCCAACGTAAACTATGGCGAAGACTATGCCACAGCGCTTGCCATATCGCGCCACTACCTCATAGGGCGCATCTATGAACCAATATACTGCTGCCGGAGATGGGAAGACAACTCCGACGGCGACCTGTCTATTGAGAAAGAAAACCGCAACAACCTCTACAAAGACCGCATACGCACCTGGGAGCTTATGGCAAGGCTGAAGGAAAACAGAGCAAAGACGGGCGACTGAAAAGTGAAAACCAATGAAAAACAACTATAAAGCCATGCGCAATCCCTGGTGGTGGATTCCTACACTGTATTTTGCTGAAGGCATCCCCTACTTCATCGTCAACAACATATCCGTGACGATGTTCACCAAGATGGGCGTGCCCAACGGCGAGATGGCTCTGTTCACATCGCTGCTTTACCTGCCGTGGACTATAAAGCCGCTGTGGAGCCCCTTCGTCGACATAGTGAAGACAAAACGGTGGTGGATACTCGCCATGCAGATACTCATGTCGGTGTGCTTCATTTTGCTCACGCTGAGCATCCCCCACCCCGATGCCGCCACGATAGCCGCGAAGCAAACACCCATAAGCATGTTCACGTTCACGCTGTTGCTGTTTATCATAACGGCGTTTGCCTCAGCCACCCACGACATAGCCGCCGACGGCTTCTACATGCTTGCAAACGACGAGGAACAACAGAGTTTCTTCGTCGGCATACGCTCCACGTTCTACCGGCTGAGCAGCATCTTCGGGCAAGGCGTGCTGGTCTACATTGCCGGTTACCTCGAAAAGAGGGGCGGAGACATACCTGCGTCCTGGCAGATAACGATGGGCATCACGGCTGCAATGTTCTGCGCCATAACACTTTACCACACATGGGCAATACCACGACCGACGGCTGACAGAAAAAGAAAGGCAGGCGAGGACTTGCCCGACGGGCTTGCAGAAGGCAGTAATGCCTCAGACGCAAGCGCCGGAAGCGAGGCAAGCCGCATCTTCCGCGAGTTCGGGCGCACATGGGTTACGTTCTTCCGCAAGCCCGGCGTGTGGCTCGCCATCGTGTTCATGCTGCTCTACCGCTTGCCAGAAGCCTTCCTGTTGAAGATGGTAAACCCCTTCCTTCTTGACCCCGTGACGAACGGCGGACTTGGTCTCGACACCGACATGGTGGGCATTGTCTACGGCACCATAGGCGTGGCAGCCCTTACCGTGGGCGGCATCATTGGCGGAATATGCGCCTCGCGCTGGGGCTTGCACAAGTCGTTGTGGCCTATGGCTGCCTGCATGACGCTGCCATGCGCCACGTTTGTCTACCTTAGCATGGCGTTGCCCCACAACCTCTGGGTCATATCCACATGCGTGGCAGTGGAGCAGTTCGGCTACGGCTTCGGCTTCACGGCATACATGCTATATATGATATATGTGTCACAAGGCGAATATGCCACCGCCCACTATGCCATATGCACGGCATTCATGGCACTGAGCATGATGATACCCGGTGCCTTCGCCGGCTACATACAGGAGGCGATAGGCTATGAGCACTTCTTCTGGATGGTGATGCTCTGCTGCTTAGCCACCGTAATAATGACCTTGTTAGCAAGGAGAAAAGTAAATCCCGAATACGGGAAAAAACATAAGTAAAACCTTAATATTATTTTTTGCGGCATGAGCAATTCTAACAGAATACTGTCAATAGACATTCTGCGCGGCATAACGATAGCCGGCATGATACTGGTAAACAACCCCGGCGGAAGCGATACCTTCGCCCCCTTATGCCATGCCGACTGGATTGGGCTTACGCCCACCGACCTCGTCTTCCCCACATTCATGTTCATAATGGGCATCACTACTTACCTGTCGCTACGCAAGTTCAACTTCTCTTGGTCTGTAACGTGCGCCAGGAAGATAGCCAAGCGCACCTTCCTGCTGTGGGGCATCGGGCTTGCCGTGTCGCTTTTGTTCACGCTTGTACAGCAGGCTATCGACCCGGCAAGTAAGGTGAGCCTTTCAGAAGCCTTTGCCAACTTACGAATAATGGGCGTACTGCCACGGCTCGGTATTTGCTACGGCTTGGCTGCCGTCATAGCCATCTCGGTGAAACACAAGTTCATACCTTGGATCATAGCCTTCATCTTCGTTGCCTACTACGCCCTACTTGAGCTTGGCAACGGCTATGCACACGACGGCTCCAATATACTCGCCGTCGTCGACGACGCCATCCTCGGCCACAGCCATGTGTATCAATGGGACACCCCTGACCCCGAAGGCATACTCTCCACATTCCCCGCCCTTGCCCATGTGCTTATAGGCTTCTGCGCCGGAAAGATGATAATGGGCATCAAGAGCCTCGACGAAAAGATTGAGCGCATGTTCATTGTCGGCGCATTGCTTATGCTCGCCGGCGGGCTGCTCGCCTACCTCTGCCCTATAAGCAAGAAGCTGTGGACACCCACGTTTGCTATGGCTACTTGCGGAATAAGCTGTACGTTGCTCGCACTGCTCACGTGGCTCATCGACAAACGTAAGCACCAGGACCGCATAACCGGCTTCTTCCATGTCTTTGGCGTAAATCCATTGGCACTCTACGTGCTCTCCGACCTCATACTTATACCCTATTGCATGCTCCCCGTCTTTGGCGGAAAGACATTCCAGCAAGTGCTTTACAACGACGTGTTCGCCGCCGTTCTGCCTCCTGCATGGGCTTCGCTGATGTGGGCGCTGGTGTGCGTGCTGACATGCTGGCTCGTAGGGCTATGGTTGTTTAAAAAGAATATTTACATAAAACTATGATACTAATCGCAGACAGCGGCTCCACAAAAACCGACTGGGGCTTGATAGAAAACGGTAAACTGGCAAGAAAGTTACGCTCTGCCGGCATGAATCCCTTCCAGATGTCAGAAGACGAGATAAAGGATGAAATAAAGAACCGGCTCGTGCCCGAACTTCCAACGACAGTGCTCGACGAGGTGCATTTCTATGGAGCAGGCTGCACAAAGGAGAAGCAACCAATAGTGGAGCGCGCCCTGAAGGCTTGCCTTACCATAAAAGGCGAATGCGAAGTGGCAAGCGACATGCTTGGCGCGGCTCGTGGCATCTGCGGCCATGAGCCTGGCATAGCCTGCATTCTCGGCACCGGCAGCAACTCTTGTTCGTATGACGGCAAGTATATTGTGAAGAACGTTTCGCCGCTCGGCTTCATCCTCGGCGACGAAGGCAGCGGCGCCGTGCTTGGCAAACTGCTCGTGGGCGACGTGCTGAAAAACCAACTGCCAAAAGAAATTTGCGAACGCTTCTTTGAGAAATTCAAGCTCACGCCGGCAGAAATAATCGACCGCGTCTACCGCCAGCCTAAACCCAACACATTCCTTGCCTCGTTTGTTCCTTTCCTTGAAGAAAATATCGGAGAACCGCAAATATACAAGCTCGTGAAAGACAGCTTCAGCTCTTTCCTACGGCGCAATGTCATGCAATACGACGGATGGCAGACATTGCCTATCGGCTTCAATGGCTCAATAGCCGTATATTATAAGAAGCCGCTTATGGAGGCTTTGCAGGAAGCAGGCATGCACCTTGGCAGAATAATACAAGCACCGTTAGAAGCCTTGGCTGAATACCATGCTCTCCAAAAGGAAGGACAGAGCCGATGACATTGTACAAAAAGGATTTTAAATCAGCAGCCGTCGCCACGATGGGCAACGTCAAGAGAGCATCTGGCATGGCAAACGCAAACAAAGAGCCCAAAGACTGGGGACTTATAAACGTGTCGGTGTGCAACATGCGCATTGCTCCCGACCTGAATGCAGGCATGTCAACACAAGGTTTGCTCGGCATGCCTGTGCATATACTTAAGGATGAAGACTGGTTGCAAGTGGAAACGCCCGACGGGCACGCCGCATGGGTCCATCCAAGCTTAGTGCACCGCGTCAGCCGCCAAGAGCTGTCCGAGTGGAACAAAAAACCACAGCTGATTATAACTTCACCGTTCTGCATAGTCTATTCGCAGCCTCGCCGCACTTCCCGCATCGTCAGTGACGTGGTGGCGTGCAACAGGCTGATGTATCTTGGAGCAAGAAATGCATATTATAAAGTAGTGTATCCTGACGGACGCATAGGCTACGTTTCGAAACGTGACGCCGACGAGATAAACCATTGGCGCAAGCTCCTTGACAACAGTGTGTCAGGACTCATAAAGTCGGGCATGTCGATGCTTGGCTTTCCATACATGTGGGGCGGCATGAGCACGAAGGGCATGGATTGCAGTGGCTTCATTCGCACTATGCTTCTTATGCACGATGTTATCATGCCACGCAACGCTTCACAGATGGCACGCAAGGGGCGCCATATCGACATTGCATCGAACTTCACGAACATTGAGCCCGGCGACTTGATCTTCTTTGGGCAGAAAGCTAATTTCATGGATTCGGCAAAGGTCTCGCATGTAGCCTTTTACATTGGCAACCGAAAGTTTTTACATTCGCTCGGAATGGTGAGGATAGGCAGCTTCGACCCAAAGGATCCTTTTTTTGAACTGTACGGATTGAAATACCTGCTGTGGGCTCAACGCATATTGCCATACATCGACCGCGTGCCGGGGTTGTTTACTACACCCAACTGCGATTTCTACAAATGACACCAAGATTAAAATATACCAAAAACCAAAACTAAACATGAAAACCATATTGACATTGCTGCTTGCTGCAACAGCAGCTCTAACGGCTTCAGCCGGAAAACTAACCCGATATGTCGATCCGTTTATAGGCACAACCAATTTCTCTGTCTGTAGCCCCGGGCCCGTAGTGCCTCACGGACTCATGACGGTGACACCGTTCAACGTGATGGGCTCTGACCTCAACAAATACGACAAGGACAAACGCTGGTGGTCGGCTCCTTACGAATATACCAACAAGTATCTTACCGGTTTTGCCCATGTAACGCTGAGCGGCGTAGGCTGCCCGGAGATGGGCACGTTGCTTACCATGCCCACCACCGGCAAGCTTGACGTAGACTATCACAACTATGGCTCAGCATACAGCAACGAGCAGGCACAGCCCGGCTATTATGCCGTTAAGCTGACAAAATATAATGTACAATGCGAGGCGACGGCTACGCAACGTGCATCGGTGGAGCGTTTCACCTTCCCTAAAGGGCAGGGCAATATTCTGCTCAACATTGGCGACGGACTGACCAACGAGACTGGCGGCATGGCACGCAAAGTGAGCGATACTGAGGTAGAAGGCTTCCGGCTGCTCGGTACTTTCTGTTATAATCCGCAAGCAGTGTTCCCCATGTACTTCGTTATGCGCGTAAGCAAGAAGCCTACCTCTACGGGCTATTGGAAGAAACAGCCTAAAATGGAAGGCGTGAAAGGACAATGGGATGCCGACAACGGACGGTATAAACTGTACACACGCTACGGCAGAGAGATTGCTGGCAACGAGATTGGCTGCTACTTCAGCTACGACAATCTTGCCGACGGAGAACAAGTGGAAGTGCGCATGGGCGTATCGTTCGTTTCGATAGCCAACGCCCGCGAAAACCTTGATAAGGAACTGAACGGCAAAAGCTTTGAACAGGTAAAGCGCAACGCCGACGACGAATGGGAACGCACGCTTAGCACCATAACCGTAGAAGGCGGAACCAAGAAACAGCTCCGCATGTTCTATACCGCCCTCTATCACACGCAGATACATCCAAGCGTATTGCAAGATGTCAACGGGCAATACCCTATGATGGAAAGCAGCCTCACGGGCACAGCCAGCCACGACCGCTACACCATTTTCTCTCTATGGGACACATACCGCAACGTGCACCAGCTGGAAACGCTGCTTTTCCCCGACAGGCAGCTCGACATGGTACGTTCTATGATAGACATGTACCGTGAATGGGGCTGGATGCCGAAGTGGGAACTGTTCGGCAGAGAGACGTGGACTATGGAAGGCGACCCGGCAATACCCGTGATAGTAGACACTTGGCTGAAGGGCTTGCGCGACTTCGACATCAAGACGGCATACGAAGCATTCCGCAAGTCGGCAACACTGCCCGGCAAGGAAAACCTTATGCGCCCTGACATCGACCCGTACATATCAAGGGGCTATATTCCCATCGGCACTTATTCTGCCGACAACTCAGGCGACAACTCCGTATCTCATGCATTGGAATACTATGTAGCCGATGCTGCATTGGCGCATCTTGCCAAAGCCCTTGGGCATAACGACGACGCACAGCTGTTCGCAAAGCGCAGCCTCGGATATAAAAACTACTTCTCAAAGGATTACGGCACGCTGCGCCCACGCATGGAAGATGGTTCATGGCTTAAGCCATTCGACCCGAAAGCCGGCGCAGACTTCAGCAACGCACCCGGCTTCCATGAAGGCTCGGCATGGAACTATACCTTCTATGTGCCTCACGACATCAACGGGTTGGCAAAGCTTATGGGCGGAAACCGCAAATTCGTGGAGAAGCTGCAAATGGTGTTCGACCAAGGTCTTTACGACCCTGCCAACGAGCCCGACATTGCCTACCCGTACCTGTTCAGCCGCTTCAAGGGTGAGGAATGGCGCACGCAGCGCGAGGTGAGCCGACTCATCGGGAAATACTACAGCGACAAGCCCGACGGCATACCCGGCAACGACGACACCGGCACTATGTCGGCTTGGCTTGTATTCTCAATGATTGGCTTATATCCCGACTGCCCGGGCGAACCCATGTACACGATAACTACACCTACGTTCGACCGCGTGACCCTGCACCTCGACCGCCGCTGGTATCCCAACGGCGACATAACAATAGAGACACGGCGCGCCACAGGCGGACAAGGCAGAATATCAGGCATGACTCTCGGCGGCAAGCAGCTCAAGGCCTACCGCATATCGCACGACCAGTTGGTAAAAGCCCGCAAGCTCGTCATCACGGCGGATTAGTTAAATAATAATTTTTTCCACACTATTGCCGATCTTTTTGCTAACTTTGCAATCATAACAGAAAGAAGCACTATAAATGGCAGATAGCACAGAAAGAAAGAACCCCTTTATGGAGCCTTACGGCACGCCACACGACACCGTGCCGTTTGACAAGATAAAGTTTGAAGACTTTGAACCTGCTTTCATGGAGGGCATGAGGCGCGAGGATGAAGAAATAGAGAAACTGATAAACAATCCCGAGCCTCCTACGTTCGACAACACTATAGCCTACTACGACGATTCGAAAGGCGAAAACTATTACGACCTCCTTGACCGTGTGTCGACCGTGTTCTCATGCCTTATGAGCGCGGAGACAAACCAGAAGATGGAGGACTTGGCACAGAAGCTCAGCCCTATCCTCACAAAGCACGAGAACGACATTACTCTCAACCCGAAGCTCTTTGCCCGTGTCAAAGCAGTGTATGAGAACCACCGCGAGCTGACACCAGAGGAGAACACGTTGCTTGAGCAAGAATACGACGCCTTTGTGCGCAGCGGAGCCTTGCTCGACGATGCCGGAAAGGAAAAGCTGCGTGAACTGACGGAAAAGGCTTCGATGCTGGAGCTGCAATTCTCACAGAACCTGCTAAAGGAAAACAAGGCATACACACTGCACATCACCGACAAGGCAGAGCTTGACGGGCTGCCGGAGACTGCCGTTGAGGCAGCAGCGCAGACAGCAAAGGACAGGAATCTCGAAGGATGGGTGTTCACGCTTGACTATCCAAGCTACTCGCCTTTCATGACCTACAGCAACAACCGCGAGCTGCGCCGACAGATGTACATGGCTCACAGCACCGAATGCACACATGACAACGACGCCAACAACATAGACATCTGCAAGCAGATAATAAACGTGCGCCAGGAGATAGCGCAACTGCTGGGCTATAAGACCTTTGCCGACTACGTGCTGAAGCACCGCATGGCTTCGAACGTAAAGAACGTTTACAAGTTGCTTTACGACCTCATAAAAGACTACAAGCCAACGGCTGTGGAAGAAGTGAAGGCTATTGAGGACATGGCAAAGAAGATTGAAGGCAACGACTTCAAAGTGGAGCCGTGGGATTTCTCCTATTATTCCCATAAATTGCAGATGGAGAAATACAATCTCGACGCCGAGATGCTGAGGCCATACTTCCAGCTTGACAACGTTATAAAGGGCGTGTTCGGGCTCGCCACACGGCTGTATGGCATTACATTCAAGGAAAACAAAGACATTCCGGTATACAACAAAGACGTGAAAGCGTATGAGGTGTTCGACAAGGACGGCTCATATCTTGCCGTGTTCTATGCCGACTTTTATCCGCGCGAGGGCAAGCACGACGGAGCATGGATGACTGAATTTCAAGAGCAAAGCATCAACCATAAAGGAGAAAACATAAGGCCTCACGTGAGTGTGGTGACCAATTTCACCAAGCCCACGCCAACGAAGCCGGCGTTGCTCACGCTCGGCGAGGTAGAAACTTTCCTCCATGAGTTCGGGCATTCGCTCCACGGCATGTTTGCCAACACCCGTTTCGAAAGCCTCTCAGGCACCAACGTGTGGTGGGATTTCGTAGAGATGCCGTCGCAGTTTATGGAGAACTACGCCGTAGAGCCTGAATTTCTGCACACTTTCGCCTTCCATTACAAGACAGGCGAGCCCATCCCCGACGAACTTATCGACCGCATATTAAAGGCGCGCAACTTCAACGTCGCCTATTCATGCCTGCGACAAGTGAGCTTCGGACTGCTCGACATGGCATACTACACGCTCGACAAGCCTTTCACAGGCGACCTCGTAGCATTTGAGAAAAACGCATGGAAGGATGCTATAATAACCCAGCAGCTGCCCGACACATGCATGACAGTGCAGTTCTCGCACATCATGGCAGGGGGCTATGCGGCAGGCTATTACAGCTATAAGTGGGCTGAAGTGCTTGATGCCGACGCCTTCTCGGTGTTCAAGAAAAACGGAATCTTCAACCGCGCTACGGCGCAGCGATTCCGCGACTGCATATTGTCAAAGGGCGGAACCGAACACCCCATGACCTTATACAAGCGCTTCCGCGGACAAGAACCCACCATCGACGCGCTGCTCGAAAGAAACGGAATAAAGAAAACAAAACAAGAATAGCTATGCATATCGCCATCGCAGGAAACATAGGAAGTGGCAAGACCACTCTCACACGCATGTTAGCAAAACGCTACGGCTGGACTCCCCGTTACGAACCCGTGGACAACAATCCTTATCTCGAAGACTTCTATAAGGACATGAACCGCTGGTCGTTCAACCTGCAAATATATTTCCTCAACAAGCGTTTCAAGGAGGTGGTTGAGATAAGCCAAAGCAAGGACACCATCATTCAAGACAGGACCATCTTTGAGGATGCGCGAATATTTGCGCCCAACCTACACGACCAAGGCTACATGTCAGACCGCGACTTCCAGAACTACAGCGACCTTTTCGACCTCATGATGTCGCTCGTGAAATGGCCGCAGCTGATGATTTATATACGTTCAAGCATTCCAACGCTCGTGAAGCACATAGAGAAGCGAGGGAGAGACTACGAGAAAAGCATCAGGCTTGACTATCTTGCCGGACTGCAACAGCGGTATGAAGACTGGATTTCAAAGTACAAGGGCGAAGTCTTGGTGATAGACGGCGACAAGATTCACTTCGAGGAGAACCCGGAAGACTTCCGCAAGATCACCGACATGATAGACTCATCGCTCTACGGACTGTTCCCACTGAAGTAGCAGACACGACATTTATAATTTATAAATCCACATTATACATTATAAAACATGACAGAGATAAACACACAAAGCATCAACCTCATTGCCACGGGCAGCGACAGCGGCAAGACGGTTCTGCTGATAGGCTTGAAAGAAGCCTATCGTGACAAACCACAATATCAGCGATACCTGAAGAAAGAGTTTGAGCGTGCCAAGAATCTCGACAACCCCAACATCTTCAAGCTGCTTGCCCTAAAGGAAACGGAAAACTACGGCACTTGCATAGAAACCGAATGGGAAGACAGCCGCACCCTTGCCGACTGGCTGAAAGAAGGCCACAGCGACGACGAAAAGAAGCGCGTCATAAGGCAAGTGGCAGCCGCCATAAGCTATATGCACAACCAGGGCGTAGTAGACGGTAACCTTAACACTGGCAACGTCTTCATAACAAAGAGGGGCGACCAAGTGAAGCTGCTCGTAGTGAAGCTGCGCTACATCGACATGCTGAAACTACCTGCCGGCACCCTAAAGTTCCTCGCGCCTGAAGCCAAAGACGGCACCGTGGGGCTCGACGACAAGGCTGACATCTACTCGCTTGGCGTTATGCTGAAAGAGATGGGGCTCACAGCCGAATACGCCAGCGTCATAGAGAAATGCTGCCGTTTCGGTCGCAACGAACGCTTTGAAAACGTAGAGGCATTCCTTGACGCTCTTGAGCGCCGCCATTATACGAGTTCTGCGTCAAGCAGTGAGGAGGCAGGCACATCAAGCAGTTCTTCAAACAAGAAGATGGCAATCATCGTGTCCGTAATAGTCATAATGATAATCGTTGCCGTAGCCCTGCTTGCGGCTCATGGCGGAAACGACGACGGAAGCCAACCTGCCAACGCCGGCACTGAACAAGTAGACAGCGACTCGCAAACATCCTCAGACATGGACAGCACAGAGAAGCAACAGCCTTCGGCAGAAGTGCCTTCCGACTCAAGCGGGGCTGCCTACACGGGCGATAACGCCTTCCTGAACGACCTCGTGCCGCAAATGCAAACCGACCTCGACAAGATATACAACGACACCGACCAGACCAACGTTAAACAAAAGGTGTCCACTTACTACAGGGGCTTGCGCCGCGTGCTGAAGAAGCGCGGACTGACATCCACACAGATGGACGCCTTCGATCAGGCATTCTCTGAATACGTAAACAGCAAGAGATAAGTAGTTGCCAAGGCAATGGTTAAAAAGCAAATGCTCTTTATTGCCTTGGCGGCTCTGCCGTCATTGGCATTCTCACAAAACAACACCAACCCGCTTCGTGACAGTCTACAGGCTGCCACACGCGCCTTGGAGTTTCATCCTGACAGTATTGACTTGCGGCTTCGCAAGGCAGGATGGAACATGGAGCTCGAAGAATGGCAAAAGGCGAAGGACGAATACGACTATGTGCTCGGGCGAGAGCCGGCTAACATTGCCGCCCTCTATTACCGCGCATATTGCAACGACCGCCTACATCGCTATAATTTCGCACGCCTCGACTACCAGAACCTGCTCACAATAGTGCCCGGAAACTTCGAGGCGAGGCTGGGACTGGCTTTGCTCAACGAGAAAGACCATCACTACACAGAGGCATTGGACGGCATCAACCAGCTCGTTGCAGCCCATCCCGACTCTGCTATCGCATGGGCTGCACGCGCCGGAATAGAAATGGAGAGGGGCATGACAGAGCTTGCCGAATATGACTATGGCGAAGCTCTCAGCCGCGACCCCGACAATAAGGACTACCTCCTTGCACGCGCCGACCTGCGCATAAAGTTGCAACGCTATGACGATGCGCGCCGCGACCTCGACCGCCTCGTAAAGCTTGGCACGCCGAAGGCGACGCTGAAGGAGTGGTACGTAAAGCTGAAATAGCCTTACAGTTTTTTATAATACCTCAATCCACCAAGGTTTTCACCCGGGTGCAACAGCTGAATCATTTCCCTAAGCAGATAGTCGGGGCGCCAGCTCACCTCCTCAAAATAAGGAATCAGAGAGCAGTTGCACTCATATATATTTCCTGTCTTAAACGCTTTAAGAGCCTCATAACCATGAAATTCCTTTAGCAAGTCAGCCTTGGTCATCATCTTCGTGCCATTGAATTTAAAAGCCCAGACATCGCTTTCGCCTGCCTTTGCCAGTATCTGCTCAAAGCTCAAGGCGAGGCTTCCGCTATGCTTGTCGTCGGCAAAGGCATAGCCGCCGTGAGCGTCACGAATGGTAACTCCAATCGTGCTCTCGCCTCCAGGCGTGTACCATATATCGCCGGTCTTGCGCTCAGTGAGCACGCTCAGTCCCTGTGGCAACTTGGCAGCGTATGCCTTAAGGCTCTGGTAAGTGGAGTCAACAACATTGAAAAGCGAGTCGGCACGCTCGCCACAACCCAGCAGCCTGCCATAATAGCACATCCACTCAGCCCTGCCAAGCGACGAAGTCTCCATGTAGTCGGCTGCCTGTATTATAGGAATGCCGAGTTTTTCAAGCTGTCCAAGGCTCATGCCCTCGTAGGGACTCAGTATTATGGCATCCGGCTTAAGGGATATGATGCGCTCAACATTAGGGCTCATGGAGTTTCCGCAATCCACAATCCTGCCTTTTTCCCCGTCTTTCAGTTTCAGCCTGCGCTGTATGTCCTTTATAAGGATATACCTCGAATCGCACACGCCCACTATCTTGTCCGCCATGCCAAGGTAATAGAGCAACTGGCAGTGGGACGTGGTAAACACCACAACACGGTTCAGCGGCTTCGCCGTGCTCACCTTTTGCAGAACCTTGCCATGTTGCCAAGGGTCGGCAACAGCAAACGAGGGCACCTCAGAGGTGCTGTCAACCTTAAGCAATTGCGCATATTTAAAGCCAATTGCGCCATTCCCATCATTAAGTTTTTCACCGCGGCTTCCGCACGATGTAACAAGCGCGGCAAGAAGGAAAAACACGGGGATAAGTTTGCAATGTTTCCCAAATAAAGTGTTCATAATGAATATTCCAGTCTTTTTGATAATCATTAAACGGCGAATATACAACCTTAAAACGGCGAATATACAACCTTAAAACGGCGAATATACGGTCTTAAAACGGCGATTCTATATTGTCTAACGTTCGTTAGACTTACGGCTAACAGTTGTTGGACATACGGCTAACAGTTGTTGGACAACGTAATCACGGCGTAAAACACGTATGTGCACAAAGGTATTTGAGAGCCGGGAAGGCGAACCTACGATGGTTTGAAGATTACAAACATGAAGCCAAGCGGCCCGCCGCCTTATGTTCAGCAGCGAGCCGTCATGTTTATCTTGATGCGCCTGCCTTACGTTACTTGCGCAAGAAGGTAAGGCGACCTTTGACCTTGTGCCAGATAAGCTCCGTGATAAGCGTGCCGATGATGGCTGTGAGAATGCCGAGCAGCACGTCGATGACATAGTGATGGCCTGTGTAAACGGCTGTAAACCAAATACCCACGCAGATGAACGCAAACAGGCACGACGTGTACCAGCGCCTGTGGCTCATGACCGAATAGATGGTGGTGACCAACAGGTAGGCAGCGTGAAGACTCGGCACGGCAGCAAAGACATTGGCATTCTTGCCATAGATGCTGTGGAAGAGGTTCAGCCCTGTCATGGCATCCCATCTGCCCAGGCCGGCTACATTGCCCGGTGTATGGAGAATCGGCGTGAAACCGTAGTTCATGGCATACCAAGGCGGGGCGGCTGGGTGGACATAATAGCCCACGAAACCAACGAGGTTGACGATGAGAAACGCCCACGTGAACCTGAGCGCCCACTGGTAACGCTTGGAAAAATAAAGGTAGAAGGAGAAAAGCATGGGCACCGGCACCCAGCACAGATAAAACAAGCCCGACATGAAATCGGCTGCCGGCCAGTGGTGTATGGCAAACCATTCGCCCGGGATGAGCCGCCCTGTGGCAGTGTTGATGCCAAAGAGCGATTTCTCGGCGTCGTAAATGCCGCGCACATCAATCGGATTCACCTCGTAGTTTGGCAGGAAATTGAAACTGCTGTAGATGAAACCGAACAGAAACCACGGCAACATGTATAGGGAGAAGCGGCGCGTGGGCTTGATGGCTACCATTATGGCGAACAGCACCGCAATCAGCAAACAGTCCATATCACTTCTTCAGTTTCTTATAACAATAGGCAACGCGCCAGAAAGCGGTGATGTTGGCAAGCACGGCAATGACTATCATGCCGCCTGCAAGCCACCACAGCGAACCCGTGAAGCCGGTTATCATGGCGGTGACGGCAAGCACTACAACACGCTCAGGACGCTGCATAAGTCCCACCTTGCACTCCAAGCCGATTCCCTCGGCACGGGCGCGGACATAGCTCACCATGACGCTTCCTACCATTGCGGCAAACGAAACAACGCCGAGCCAGAACCACTCGTCGCCGTCCTCAAGGAAGACAAGCACCACGCCGAACAGCGAAACAAGCTCGCTATAGCGGTCGAGGGTAGAGTCCCACAATGCGCCAAACTGCGTGCTCATGTTGCCCATGCGCGCCAGTCTGCCGTCCATCATGTCAAACAGTCCCGACGCAATGATTATGAAACCGCCCCACCCTATTGTCGTGGTTTGGGCATCGAGGTCAGCCTGCTGCGAAGCGTAGATGAAAAAAACGGCAGCCAGGATGTTGCCAAGGAAGCCCAACGTGGTGACGATGTTTGGCGTAATGCCCACGCGAATCATGCCCTTGATGAGAGGGTTGATAATCTTGTAGATTACCTTTTGCAGAAAATCCCTGTAATTCATTCTATTATTTTTTTAATACACTTAATTTCTCTAATTCCTCCTTCTCCTTTTTATGGCTGAACACAAAGCCACGCTGTAGCGGATAATTGAAGCAGAACGCCACGCACAACGCGACGCAGCACTTCACTATCACGAACCATTTGGCTCCAATAAGCCACGTCACGGCATTGGTTACGCCACCGTTGAGAAGCATGCTGCCCGTCCAGACCATGAAATAGCGCATGGCTAAAGAGCGCACGCCGCGGCCCGTGTGAGAGAATACATAGCGGCTGTTGAGCGTGAAATTGGTCAGCCCGCCAGAGACTACGCCTATAATGTTGGCATAGGCGTAAGACAGCAACCCTGTCTGCGAAAGGCCTATAGCCAAGCCGAAGTCTACGATGCTGGCTGCCGAGGCGCTCGCCTCAGCCTTGCAGAATGTCCATATTTCGTGTTGAATTTTTCCCATGAGTGCTGTAGTTGGCTTAATGCAGCAGTCCCATTGCCAAACGCGCGGCAACAATGACGATGAGTGAATAAATGCCGCCAAGGATGTCGTCGCCCATCACCCAGAACGCGCCCGTCCGGCGATCAAGGCTGCGTATGCCCAGTGGCTTTACGATGTCGAAGAAACGGAAAACCACCAACGCGGCAAAAGCCCACCACCAGTCGCCCCTTGTCAAAACGACAAGCGGAATCCATACGCCCACCATCTCGTCGACAACCACCCTTGACGGGTCGTCGCCCCAATAAGGTTGCAGGCGCGCCGTTGCCCATGTGCCCAGGACGGTGAATACTATTACGAGCAGCCACGTGGTTACTTGCAAGGCTGTGCCGTCGGCAGGAAGGAGCAATGCCAGCACAACCCAGATGACCGTAGCCAACACAGAGCCTGCCGTGCCGGGGCCCCACGGCCAGAAGCCGCTTCCGAAGCCCGTGCCTACCAGCGTGGGCAGGAAAGGAGGACGCTTGTCGGTGAGATTTCCTTTGTCGTTCATAAGTGATAAAGCTTTCAACGTGCAAATTTAATAAAAAACCATAATTTGACAAACTCTTTCCTGCCTTTTCACAATAATATAGGTAACTTTGCACCGTGAAAATGTACAAAACACGCTAAATAGGACAGTATTAGCAAGATTGTTGAAGGATTCATATAGCAAAAACGTTCAATGATTTATATACGATTGGTTATGTTGCTGCTGGCGATGGCAGGCATCACCACAGCAAAAGCCCAAGACATAACAGGACAGATAGTTGATAAGGACGGCTATGCCATCCCGTATGCCAGCGTATCGTACCGTGGACACCAAATAGCCGCTTCGAGCGACATCGACGGCAAGTTCACCCTGAAACGCCATGCAGGATGGACGCTCACGGTGAGCAGCGTGGGCTTCAGCGACAAGACCATAAAAATAACCGAAAGTTCGGGCAACCTGGGGCGCATAGTGCTGCAAGAAAGCGCCAAGTCGTTGTCTGAGGTCGTGATTAAGAGCAAGCGCGGGCACTACCGCCGAAAGGACAATCCCGCCGTGGAACTAATGCGACGAGTGATTGCCGCTAAGAAGAAAACAGACCTCAGCAACCACGATTATTACCAGTACGACAAGTACCAGAAGATAACTCTTGCGCTGAACGACATTACCGACAAGCAGCTTGAAAGCAGCTTCTTCAAGAAGCGCCCATACCTAATAGACCAGGTTGAGCCGTCGCCTTTCAAAGACAAGCGCATACTACCGCTGTCGGTAGACGAGACAGTGTCGCAACACGTTTACCGCAAAAGCCCTCACGACGAAAAGGACATAGTGCGTGGACAGCAGTCTAACGGCATTGGCAAGGTGCTTGCTACAGGCGATATACTGAACAAGATGTTGAAGGAGCTGTTCACCGACGTCGACATCTACGACGACGAGATACGCCTTGTGCAATATCAGTTTGTGTCGCCCATAGGCCGCTCCGCCATATCCTTCTACCACTTCTATATTGAGGACACGACCTACGTTGACAACGACCTGTGCTACCACTTGCAGTTCATCCCTGCCAACCAACAGGACTTCGGCTTCCGTGGCGAGATTTTCGTACTTGCCGATTCAACCCTGCATGTCAAGAAATGCAACCTCACGATACCGAAAAGGAGCGACGTAAACTGGGTTGACGACATGCGCATAGAGCAGGAATACACAAAGCTCGACAACGGCGAGTGGGTGCTTTCGAGAGACGACATGTACGCTGAGCTGCATATCATGAAGCCTTTACAGGATGCCTTGGTGATACGCAACACGAGGCTCACCGATTATGCCTTCGACTCACTGCCAAAGCAACTGTTTTGGGGCAAGGCGAAAACGAGGATTGAAGCCGACGCATATAACCGAAGCGACGACTTTTGGAACACCTACAGGCAGGTGGAACTGACAAAAAGCGAGTCGAAGATGGACGACTTCATAAAGCGCATGGAGAACAGCAAGGGGTGGAAATACATCATAAAAGCCGTGCAGCTGCTCGTGGAGAACTATCTTGAGACCAACACCGACCCACAGAAAAAGAGCAAGTTCGACATAGGCCCTGTGAACACGTTCATAAGCCACAACTATGTGGACGGGGTTCGCCTGCGTCTGTCAGGGCGTACCGTGGCTGCCCTCAATCCCCACTTCTTCTGGAGCGGATATGGCGCCTACGGCTTCAAGAGCCATCGCTGGTACTACGGCTCAGAGTTTACATACGCGTTCAACCGCAAGAAGCTAAGCCCCTTTGAGTTCCCCCAGCGCAACATCACCTTTGAGACTTCATACGATGTCATGTCGCCTTCCGACCTGAACCTCATACACAATAAGGACAACATCTTTATGACGTTGCGCTCGTCGTCGCAAGAGGAGATGTACAGGTACAACCGCCAAAGGCTGACCTACAACTATGAGACAGATGCCGGATTGCGCCTCAACGCGCAGGTGCAAACCCAAAGCAACGAGACACAGGGGAAGCTGCACTTCCTGCATGTAGACGACGGAACCGAGGTCCACAAGATTCGCCTCACCGACGCAACGGCTGGCGTGACTTGGAACCCGGGCGTGACCTATGTCAACACCAAGCGCACGCGCCTGCCTGTAAACCTTGACTCGCCGGAGATTGGCATCGCCCACACAATGGGCTTCAAGGGCGTATTGGGAGGCGATTTCAAGAGCAACATCACGTCGCTTAGGCTGTATAAGCGGCAGTGGCTGGGCTCATGGGGCTTCATGAACTTCAACGTCCGTGCGCAGGCACAGTGGAACAAGGTGCCCTTCCCGTTGCTCATACAACCACCCGTGAACCTGAGTTACGTAGAGACGGAAAGCACTGTCTCGCTCGTGCATGACTGGGAATTTCTGAATGACCGCCAGGTGTTCTGGGGTTGGAAATGGGATCTCAACGGAAAGCTGCTCAACCGCATTCCGCTCATCCGCCACCTGAAGTGGAGAGAATTTGTTGACGTGAAAGGTTTCTGGGGACATCTTACCGACAAGAACAACCCCTTCAAGAACCCCAACGACAAGATGCTTTACGCCTTCCCGTCAAATTCGCATGTGATGAGCAACCAGCCCTACTGGGAACTGGAGGTGGGCGTGCACAACATACTGAAGCTCATAAGCGTAGGCTATGTGCGCAGGCTGACCTATCGCAACCACCCCGGCACCAACACATGGGGCGTGAGGTTCGACTTCCAGGCTTCATTCTAAGAAGAAACACTTTAAAATATACCTATTAAAACAAAATGAAACAAGAAGACTTAAAGACAAACGTAAGCCAGATGCTTGCCCACTTCCAGCTTGAGGCAACGCCTACCGACGTAAGCCCTATAGGCAACGGGCTCATCAATGACACTTACAAAGTGACTACTGCCGAGGCTGACAAGCCCGACTATGTACTGCAACGAATCAACAACAATGTCTTCACTGACGTTGACTTGCTGCAACACAACATTGAGACGGTGACGGCTCACATTCGCCAAAAGCTTGAAGCACGTGGCGAAAAAGACATCGACCGCAAGGTGCTGCGCTTCATCAAGACCGACGAGGACAAGACTTATTACCAGTCGGCTGACGGTAACTACTGGCGCGTGTCGGTATTCATACCCAACGCCGTGAGCTATGAGGAGGTAAACGCACAGCACGCCAACGAATGCGGTCTGGCTTTCGGCGACTACGAGAACATGCTCGCCGACCTGAAAGAGCCGCTCGGCGAGACCATCCCGCGCTTCCACGATATGGAGCTGAGGCTGCAACAACTAAATCAGTCAATAGTGCAGGACAAGGCGAAACGCTACCACAAGGTTGAGGGCATGGTGCGCGAATTGCTTGCCGATGCCGACGACATGTGCCTTGCCGAAAGGCTTTACCGTGAAGGCAAGCTGCCGAAACGAGCCTGCCATTGCGACACGAAGGTCAACAACATGATGTTCGACAAGGCCACAGGAGAGTTCCTGCTCGTCATTGACCTCGACACAACCATGCCCAGTTTCGTATTCTCTGACTATGGCGACTTCCTTCGTTCGGCTGCCAACGCTACCGCCGAGGACGATGCAAACCTCGACAACGTAAAGCTGAAATGGGACATTATAGAGGCTTTCACGAAAGGTTATGTGCACTCGGCAGGCAAATTCCTCACCGACACAGAGCGCGACAATCTGCCTTTTGCGGCGGCTTTGTTCCCATACATGCAAAGCGTGCGCTTCCTGACCGACTATCTTAACGGCGACGTTTACTGGAAAGTGAAATACGGTGAGCACAATCTCGACCGTGCACGCAATCAGCAACGGCTCTACCAGCTGATGAAAGAAGGCGAGCCAAAGATTGCCGAAATAGTTGCCTCAGTAAAATAAAATCATAGCTAAGGAAAGACAATATCCTCGC
>CAZZNO010000032.1:0-24349 GCA_964655685.1 uncultured Prevotella sp.
ACATCGTGGGCACGAGGGAGAACTAATAAAAGAACGGGCAACCCTACAAGGCGCAACCAAAAAATCCAAAGGACACAACAACGGAGCAGGCGTCGCCGCATGTAAAGCATGCGCGCCGCCTGTATAGTGCTCATGCGCCGCTTGTAAAACACATGCGCGCTGCCTGTACGGTATTC
Organism: uncultured Prevotella sp.; assembly: GCA_964655685.1. Classification (GTDB taxonomy): domain Bacteria; phylum Bacteroidota; class Bacteroidia; order Bacteroidales; family Bacteroidaceae; genus Prevotella. Next base: position 177 of record CAZZNO010000032.1, read on the forward strand.
ATGCGCCGCAGATTTTGTATTGAAGCGACGTTTCAGATGTACTGCTCACCGTTGGCGGGGGGTATCTGCGCCGTAAACGACGTTGCCACACCATAGAAAAGGGGACGAATCAAATTAGCCTATAGAGCCTGGAAGGCTCTACGCTTGACTAACCCCGTCTCATCCTGCGAAGCAGGTGAGGCGGGGTATTGCGTAGGGTGTGCACCCGACCCGCGTAGGGTCGCCGCTGAACATCAAGCATTTACCAGCGGCAGCCCTTCCAGGGCTGTGCCTCTGCACTCATTGCCTACCCCCACTCACCTCTCGCTTCGCTTCGAGGATGAGTGGGGGTTACGAGTGCGGCGAGCCTTCCAGGCTCATTTGCTTCGCTTCGAGGATGAGCGAGGGCTACGAGTGCGGCGAGTCCACCGTGCTCATTTTGAAACGCCCTCCGTTTATACGGCAGCTCGCTTCAGCCGCCTTCACTCTTTTCACTTGCAAATATACAAAAAATATCCGACTTACGCAAATGAGGCAGTCCATACACTTTGCGTAGGGCATCCGCAAACGTGCCTCGTCAATCCCGCCTTACAAACTGCGTGGGCGTTACGCCGCATACATTCCTGAAAGCACGCACGAAGTTGGAATAGTCAGAGAAGCCACAGCGTTCCGCCACTTCGTTAAAGCCCAACTCCGGATGCGACATGAGCATCCTTTGAGCCCGCTTTATCTTCATCCTCTGAATATATTGCGCCGGCGTATAGCCCGTGAGAGCCGAGAGCTTGCGATTGAACTGCCCGTAGCTCATGCAGACTTGCGAAGCCACATCGTTTACGTCAATGTTTTTCTTTCCGTTGAGTGCCAAGTAGATATAGTCAGTCACCCTGTTTAGGAAGTGACGGTCAACATCCGAAAGTTGAGAGGCAGGAGCTGAGGATTGAGTACTCTGAGCAGGCATTTGCTTCATTTCCTTTTCCATTTCCTTCGCGAACCTTTCCCTAAGTGACCTGCGCTGTTCGAGCAGCATCTCGACGCGCGTCCTCAGCTCGTCGCTGTTGAAAGGCTTAGCCAAATAAGCATCGGCACCAGCTTTCAAGCCCTCTATTCGTTCAGCCTCGGTCACCTTTGCAGTGACCACGATTATGGGTATGTGGCTCGTAAACTCATCGCTCCGTATCTGCCTGCACAGCTCCAGCCCGTTCATCTCAGGCATCATGAGGTCGGTTATCATGATGTCCGGCATCATGTCGTGCGCCTTTTTCAGCCCCTCCTTTCCGTTCGAGGCATACTCTACCACGTACTTGTCTTTGAGCCTCTTGCCAATGAAAGCGGCTATGTCTGAATTGTCCTCAACGACAAGCACACGCTGTGCGTCGCCCGCACCGTCCGCAACAGACTGGGTTTTAGCGTCTTCTGCTGTTTGTTTCAGCTCGCCGTCAGCTTCGTCAACAACCGCCTTGACACCGCACGTCGTCTCATTGTCAAGTGCAGGCGTGAGCTCGTTTTTCCTTATCGGCAGGGCAATGTGGAAAGTGGAGCCCTTGCCGACAGTGCTGTCCACGCTGACGTTGCCTCCCAGGCTCTTTACTATCTGATATACAAGGGCAAGCCCCACGCCCGTGCCTATGCCTTCGCCGGAGTTGTCAGCCTGATAAAATTCTTCGAAAATGTGGGAGAGGTTCTCTGCCGGAATGCCTTGTCCACTGTCAGCAACATCAATAAATAGCTGGCGGTCAATGCGCCACAAACTCACGTCCACAGTGCCGTACTTGCCTGTAAACTTCAGCGCGTTTGACAGCAAGTTGCCTATAATCTTGCTCACGTAGTCGGGCACGAAGTCCATATCTATGTCCTTATCACGCGCTATGAACTGGAGCTTTATGCCGAGCCTGTCGGCATAGCTGGTATATGTCTCCACTATCATCCCGATGTAAGCCACAATGTTGCCGTTGCGCCAATCGGGCGTGCCAATCTCCGACTTTATCTTAGATATGTCGAGCAGCTGGTTTATGAGCCTGAGCATGCGCTGCCCTTGCCTCTCAATAGTTCTTCCCATGTCCTGCGCCTCGTCTGCCGTGGTTTCAGGTTGCTGCAAGTCGTGTCCCAAACCAAGTATCACGGTTAGCGGCGTGCGGAACTCGTGGGTTATGTTCGTGAAGAACGCCTCGCGCATGTTGTTCAGCTTTTTCAAAGCCTTGTGGCTCCTCGTGCGCACATGGCGGGCGTGTATCAGCATCCCTATAAAGCCGCCCATGAGCACCACCACGATTATGAACACTATGTAGCCCATGCGGCGTGTGGTCTGCTCTTGGCTCAGACGGTTGTTCGCCTCAGCCATGAGCCTGTCCTGCCTGTCCCTTTCCAAGGCGAGCGTGGTGTTTTGTATACGGTTCACCTTGTCCATGTCCATCACGCTGTCCTCCAAAGCGCCGGCAAGCTCGTGATAGGAAAGAGCCGTGCGGTAGTCGCCCTGCTGCTTGCACAATTCATAATATAGCTTGTATATCTCAGCCAAGTGCTCATTGCTCTTGATGTCCTTCGCCATACGCTCCGACCTGCCAAGATATGCTTTCGCCTTTACGTCGTCACCTTTCAGCTCGTAGACATTGGCAAGGGCAATAAGAGAGTTGAGTGCGTGCCAGTCGTCTTTGGAGCCGGACATGATGTCGTATGCTTTCTCATATTCCTGCAAGGCATTATCATAGTTGCGCGCCTTCTTGTACAAATCGCCAAAACTGGTGTAGCACAAGGCTACGCCAAGCATGTTGCTGTCCTTTTTGTTCAGGTCCATCGACTTACGATAGCATACCCATGCGCTGTCCATATTGCCCCGATGTTCGTACACCGAGCCAAGGTTAGCGTAGTTTATTGCCTGCCCCGTGAGGCTTCCGAGCTCCGCCTCGCCAGCCAACGCCATGCGCAGCACGCTGTCAGCACGCACAAGATTGTTGGTGGTCAGGTAAACGTTGGCAAGCCCGTTGAGCGACACCACGCGGTTCTTCTTTGCCGTAAACGAGGTGCCGCTATATTCCTTTGCCATCATCCATGCGCCATAGTGGTAACGCTGAGCCATGTCGAGTATGCCCATGCGGCGGTAGTCGGTGCCCATGTTGTTCAGTGCCTGCACCTGCTCGATGGTGTCGCCAGCCTGTTCAGCCATCCGCAGCCCATATTCGTGAGTGCTCAGTGCGGCAGCAAACTGGCTCTCGTTGCGCAGCAACTTGCCCTTCTCGCGCAACACGACAGTCTCGCCAAGAACGTCGCCGTTGGCTTTCATGCCGGCATACAGGCTGTCAAGACCGGCTATGCTCCTGACCGATTTCACTATGCTGTCCGTGGCACGACGTTCCGCGTCTGTGAACGTTCTGCCTCCGCCACCGCCACAGGAGCTAATGCACAGCACTGCTACTACGGCGCATAGCCATTGCCCCACAACTTTATTTGGCATACTGGATATATTTTGATTTATATTAATAATAAAATCTATGGTGATGGTTTACTTTTCCTCTGACAAAATTAATAGTTTTTTATGAAAGAAATGGGAAATTAAGCATAAAATTTCGGCTTACCCATTAATTTAATTATTCTTTACGGTTTACTTAAAATGCGTAAACCTGTCACTGCCAAAGCCAGTGTTTATCGGCATCCGCGAGGGCTGCATGTAAATTTTTGCAAGGCGTAAACTGTCCCTTGCCTTGCGCTGACAAGTGGTTAAAGACAAAAAAGCATGACACACTGCCTGTGTCATGCTTTATCTTCAGTTGCTCCACTGTGTATTGACAGGATGATATTCCGGCACGATGCGCCTCATCTCTGCCACTATCGCTTCGCCGTCGAAAGCGTCAGCTATCTTGAACAGGTTCTCAATGGCTTTCGCCACTTCCTGATAGTCATATTGGCGCACCTTGGCTATGCGTATCTTGTTGTTGAAACTCGGCTCCGTGTTCTCATCGTTTGAAAGCAGTTCCTCATATAGCTTCTCGCCGGCGCGCAGCCCTGTGTACTTTATAGTGACGCCCTTGGCTCCGCTCAGCTGAATCATGCGCTTGGCAAGGTCGGCTATCTTGACCGGCTTGCCCATGTCGAAGACAAATATCTGTCCGCCCCTGCCGCGCACTCCTGCCTCAAGCACGAGCTTGCACGCTTCTGGTATGAGCATGAAATAGCGAATGATTCGAGGGTCGGTGACCGTGACGGGGCCGCCTTCCTTTATCTGCTTCTCAAAGAGAGGAATGACCGAGCCGTTGCTGCCGAGCACATTGCCGAAACGCGTGGTGACAAACTCGGTTACCGGCTGTGCTGCCTTGCCTTCAGCCGTGCCATCGGCGTTGGTTGCCTGTGCAGAGTGGATGTAAGCGTCGAGGCTTTGGCAATAAATCTCGCAAATGCGCTTGGAACAGCCCATCACATTGGTTGGGTTTACAGCCTTGTCGGTGGAAATCATCACCATTTTCTTTACGCCGTACTTCACGCATAGGTCGGCAACTATCTTCGTGCCATACACATTATTAAATATAGCCTCAGAGGGATTGTCCTCCATCATTGGCACATGCTTATAGGCGGCGGCATGAAAGACATAGTCGGGGCGGAAGGTCTTGAAAATATGATCCATCCGCTTTTGCTGAACGATGCTCACGACGATGGTTTCGCACGCAATGTCAGGATATTCTTGCGCCATCATCAGGCGTATGTCGTGCTGCGGAGTCTCTGCCTCGTCAATGAGAATCATGTTGGCAGGTCTGAACGAAGCCACCTGCCTCACAATCTCAGAGCCGATGCTGCCTGCCGAGCCCGTTATGAGGACCTTGCGCCCGTGCAGCGTCTTGCTGATGACGTCCATGTCTATCTGTATCTCGTTGCGAGGCAGCAGGTCGCTCACGTCTATCTCCTTCAGCTGGCTGAGGTCGAGCCCGTCGTTGTCGTGCCATTCCTCTATGCCGCGTATCATGTAGATGTGTATGCCTTTATCTATGAGGTAGTCTATGAGCTTATGGTCGCTGCGGAAGACATTGCTTTGCTTTGGCGAGACAAGCACGCCCTCAATGCCCTTGGAAGCAAATATCTTTTCCAGATGTGAATCGTTTTGATATACGCGCACACCCATCAGGCGTGTGTTCTTCAGCTTTTCGTCGTTGCTGATAAAACCCATAAGCCTGAAGCGTAGCGACTTGTCGTTGCGTATGTCTTTAGCCAGCGCCACGCCGCCGCTTCCTGCTCCGTAGACAAACACCCGCTTCAGGTTGTTGTCGCTGAACGAAACGTCATAAAGCGTCTTCACGAGGACGCGCATTGCCCACATAAGTATGGTGGCAATGACATACATGAGAAGTATCTGCCTACCTTCAAGGCGGATAAAATTAAGGTCGGAATAATATATGACGTAATGGAAAACCTCGGCTATGAAACAACTCAGCGTCTGAGCCAATGCCACACGCTGGAGGTCGACAAACGACGAGAAGCGCACGATGCCGCTGTAGGTGTGGAAAATACGGAAGCCGATGAGGTTGAAAATCATATATACGGCAATAGTCTTGGAGAGCAATGCTATGTTGCCAAGGGTGACGGCACCACGGTAATAGAACCAGAAAACCATGATGCCTGACAAATAGCATATTGCCAAATCGGCGATGAGCACACACCAATAAGGTAGCGCACGACGCGTGAGATACCAGCGAGACAGCCTATTTAAAAGAAACATACCTTTCAGTTTTTCTGCAAAATTAATCAAAATGGCTCAATCTAACAATCTTTTCGTCATAAATCTTCTGGTCCATAATGGTTCACGCTTTTACGCATTTCCGTTTTCGGCATGAAGATGATAAAATTTTAGCATAAAAGCAATATATGCCAATGACAATATAGCTATTTCAACCAACAGCGTGACATAGCCCGGAAAAACGATATAGACTGCACAACAGGCTGCCTGTAAAGCCATGTAAACCAAAGAAACCACGAGGTGAGGAATGTGAAGCTCGTTTGCCATAATCTGATAGGCATGCTTGCGGTGAGGAAGCGAGATATTCTCGTGAAGCATAAGGCGGTGGATTATGGTCAGACTGCCGTCAACGCCAAAAACCACAATGAAGGCGAGCCACGACACGTTGTTTGTTTCAACCATTATAAAGCCTAACAAGAAAAGAATGATAAACGCTATCGACACTGAACCCACGTCGCCGGCAAAGCAGCGGGCATGTTTGCGGAAGTTGAAAAAACAGAAAACGAGGTCGGCTATAAGCGCGAATATCGCAAGGCTGTAGATGCTGCCTGGCACATTATAATCGTTCATGAAGCCACAAAGCGTTCCGTTGTCGCCGAAAACATAAAGGATGGCACACAGCACAACAAAGGCATAGCCGCCCGTGATGCCGTTGATGCCGTCCATGAAGTTGAAGACGTTCATGGCTCCGGTGCAGACAATGAGCCCGATTATGAGTATTAAGGCGGCTGAAACGACGGTCAGGTGGCGGTCGGTTGCCGACAAAAGTTGGATGACAAGCATCAGCATTCCAACAAACTGTATCGGGAGGCGAAGCTTTGGACTGAGCGAACGGATGTCGTCGATAAAGCTCAGCACCGACACTATCAACAGCCCAAGGATAAACAGCGGTTGCTGGAAACCGTCGACAAAGAAAAGCAGAAGTGCCGCTATGGGGAATATTATTCCACCACCACGAAGGACTACCGACTGCGACGATCCGCGCTTTGACGGACGGTCTACTATGCCGAAACGGGCGGCAAACTTGAAATAAAGCAACTCCAATAGCAGCAAAACTATTGCTACAATAATGTATGTTGTCGTGGACATGTTTTATTTTTTAAATTCAGAAATAGTGTAGGCAAGGCCGTCACGGGTCGACGTTGGCATTTTCTCTATGCCAAGAGCCTTCTTTATCTTGCTGTTGCTCACTACGTAGTTCTCAGTGAGCTTTGCCAGGCGCTCCGAATTTAAAGGCAAATGCAGGCGGTCGCCAAGGCGTGCGGCTGCGGTCATGGCACCGCGACCCATGCGCAGGATATGCGGTTTGTGTCCTAAAACACGGCATATTACGGCTACAAGCTCGTTTGTTGACAAAGCCTCATCGTCAGCAAGATTGTAAATTCCGCTCGGAATGCTTTCCTCTACGAGCCTGCCCACCACGTAGCAAACATTCTTTATTGAGCAGAAGGAACGCCGGTTCTCAAAGGCTCCAAGCGGCCAAGGCATTCCCGTTTTCAAGACTTTGTAAAGCAGGTTCAAGTTGCCTTTATTGCCAGGGCCGTGCATCATACAAGGGCGAAGAATATATACATGTTTGCCTTCGGCTTCTTTCATTTTGCTTTCTATATATGCCTCAGCCTTTGCCTTGCTCTCGCCATAAGGACCTTTGGGCGAAGGCGTTACGTCCTCAGTAAGCATATCGCCCGCCACCTTGTCGGCAGCAGCCTTAACTGATGAGAAGAATATGAAAGTCTTGATGTCATGCGTAAGGAAATAGTCAAAAGCCTTTACCGTAAGCCCATAATTGACATCAAAATAAACTTTTGCCTCGGTAGTGTTCTTGGTATCGTGAGCCTTTCCGGCAAGGTGGATAATGGCATCAACCTCCGGCACCTTGCCTTTGTCAAGGTCATCCCACGTGTAATCTCCTTCTCTGCCAAGTCCAAAGACAGTAAAGCCTTTTTCTTTTAGATATGGAACAAGGTTCTTGCCTACGAAGCCATGATAGCCGGTAATTAATATTTTCATAAATAAAGCTTTTCTATTTCTTTCCAAACAATATGGTTCTCAAATTTTTCATCCACCCATTGGCGGGCCTTCACACCATTAATCTCGGTCTTGCCTTCATAAATCTGCGTTATTGCATCAGCTATCTGAGAAGCATCGTGACCTGTGAAAAGACCGGTTTCGCCCTCATGAATGGAATCGATGCAGCCTGTAGCGCGCGTGGTCACTACAGGCACTTCCATTGCCTGCGCTTCAAGCACGCCCGTAGGAAATCCTTCGCGGTAGGAAGCAAGCACGTAAACGTTCATCATAGAATAAAAATACTCCATATCCGAGTTTTGGAAATCTGTCCACACTATGTCGGGATTGCCGACTATCTCGTCATGCACGTCTTTAGGCAGAGCGTCACGTTCCTCAAACATTCCTACGAGGAGAAGCTTTATATGAGGATTCTTTGTCGCCGCTTTTATCTTTTTAAAAGCCTCAACGAGCTCTATTATCCCCTTGTCGCGCACAAGCCTGCCTGTATAGCCTATGACCCAGTCGCCATCGCCTATCCCCCACTTTTCCTTCATTGCGGCAAGCTTCGCCTTGTCTATATTCTTAGGATTAAACTTCCCATTGGTATCAATGCCGCAGCAAGTGCCGTTGGCAAGAATTGCTTGCTTGCGCTTCGGAGCAAGGCGGTCGGCAATAGACTGCTTTAAGACAGAAGGCGATACGCATATTATCTTTGTTGACAACAGCGAAGCCACTCTGTCAACACTCTTTAGTATGAAACGCTTCAGCCCGTGAGATGTCTGGTAAACAAGCCCGTGGCGGAAATATATTCTCACAGGCACATGGCATAGCCACGCTGCTATCATGGCAAGCAAAGCGCCTTTAGGCGTGTGGCCAACAACTATGCCTATGTTCTTTTCCTTGATATATTTACAGATGGCGCGTATTGAGCGCACGTCCTGCCCAATATTCACTGACCTGAGAATAGGAATTTCACGATAATCGAAGCTATGCGCCTTGGCATAGCCGTCAAGATAAGGCGAAGGCGAGCAAACCACGTGCATACGATAGCCCTTGCCTTCGAAATATTCAAACTGCCCGTCGATAAAATAAGGAATAACAAAATATATATTTACAACGTGCAGAATCGCTCTCTCTTTATTATTTGTCGTCATAATGTCCTTCGTCCAACTGCTTCTTCGAGTAGTTTATTCTTTCAACATTTTGACAAAGTTAGGATAATATTTTCAAAGAAGCAACTAAATCTGTCGAAAATTTCATTAAGCTTGTAAATATTTCAACGAAAGCATAACTGTACAGGCAGCAACGGTGAAAGGCAAACTATTGCTACAAGAGAAAGACAGAAGTCAATGAGAGGTTTGAAGAAGTGACTGTACATCTGAATGGTTATATATTTCTACGCCATCGCGCCGAATGTTGTCTGCAAAAGTTTTATTTCTAATCTTATCCCAAACTGCTACATCAAAGAAATATGGGATGTTGGAATAATAAAGCTTTGAAAGAAGTAATGAAACATCAGTATTGGAGATAGAATCACCAAAAAGACAAATATCAAGGTCAGAACCACTTCTAAAGTCTCCACGAGCTCGAGAGCCATAGAGCACGACACGATTTATGCCTGGCAATTGACTGAATATGTCGTACAATTCATCTAAATATTTATCTTTAATTCCAAACTTCATTGTTCTGATATTTTCTCCATCGTTTCCTTCAAATCGTTAAGTATTGGGTAATACAAGTTTATAATTTTGTCAAGAACCTCTTCCTCGACTTTCTCATCATACACATGTGACGTTACATTTCTGCTATTAAGCATGTCGAACCAAGTATCAGAGTCTTTGATTAGCCCTATTGCAAAAGCCTGCCTCACAACATCTCTTGAGCCTGTCAATTTTTGATATTCACCTTGGTATTCGATATAGTTTTTCAACAACTTCCATGCCAATTCCTGAGTATATTCGAAACGTTGAATCATTCCATCCTTTTCTAATGGAGAAAATGTTCTATGCTCAAAAAGAAGCATGGTCTCTGTTAGTCTTGCCAAAGCCTTTTTGTAAGTTTCAAATCGCTCTAACCATCGAACATAGTTGTTTTCCATATCCTTACGCTTTAGTTTACTGCAAAGTTAGTAAAACAATCTCGAAACACAACGTTTTTATCATATTTTTTCCAAGCAACGATAATATTCCAATAAGGCTTGCCCACACGTCTTCCTGCTCATAACGCTCCTGGGGCCATGCGTAGCGCATTGGCATTACATTGGGTGAATGTTCATCTGGCATTCGTCGCAACGAAACTCCAAGCGGAATCTGGTGCCATCACCAAGTCTGAGCGTCAGAGGCTCGCGCCATGTAGGTTTCTTGCCGCCACGCCTGACACAATAGCCAAGCTCATAACGCAGGCAATAGCAGCACTGCATGACCACGCTTTCTTCCGGTTGGCTAACTTCGAAAGCCGGTTGTTCAATATCCAATCCATGTTCTTTATAAAAAGCTTTCGCTACATGGTTGGAGACATTGAACAGGTAAGGATACTTTTTATATTCCGAAGTCCAATATTCTGTTGCATTGGAAGACTCGTCTTTAGCAGCTCGAACTTCAGTCGTTTGGTTTTTACAAGCATCATCTAAAGTTTCAACAGCCTTACGACGTAATTCGGCAAGGATGCTGGAAGGCACAAACAAGTCCTTTGCTTCATTGCCGACCGACACGCTTTCTGCCTCATAAACGGTATTGCCAAGCTTTGACAATTGACGTATAATGTTTGCTTCTTGCGGAGTCTTAGCCTTCTGATGTTCAAAGTCAATAGTTGCCGTAGCGCTAACTGACTTACCATTATTATTAAAACTTATGGTAAGCGAGAAACCTCCATCGACCGCACCATACGACATACTTACAGGTATTACCCTCCTCGTGGTGTCACTCCTCAGCGTTTTCTCAAATGCTACGTCATTATTTCTGTAGACAGACATGCCCGGCTTAAGGCCCTGTGGCATACGGAAGGGGAAAAGACTTCTGCCTTCTGCCCTGTTCACGCGAAAGCCAACAAGCTCATGGTTTTCATCTATAAAGCATAGTCCGTCGCCATTGGAAATATTAGAATTTAGCCTAACTTCAAAATAACGATTATCCACAGACTTTATAGTACCTACAAACTCGCCCAAAGCCTTAGGCGTAAACATGGTGCAGAGTTTACTTTTGCGTCCGTCGAGGAAATAATTAGTATAGCCTCTATTAAACGTTTTGTTCAGATTAGGCGTGAAACCATATTCTATCTTTCCCCATGAAGCGCGGCAATAATCGTTTTGCCTGCGCTTTATGATGTCATTGAGCCTTTTGTTGTAAGCCGAAACCACATTCTTGACATATTCAACACCTTTCAGCCTGCCTTCAATCTTAAACGAAGACGCCCCTGCATCTGCAAGTTCTTCAAGATGGTCTATCTGGCAAAGGTCCTTCATAGACAGAAGGTATCGGTCGTGCTCCTCGACGTTTCCATCAGCATCAAGCAAGTCGAACTTCATGCGGCACACCTGCGCACACTCGCCACGGTTTGCCGAACGTCCAAGCAGGTATTGAGAGGCATAACACTGACCGCTATAGCTCACGCACAAAGCACCATGAACGAACACTTCAAGCTCTACGTCGGGCACAGCCTTGTGTATGGCACGTATTTCCTCCACCGAAAGCTCTCGTGCCAGCACCGCCCGCGTAAAGCCAAGCGAGCACAGCCACTTCACTTTGTCCGCAGAGCGGTTGTCCATCTGCGTCGACGCATGAAGCACTGGCGCACGCCCCACCTGCCGCAATGCCACGCGGCGCATCTCCAGCGTCGCCATGTCCTGCACCAACAGGGCATCCACGCCAATGCGCGCCAAATCTATGATAAGCTTTTGCGTATCCTCAAGCTCGTTCTCATAAATTATGGTGTTCACGGTTACGTAAACCTTCGCACCAAAGCGGTGGGCGTAGTCACACAGTTTCTTTATGTCATCAACTGTATTTCCAGCTGCCGCACGCGCGCCGAAACGGTCGGCACCTATATAGACAGCATCAGCACCATGAGAGATTGCCGCCATGCCGCATTCAAGGTCACGTGCCGGGGCGAGAAGCTCAAGCTGTCGTGACATTTCCTTATTTGATGTCCTTGATGTCATACGGAGTCTCTTGATAGACATAATAGTCAATCCAGTTGCTATAGAAAAGGTTTGCCGCCGAACGCCAACGAACCTTGTAGCCACGGTCGGGGTCGTCGTCGCGGTAGTAATGCTGCGGCATTGCCACGTCGTCACGCTTGCCAAGGTCGCGCTTGTATTCCTTATCGAGCGTGTCGGGTGCATATTCCAAATGACCGAGAATGTAGAACTCCCGCCCCTGTCTTGACATAACAATGCTTACCCCCGCCTCCGGCGACGTGGCAATGATGCTCAACTCCGGCACTTTGTCAATGTCAGCCTTGCGCACCTCGGTATGGCGGCTGTGCGGCATGTAAAACATGTCGTCGAAACCGCGGAAGATAGGCATCCGCTCGTCTATGGGATATGTTTTGAAGATGCCGAACTTCTTCATAGGCAACTGATACTTGGGAATGCCGTAGAAGTGGTAAAGCGCAGCCATAGCGCCCCAACAGAGATACAGCGTTGACTGCACGTTGTGGCGAGCCCAATCTATGATATGGTTGAACTCGTTCCAGTAGTCCACGTTCTCATAAGGTATGGTTTCCACTGGTGCTCCCGTGACAATCATTCCGTCGAATTTCTGCTGCATCAGCTCCTCAGAGTCCTTGTAGAACATCATCATGTGCTCCACAGGAGTGTTTTTCGACGTATGGCTTTTCAGGCGCATGAAATACACCTCAACCTGCAAAGGCGTATTAGACAACAGCCTTATGAGGTCAGTCTCCGTGGTTACCTTCAACGGCATGAGGTTTAGGATAACAATCCGCAGCGGGCGCACCTGCTGCGAATGAGCGCGTGTCTCATCCATGACGAAGATGTTCTCGCGCTTTAGTATTTCAATGGCAGGTAACCTGTCGGGCAATCTTAATGGCATGACAAAAGAATTAATTATGACAAAGTATCGTAGAGGCGAATGTTGAGAGACATAAAAGACAAATAATACTGATTTTTATAAGACATAGTAACAAAGTAAACATATTTATCTTGCAGTAAATCATATTGCTTTATAAGACATAGTAACAAAGTAAACATATTATTTTACTGTAAATTTTATTGCTTTATAAGACATAGTAACAAAGTAAACATATTATTTTGCTGTAAATTATGTTATTATGTTACTATGTCTTGTCTTACCATGTCTTGTCTTACCATGTCTTTACCAGAGCTGCAAACGCTCTTTCTCCGGCAAGTACATCTTGTCGCCGGGCTTGATGCCGAATGCATCGTAGAAAGCCTGGATGTGCGGCAGCGCGCCGTTTACACGCCATTCGCCAAGGGCATGCGGGTCACGCTTCACTCGGTTGCGAATCTCCTGCTCAGTGATATTCTGTCCCCAAACACCGGCATAAGCTATGAAGAAACGCTGCTCAGGCGTGAAACCGTCGATGGTTTTCAGCGGATGATCCTTCGTAGCATCCTTGAAAGCATTGAACGCCACCATCAGGCCTCCGTGGTCAGCGAGATTCTCACCAAGGGTGAAACGGCCATTGCTGTGCAAGCCCGGCAGCACTTCGATGTTGTCAAAGAATTCAGCATACATGTCGGCACGCTCGTTGAAGCCTTTCGCGTCAGAGGCTGTCCACCAGTCGTGCAGATTGCCGTCGGCATCATACTGCCTGCCCTGGTCATCAAATCCGTGAGTCATCTCATGGCCTATCACCACACCAATGGCTCCATAGTTGAAAGCTTCATCAGCCTTCGGGTCGAAGAACGGGCGTTGCAGTATTCCGGCAGGGAAGCAAATCTCGTTTGTCGTCGGATTGTAATAGGCATTGACCGTCTGCGGGGTCATGTACCATTCGTCCTTGTCCACAGGTTTTCCAGCCTTGTCGGCAATCATCTTGTCCAAGGCAAAGACACGAGTGGCAAGCACGTTCTCGAAGAAACTCTTTTGTGGGTCAATGACGAGCTTCGAATAGTCTGTCCACTTGTTAGGATAACCCACCTTAACATAAAACTTCGACAGCTTCACGAGGGCGTTCTCCTTTGTAGAGTCGCTCATCCATGTCTGCGCCTTTATACGCTCTGCAAGGCTCGTCTGGAGATTCTTCACAAGCTGCTCCATCATTTTCTTTGACGACTCAGGGAAGTAGCGCTCACAATACATCTTGCCCAGAGCTTCACCCATTGCGCTTTGCACCTGTGACGTGGCACGCTTCCAAAGCGGATAGTCTTCTTTGCGACCGCTCATTGTGCGACCGAAGAAGTCGAAGTTAGCCTCGCGTATCTCGTCGGTCAGGCACGAAGCCGACCCTTGAATGACATCCCACTCCATTATTGCCTTCCATTCGTCGGCAGTGAGCAATGCCGATATTTTGTCAAGACCTGTGAAGAATGCCGGCTGGCCTACGACCATATCCTGAATGTCTGCCTCGCTGATGCCGTCGGCAAGGGCAAGCTTGCGCAATGGTATATTAGGATAGTCGGCTTCAAACTCCTTCAGAGTCATTTTGTTATAGTTTGCCTGTGGGTCACGCAGCTCTGTGTTGCTCTTTGAGACAAGCGCAAGCTCCGTTTCGAAGCGGAAGACGGCAGCCTCCTTGCGCGCTGCATCGGCAGCACTGAAGCCGTAGAGCTGGAACATTCGCTGTATGTGCTTCTTATAAGCTTCACGGATGTTGCGTGTAGCCTCATCGTTGTTCACATACCAATCCTTCTGACCAAGTGTCAGTCCACCCTGCGAAAGCGACAGTATGTTACGTGTCACGTTCTTTTCGTCGGCGGCGAAGTATGCGCCGAAAGGTTGTCCGAAGCCGAGCTTGGAGTATTTCAACTGCAAAGCCTTGATGTCGTCAAGCGTTCTTGCAGCCTCTATATCAGAGATATATGGCTTAACAGGAGCCAGTCCCTCACGGTTGCGGCGTGCCGAATCAAGGGCAAGACTATAGAAATCACTGAGCTTGCGCTCCGTGGTGCCTTCCTGATATTTTTTCTTGGAGAGCGATGTGAGGATGGTGTTCACCTGCTTGTTCACATTCTCTTGCAGCATGTCAAAAGAGCCGAAGCGGCTGTAGGCGGCAGGCAGCGGATGAAGCTTTTGCCAGCCGCCTGTAGCAAACTGATAGAAATCGTCCTGCGGACGCACTGAGCGGTCGAGGTTTGACAGGTCAAGCCCCGACTTACTAATGTTGCTCTTAGCCTCTGCACCAATAGAAGATGCTACGGCGAGCATAATCATAGGTAACATTTTAATTGCTTTCATGTGTTTATACTTTTATAGACTATATAATAGACGGGAGAACCTTATCCGTTTTGAAGGGTTTCGAGCTTCTCCGAGAGTTCCATCCATAGGTCGTTTTCCTTGTCAAGGGCTGCCTTGGTAGAAGTGTATTCCGTTACCATTTCCATGTTGGCAGCATTCTTTGGATCCATAAGCAAGCCGTCAAGTTCTTTCAGGCGAGCCTCCATGTCGGCAATCTTCTTTTCGCTCTCCGCCACCGCTTTTTTTGCACGGTTGAGCTTCTTCTGCTGCTCCTTGTGAGCGGCGTATGAATTATTATTGCCATTATTGTTGCTATTATTATTGCCGTCTGGTTTTTCCTCTCCCCTCACTGCAGAAGATGGGTTTGGGGTTGGGGCTTGGGTAGCTTCGTCCTTCTCCAGGCTCCTCAGCCAGTCGTAAACGCCACCAAGATGTTCCTTCACTTTGCCGCCACCAAACTCGTAGACCTTCGACACGAGACCGTCAAGGAAATCGCGGTCGTGGCTCACAATGATTGCCGTGCCGTCAAACGCCCGTATAGCCTCCTTCAGCACATCCTTCGAGGGCATGTCGAGGTGGTTGGTAGGCTCGTCGAGGATGAGCAGGTTCACCGGCGAGAGCAGCAGTCTTATCATGGCAAGGCGCGAACGCTCGCCGCCCGAAAGCACCCCTACTTTCTTTTCAGATGTCTCGCCGCCGAACATGAAAGCGCCAAGCAAGTCGTTTATCTTCAAACGCATCTCACCCGTCGCCACCTCGTCTATGGTGTCGTAAATGGTCTTCGACTCGTCAAGCAACTGTGCCTGATTCTGCGCGAAATAGCCTATCTGCACATTGTGGCCAATCTTCAGCTTGCCCGTAAAAGGAATCTCGCCCATGATGCACTTCACGAGCGTTGACTTTCCCTCGCCGTTCTTTCCTACGAACGCCACTTTCTCGCCACGCTTTATCGTCAGGTTCACATTGGAAAAGATGACGTGGTCGCCGTATGCCTTCTCCACATCGTCGCATATCACCGGATAGTCGCCCGAGCGCAGGCAAGGCGGAAACTTCAGGTGCATGACCTTATTGTCTACATCGTCAACTTCGATAGGAACAATCTTCTCAAGCTGGCGTATCTTTTGCTGCACTTGCACCGCCTTGGTTGCCTGATAGCGGAAGCGCTCTATGAACGCCTTGGCATCGGCAATCTCCTTCTGCTGGTTCTGCCACGCACGCAACTGCTGTTCGCGCCGCTCCTTGCGCAGCACCACATACTCGTTATACTTTACCTTGTAGTCCTCCACGTGCCCACAGGTAATCTCCAACGTGCGGTTAGTGACATTGTTTATGAACGCACGGTCGTGGCTCACAAGCACCAATGCCGCCGCACTCTGCTGTATGAACTGCTCAAGCCATTGTATTGACTCTATATCGAGATGGTTGGTTGGCTCGTCGAGAAGCAGCACGTCGGGCTTGCGGAGCAATATCTTTGCAAGCTCTATACGCATACGCCATCCACCCGAGAACTCTCGTGTGGGACGATCGAAGTCAGTGCGCTCGAAACCGAGCCCCATGAGCGTGCGCTCTATGTCTGCCTCATAGTTTTCTCCTCCCATCATCTGGTATCGCTCGTGCTCCTGCGTGAACCGCTCCACGAGCTGCATATAGCTGTCGCTCTCATAATCCGTGCGCTCAGCCATCTCCTGCTCCATCTTCCTCAGCTTCTCAGCCATACGTGTATGGTCAGTAAACGCCTTTCGCGTTTCTTCAAGCACGGTGGTGTCGTCGGAGAGCTTCATCACCTGCGGCAGGTAGCCAATGGTGCACCCGTTGGGCACGCTCACCTTGCCCGACGTAGGTTTCTGCTCGCCGCACAGTATCTTCAGCATCGTCGACTTGCCCGCGCCATTCTTGCCCACAAGGGCTATGCGGTCGTGGTCGTTCACCACGAAGCTCACGTCGCGAAACAGCGGCTGAACGCCGAACTCTACTGTCAAGTTCTCTACTGAAATCATTCTAATACCTTAAATTTGAGTGCAAAGGTACAAAAATAATGCCAAAAGACTTGCTAATGTCAAATGAAAAACCTAAGCTTGCCAAATATGTAAAATCATTAAATGGCGAAAACCTCTTTTCTGATGTATCCTTTCAATGCATTATAAGTTTCTAATTTCTACACATAATGTTCTGATTGGCTTTATTTTCTTTCCTTTTCTTCAATGGCGATTTTGTAAGCAAATATCATGTTAAATTATTATTTTTTATCTATGTAAAAAACGTACTTTTATTGCCTTAATATTATGATATTCAGCACCTTGTATCACCCGCCCTCCATTACCCCCCCCGAATGTTAAATAAGCTTTCATATTTGGTAGTATCAAACAATTTTGCTATGCATTCGAACACTCAAAGCTAACGCCTGTTAATGCAAGCCAACAAAGACTAAATATGCAGTCTACCCTATTCGACATAGTTACTAATGTTGTTACCTTTGCAAAAGAATTAACAGTAGACAGAAAATACGGCAATATTTTGTTGCATTTATTACAGACTGATTTCTCTCCGCAAGCAAATGCAGAGAGCCTAATAATGAAGTTATGAAAAATATAATAAAAGCATTAAAATCGCGTAACGTCCTGATACTATTGCTACTTGTAATAGTTCAAGGAACTTTCGCCCAAACAAAGACAACGCCTCGGCTCGCCCTCAGCTACGAGCAGAGCAGCACCACGGTAGGTGGGTCAATAGGCAGCGTCAAGCTGACCGTCACCGACGGCAGCAACCACCCGACCTCCATCCGCTCGCGCTTTGTCTACCGCTACACCATCGTAACCTCTGACGGCAAAGAGATAACGACCATTACAGGGGGTGATGGCAAAGACATCATTGAAGATCCCAACACCGGCTCCTCGGTGCAGTACCGCTACGGCATTGTGGAAATAGGCAACAAGGCAGGCTCTTTCTCCGTGAAAGTCAGCGCAGAGCCTACCGACGAGTATGCCAGCCTCTACAATTCCACATCCGTGACTTTCCCTGTAACTGTAAACACTGCCAACCCGACGATGACCGTCAGGATGGGAGACAAGGTTCTTGCCAATGGTTCGAATGACGCACAGATAACGCTTTATTCGTTTGAAGACTGGAAGTACGCAGGCTGGCACGACGGCGGCAAGGAAAGCAAGTTTATGCCTATGCCGTTGCCTATAGTCGGGCTGACGCACGATATTGACGGACGGTCAATACAAGACAACAAATATTATAATATCACTTACAGGTTTGCAGATGGCGACAAGTTCTCCACCGACGGCAAGACCATGACTGCCATAGACGGTGCCACAGAGGACAACAACGGCACGCTGACCATAACCGCCACGCCTACAGCGGCAGCAGCCGGGGTGGTGGCGCCAGAGGCAAAGACATTCAGCGTGAAGGTGGCTTTGAGAAAGATTGCCGATGACAAGAAGATAAAGACCTACATAAGATGGGCTCATGGCAGGGAACTAACCCACTACCGCACATCAAGTAATCTGACCAAAGACGGCGTTACTGAAAAAATAGAAAGATACAGTTCGCTTGTGCCAACAATCGTCGACGAATACGGCAACGATGTTACGTTATTTTTCGACCTTCAGTTTGGCATGTACGATGACAATGGCAATTTCATTGGCGGCAATGGCAAGCCAATGGATGTCATCCACAAATACAGCAACGACCCGTTGGACCAATATCCCGGTTGGGAATATAGCAAGAAAGCCAACGACAAAGTAGTGGTAATAGAAAACTGGGATTTCTCACTTCGCGCCAATGGCAACCACGACCTCGGCAACGTGTTTCTGACTACATACATGAATGAGAAGGCACCTGACGACTATCTCATAACTGTCAACGCCACACCGTTTAACAACCCCTGGGGCGACCAAAAATACCTCACTTACTCCAATATCTACCAGATTCCGCAATATGAGTCGGCTGCAAAGGAGGCAAAGAAGGAAAAAACTACCATTGTCCACGGTATGCTCTACGGACACGAAAAGGCTGGCGCTGGCAGCAACGTCTATGAGCTTCAGCCAAACCAGTATATCTACCACTGCCTGAAGCGCGCCCCGTCACTCATCTTCGACCATAATCCGCAATCGGTCATTCCTACCGACTTTGAAATAAACCCTGGCAACCGCTTTAAGCCTAAGGGCGTAATGGTGGACACCACCATCGACACCAACCCCACCGACTCGCTCATCTACAAAGGCAAGAACCATTTCACATATTATATATTCATTCCCGACGAACTGGCATGGACGGCGGCAGACGGCGAAAACCCGAAGGATGCCAACGGCAACCCTATAGTGAAGGTTGAAATATGTGACGACGGCTATGGACATCCTGCCGGAGCTTCCAACACCGATGAAAAATCTCTGTTTTATTGGAAGAACGAGGGTCACCAGTATGTCTACGACATCGACAAGGACGGCAATGTAATCAAGAACGCCGACGGCACACCCAAGGGTGAGATAAAGACCGGCAAGCGCTACTTCACCAAGCAAGACTGGAACAACGACGACCTTAGAATCAAGTTCCACGGCACCGGCAGTTTCCCGATGACATACACCATAGTGCCTTGGAACACGGAGTACTGGGACATTGGGCTCCACCAGACCATCTCCTTGAACATCAAGGAGTCTGTCCCGACCCATTTTGTCATCAATCCCGAAACCATTGTCACGGCAAAGGGCAAAGTGTCGGCAGCGCCTAAGGTGCGCATTGTGGACGACGCTGGCAACGATGTCACAAAATACTTCGACATTGCTCCAACGAAGGCAAACCAGAGCGACGGCTACAACCTCGGCGACGGCAACAACGGCATTGCCAAGTATGCCATCAACCCTTGGGCAACTTCCGACGACGGCTTTAAGATTAACGTAAACGCCACGCTCAACGCCGAAGGCAAACAGCAACGTTATGGCATTCCCGAACAAGGCACATATACCATTATCGTAAAGGATGCTACATCTGCCAATCTTGCCGAATACGAGATCATGTATGACCCCGACCTTTATTCAGGTTCTACGGGGCTGAGCGACAATTCAGCCACGTCGGACATGGGCAAGTTTCATTTCATCAAAGACGGCGACTTCTACCCGGGCACCATCGTTCAAGATGAGATTCCCGGTATCGACATACAGATAGGCACGCCTTTGGAAACAAACAAAGGCATTGTATATAACGTAAGCAACAAGTCGTTGTTGCTCAACAACACCGTTGTGCCCGATGGCACCGACATCCCTACTACGGGTTTCATCCGCGTCATGGCGCTCACCAACGGCTTCCTATCCATCGACGCGCTGTTCCACCCGGGAGACCTGTGGATTCTGCGCGACATCAACACGCACGAGGAGCAGGAGCTGACCGACGACAAGGAAGTGACGGCACAGAAAACCTATTCGTTACCGCTGATTGCCGGACACACCTATGCACTGTGGTCAGACCGCATGTCGGGATATATCAACGGACTGAACTTCGACCCGCAATTCATCTCCCTTAATACCGACCACGAAGGCTGGCACGACGCCACGACATTCCAAAACGGATACACCGGCACCCTGCCGGAGCTTGCCGAAAGGGAAGTGCCTACAATATCATATTATCTACGCGATGTAGCCTCAAAGAGCTCTACGTCAGTAGAAAAGTTCAGCACCGCCGTAAGCAACGGCTACACTTCAGGCTATCATGCACACGTGAACACAACGACAGGACAGGTCAACGCCATTGAGCTTACCGCCGACAACAGCCTAACCACCGCCAACGGTGCAGAGATGGACAACCGCGTGACCATTGTTGCCAGTGTGCTCGGGAAAAAGAGGGACGACGGCAAACAAGTGGAAAAGCGCCCACACTACAACCTCTACATCGGGGCTATGCCTACTTACATCGTCGAGGACGGTGCCAACTTCGACATGGGCAACCGCATTAGCACCAACAACATTCCCACACGCATCTGGATGACATTCGGCGGATGGACGCACGTAAACGACGACAAGTATCCGTACCGCAAATCAATCAACGGCATGGAGCTCAACGACGACTGGAAGACCGCGATGATGGACCCTGTGGGGCGTGACGACATGACCATCGACAACTTCAACTACAGCACCATTGGTCAGGAGATTCCTGTTGACGAGGACATCAAGGACTGGAAACGCTTCCGCGAAGCCAAGCCTTGGAACCATGAAAATGCCAAGAACGGCACGCTTGAGACTCTCGACGGACAGCGCAACGGCTTCATGGCTCCCGTAAGAGGCTCATACCTCAAGTTTGAACCCGAGGAGAGCGGAAAACTTTTCCTATACATTCTTCAAGACGGCATGACCGACGTTGCCAAAGGCGACGATACAGGAGAATGGGACAAGAGCGACGCGCAATATCTGCGCCGCCGTGCCCTATATATCATCGACGAGACCGGTAACAACGTGGAGATTCCCGACGGCAACGAGGGCTGGGCTGCTACGTTCGACGAATACCTGCCGTCTGACCGCAAAACCGTTGCCACACGCTTCAAAGGCTACACCATCCCTAACCGCAACTACTATTGCGGCGGCACGCTGCGCGCTGGATGGGCTGACGGCTCTTTGCACAAAGAGAGCAGCGCCGACGGCTACAAGACATTCCAGATTGACCAAAGCGCCGACGGCAAATATTCATGGCTGAACAGCTACGACCACACCGCAGAAGGACTCACGAAGAAAGGCAGAGAGAATCTTGACGCCGATGTGAGCCTCGTCACCAACTGGTGGAAGAACAACTATAATAAGTACACTGCATCTGGTGCCCGCACCATCGCGTGGAGCGGACACGAGAAGCTCGGCGGCCCCGACGAGGTGCTGCGCCTTTCCGACGGCGGCTTCGTGCTGCCCACAAAAGGCTACGTGCGCTACACATTCAATGTCAGGGCTGGCAAGACCTACTATGTCTTCATGCCCGATTCAAAGCTCGGCTTCTGCGGTTTCGGCTTCTTGCCTGCCGGCTACACGCAGCACTCTGTAAAATGGATTAATGCCGTTGACAGTATCGATAATCCAAGACTCGGCAACAAGGCGGGCTTCAAGAAAGAAGTCTACGACAAACTGCCTAAGCCGACAGAGACTGAGGTCTTTGCTGCCAGCAACACCACAAAGAATGATGAATCAAACGAGATAGGCGCAAACAGCGGCACGGCGTCTACGGTCACAGGAGTCATTGGCGGCACAACCGTCACACTCGATGCCAGCCTCACGGCGGCTAATACCAACAGCTACAAGAACCAGTTGGCTAAGATTTTCACTACCCGTGACAGCATCCACCAGTTTGTAGACGTTAATCTCAAGCGCAAGTTCATGAAGCGCCACTGGAGCGGCATCTGCCTGCCGTTCAGCGTGAGCGAAAACCAGGTGAAACGTGTCTTCGGCGACCACACGAGCGTCATCACTCTCGACAGCGTGCGTTTCGCCTCCGGCCCGAAGTCTAAGGACTACCGCACACTCCACTTCACCCGCCACGTCATACAAAACATTGAGGCTGGCAGGCCCTACTATATCTATCCTGACGGCGAGGCAATATCCGACACCACAGGCACCGGCGACAACGTGGTCTTCACTTATAACGACGGCAATAAGACTGTGAACGGCTTGCAGTTCCGTGCAGTAACGTTCGAAAACGTGAAGCCGATGGATCTGATTTGCTACAACGAAGATGCCTACAACAACGGCAGCGACATCTTCACCTACCGCGTTGCCGGGCTCTACGATTGCGGCGACATTCCGTTCTACAGCTATTACATGCGCCTCGGCACCAACGACAAGTCGCAGAACAACCTCTCGCGCGTGGTGCCGGCAAACGAGAACGTCACCACCCTGCCCCAACTGACGGGTTACAACACCTATCTGTATCCTCACTCAAGCGACTCGAAAGGCAGGGACGTGCTTAACATTACCCACACCTCTGCCACCAATGCCAAGGCTGCATCGTTCTGGGTAACGGGCGGCGAAGTGAGCGGCGGCGAGGTGACAGGCATCAAGGAGCTCATAGACGAGGTGAACACTGAGGCAACATCGTTTGTTGACGGAGTCTATACCGTAGACGGCAAGAAGGTATGCGACAAAAACTCGCTTGACAACCTGCCTGCCGGAGTTTACATCATGAAAGGCAAGAAATACATCGTCAAGTAAACAGAAATCACGGCGGCACAAACAACCGCAAGGAGAGAGAAAAAAATGAAAAAAATATATATACGCCCACAGACCACCATGAAGCCTGTGGGCAAGGCTCCCATGCTGTTGGCATTTTCAGCAAAGAAAGGAACCAACATCGTGAAAGATCCCGAGTCCAACACTTCTTCTGAGACGGATGCGCCAAAGACATCAGACGACACCAAGTGGGACGGCAGCGGCGGGCCACTGGAGGCTAAGCCTGACTTCTGGCAACACCTGTGGGAATAGGCACGGATGTTGTGGAATATAGAAACTCCTGGGGGAATAAGCACGAGAAGTATATGGGGAACCAACGCCTCCTTCATACATAGAGGGAATATCAAAAGCATTATGAGCCTGAAAGGCTCATGCGATGTCAGTGTCATGCAAACAGAGCCTGAAAGGCTCGCAGCACTCGTAAGAGGGTGTATCAAAAGCTTATAGAGCCTGGAAGAAGCCTTTGCCGTGCACTCAAAGTCCCAGAAGTTGTTGTATCAAAAGCTTATAGAGCCTGGAAGGCTCTACGCTTGATTAAGGGACTGTATCAAAATGAGCCCAGCGGGCTCGCCGCACTTTTAACCCCCACTCATCCTCGAAGCGAAGCGAGAGGTGAGTGGGGGTAGGCAATGAGTGCAGAGGCACAGCCCTGGAAGGGCTGCCGCTGGTAAATGCCTGATTTCCAGCGGCGACCCTACGCGGGTCGGGTGCACACCCTGTGCAACACCCCGCCTCACCTGCTTCGCAGGATGAGACGGTTAAGCAAGCGTAGAGCCTTCCAGGCTCTATAGGCTCATTTTGATACACCCTCTTTTTCCAATGACAGAATAGAGAAAACCATGAAATGCTTTAGGCTATGGCACATAGAATGATAACAATCCTTGGCCCCAC
>CAZZNO010000033.1:0-2105 GCA_964655685.1 uncultured Prevotella sp.
CAAGGCGCACTGAGCCTCTGGAGGCTTTGGCAAGGGAGAATCCCGGCAGAGTGTTCGTGAAGAAGATTGATGTCATGTCAAGCGATGCCGCCGAGCTTTTGCAGGAGCTTATAGACGATATGGGCGGTATCGACCTTTATTTCCATGCCGCCGGTGTAGGGTGGCAAAACCATAAGCTTGACGAGGGCAAGGAGATGACGACTGTGGAGACTAACGGCTTGGGCTTTACAAGGCTTGTGGGCGTGGCTTACAGGTTTTTCGCGTCAAAAGGTAAAGGCCATATTGCCGTCATATCATCTATTGCCGGAACCAAAGGTCTCGGCGTGGCTCCAGCCTACAGTGCCACCAAAGCCTTTCAGAATGTTTATATTCAGGCGTTGGAACAGCAGGCAAACATGCGTCATTTAGACATTCGCTTCACTGACATAAGGCCTGGCTTTGTGCGCACGGCTCTGCTCAGCGACGGCACAAGTTATCCGCTGCTGATGAATCCGAAGAAGGTGGCAAAGGAGATAGTCTCATCTATATATAAAGGCAGGCATGTGAGGGTGATTGACTGGAGATACCGCGTGCTCACCTTCTTCTGGCGGTTGCTACCCGGTTGGTTGTGGCGGCGGTTGAGCATCCACAATTGACGTGAGGCATCTACAATTTGAGAGGGGCATACCACAATTGACGCGAGGCTTATTGCAGGTTTTTTAGCAAGCTTTCGTCGAGCTTCTCCTGAAAGTAGATGTATTGCTCAGGCTGTGCCGCCATCAGCTGTGGGTAGTCTTTGTTGAAGCGAATGAGCGTAGTTTGTGGAAACTCGGCGGCAATGCGCTCGAACGGGAAGCGGATGATGACTGGCGTATTGAAGCCTATGCCAAGCTCCATGAGGACGAGCTTCTTGCCATACGCCTTGCTTATGAATGCCTCATAGCGAGAGCGCATGGTTTGCCAGTTGTCGTCTTCCACGAAGGTGTCGTCGCAGCGCAGGTTCACAGCCATAGCATGACCGTTGACAGGGTCGTGGGGCACCATGCTTGTCGGGATGCGGCAATCGTGTGTGTGAGCAATCATTTGCATCACCTTCTCCTCATTATAATATAGATGCTTGTCTTCACCCTCTGCGTCTTGCAGGTAAGCATAGTCTCCTTGCGTGTAGAATAGCCGCTTAGGGTCGAAGCCAGACTTCATAAACTGCGCGTCGGTGTTGGTGGTTATTACAAAATAATCTCTCCCATCGACTATTTTCAGAAGTTCTTTGTAAAGAGGTGTGCCGCTGATGCGGTATCGTGTAAACCATATATGCTTTGCCCAATACGCCCATCGTTCTTCCTCGGTTTTGAATGGATAGAACGATGAAGAATACAAATCGGTGATGCCATATTTCTCAATCCAAGGCTTGAACTCGCGCCGGAAATCCTCGCCGTCATAGCTAAGTCCGGCTGCCGTTGACAGTCCTGAGCCTGCACCTATTATTATATAGTCGGCATGGTCAATGGCTTGCCTTGCCTTCTTCAGCCTTTCCGCCAACGGTTTTTGGTTGGCATTGTTGTAGCTGTTAGCAAAGAGATTTATAAATGGCATAGTCAGAATCTTTGAAAACATTGAATACGACAGTCTTTACGCTGCTTTCGCTGTGGGCATCAAGCCAAGCTTCCACGCTTGCTAAAGCAATCTCTGCCGCGCGCCTTTGCGGAAACATGAACACTCCTGTGGAGATGCAGCAGAAGGCAATGCTTTTTAGCTGCTTTTCGTTGGCAAGTTCAAGGCTGTGGCGGTAGCAGTTGGCGAGCTGCACCTCTTGCCCCCTTGTGGGCATGCCATCGGCGATTATCGGGCCTACGGTGTGGATTACGTATTTTGCCGGCAGGTTATAGCCCTTTGTGATTATTGCTTCGCCTGCATAGGCTTCCCTTCCGAGCCTCTGCATTATGCTGCTGCATTCAAGTCTCAGTTCAACTCCAGCCGCCGAATGTATGGCATTGTCGATGCAGTTGTGCAGCGGCTGGAAGCATCCCAGCATTTGACTGTTGGCGGCGTTTACTATAGCGTCGACCTGCAAGCGTGTGATGTCGCCTTGCCATAAGTAAAGGGCAAATGTGGAAGAAGCTCGTTTG
>CAZZNO010000033.1:2205-4542 GCA_964655685.1 uncultured Prevotella sp.
AGCTGTAGTTCGGCATCTTGCGCCTTTAGAAAATCTTCGCTCACAGGCTTAGGCTCGCGAATGTTCAGGAGCGCGCGCATCAGCCTTTGTCGGTCGTCCAGCGATGACGGCAACGGCATGGCTGAAAGCCTTTCGTCTTCAGCTGTCAGACAATTGATAATGTATGCGAGATTGCTGAGGCGGTTCATGTATGCTTGTATTTATTGGCTTGGGCCTCATGATGTCGTAAGCGGTATCGGGCGAAGCCTTATGGTTGAAAAAAGCCTTGCCTGCATGAGCAGGGCAAGGCTTTGCAGATTAGCAGTTAGGGGATTAGTATCCCAATGTGAAACGCTCCTTGTGGTGGGCTGGCTTTTCAAGTTCGTCAACCATAGCTACGGCGTAATCTTGTACGCTGATGTGGCTTGTGCCGGTCTTTGGGTCAACTATGAGGTTGTCTTTGCCGAGGCGGAACTCGCCCGTGCGCTCACCTTTTTCGTCGAATGCGCCGGCAGGAGAAAGGAATATCCAGTCGATGTCGTTCTCCTTTGTCAGGGTGTTGAGGTAGAAGTCGCCAAGCGGGCGCACACCGTCCATGATGGCTGCCGGTATTGCGCCAGAGTCGACCACGCGCAGCCCCGGCTTAACGAACAGGGTGCCTGCGCCGCCCACGATGAGCAGACGCTTTACGCCGCTCTTTTTCGCAGCCTCCAAAATCTTCGGATAGTTGGTCTCTATGAGCTTCTTTATGTCGGGATTAGCCCAGCCCGGGTTGTAAGCAGAAATTATGGCATCCTTGCCCTCGGCAAGCTTTGCTATTTCATCCACGTTGGCAACGTCAGCCTTTACGGGGGTTACGTTGTCGTTCTTCAACACCTTGTCGAGGTTGCGGGCTACGGCTGTTACCTTATGTCCACGAGCCACGAGCTCGCTCAGAATAGCTGAACCTACGAAACCGGTTGCTCCAATCAATAATACATTTTTCATTGTCTTAATCCTTTCTTTATTTGTTATTACTGCTTTTTCTTGTTTGCGATGCAAAGTTAGCAAGAAAAAGAGCTTCCTGCAAGAGGGCACAAATAAGTGAGGTGGTTACAAAAAAGTAGCAATTGGATAAACACGGCGAAGCCGCATTTGAACATTAACTTTGATTAACTTGATAACTTTTGGAAACGTGGTAACTGTCTTATATCTTTGCGGCATGGCAAAGAAAGAAATGCATCCAGAGTATATGGCTTGCCCCATACGTCAGGTTATAAGTCAGTTTGGCGACAAATGGTCGCTGCTTGTCCTTTACACATTATATGATAAAGGAGGCGCGAAGCCCATACGCTATAGCGATATAAAAAATGAGATGCTCGACTGTTCGCCGAAGATGCTGTCGGCAACGCTTAAGAATCTTGAAAAGATAGACCTTGTCCACCGCAAGGTTTATCCGGAGGTGCCGCCACGCGTGGAGTACAATCTCACCGCGCGCGGCCTCTCATTGATGCCCTTCATTGTTTCGCTGATGGATTGGGCAAAGAGCAATTTTGATATTGCGGCATCGAAAATAAAGTAGAGTAGGGGCTGCTTTTACACCCACTCGAAGTTGGCTTTGCCTGCCCCAATCTCAAAGTGATATTTCACGATGCCAAGGTCAACTTTTGAGAAAAAGCCTAAGCTTGCCTTGGCTTGCACATACTTGTCACCCACGAGCGTGAACTTGAACTTCTGCTGGTTGACGGCGGTGGGGGCGAGCAGCGCTGCTTCCACGCCTTTTAGGAACCATTCAGGCATTTCGCCGTTGGCACTTGCCACTTTCTCCACAGGTTTGACCTTGTGAGCCACGCCTTGTGTCGTGCCATAGCCCACGGGTATGACGCAGCGCACTTTCTCTCCTTCGCCTAATTTCAGCACATCGGGATTCTTCTTGAAAGTGAGCCCCACCCAGCAGGTGTTCAGCCCCAGCATTTGCGCCCTCAGCACGAGGTGCTCGCCCCAGTAGCCTATGGTCTCGTCGAGCTTGTCGCTTTTCTTGCCTATCATGGCAAAGTAGTTGCTTATGCCCGAGAACTTGCCATAGTGGGCAAGGCGGCTGTCGAATGCTTTCGGGTCGTTGAGAACAAGCTGGATGTGCAGCCCACTCTTGGCGTTTATGTTGTTCATTAGCTGCGTCAGCTCGTCTATCTTCTCTTTCTCTATCGGGCGGTCGGTGTAGCTGCGCACAGCGTGGCGCGCCTTTATGGCTTCTTCTATTGTCATAATCTTTTTCCTTTTATATTCTATTTTTTGATAATAACGCACGGCTTGCTTTGTTATTGCCTGCCATTTAAGTCATGAGGAGTTCTTACGTATGGCGTGTAAAGTTCCTTCCGT
>CAZZNO010000033.1:4642-23824 GCA_964655685.1 uncultured Prevotella sp.
GCACGGCGTACGTGACCCTCTTGTGCGTCGATTGAAGATTCTCTCTTTATGCGTCCACTTTCTGACGAAGGCTCATTGTCCTATGGCTTGCTTGTAAGCCAAGATGCTGTTTTGGTAGTCGGCGAAAGCGTCGGTGCGCTGGTCTTGCGCCTGTTGGTAAAGCATTTGCGCCTCAAGCAGGTCGGACATGGTTGCAGTGCCTGCCTTGTAGAAGTCACGGTGCAGGCGCAGGTTCTCGTCAGATTGCTCAATGCTGCGCTCGGCAATATTCAGCTGTTTATAGGCTTCCTCCACGCTATTCCATGCGTTTTGCATGCGGATGACAAGAAGCTGTGATTTATCCTGTTGCTCGTCTATAGCCTGTTGGTAAGCAATCTTCTTACGCTTTATGGCGTGGCTGCCTCCCCACCAGTCTGACAGAGGCACGCTGACGGTAGCGAAGATGGTGCCGTTGTTCTTGCCTTTGTCCATAAGATTGTTGTAGCTGTAACCTGCCCCGATGCCTACGGAAGGCGCATACTGACCTACGGCGAGCTTTTTCTCAAGTTTGGCCGCCTCCACCTGCTTGCCAAGCAACTGGTATTCAGCTGTATTTGGCAAAGCCTGCTCATGATTTTGCTTCAAGGCAAGGGGCGATGTAGCCTCACTGTTGTAATTGAGAAGGAAAGAGGTGTCACGCAGACCGCAGTATTGAGCAATGAGCATGCGGACGAGAGACAAGCCGTTGTTGAGTTTCAGTTTGGCGCTCTCCACCTCATTCTGGCGAAGTTGCACCTGCAAGAGGTCGTTGCGTAGGGCTACGCCAGCCTTGACAGAGACATAAACATCCTTGTGGATGTCGTTTAGCATCTTTTCTACGGCGGCCACGGTCTTGAGCTTTTCTTGAAGAGTCACCATCTGCCAGAAGTATTCCTCGGCAGTTTTGTCTACCTCGTTCTGCGAGAGGCGCTTCTGCAACAGGCTTGATTCTTCGCCAACCTTTGCGAGCTTATTGCTATTTACTATCTTGCCTCCGACGAAGACTGGTTGCACGGCGGTAACGCTGCCGAGAACCCCATCTTTTATATAGTTTAGAGGTAGGGAGCCTGCGCCGGGGATACTCACCTCGGTAGAGATGAGCGACTTGCTTGCGTCAAACCATGCAGCTGCGCCGCTTACGGTGGGGAAGTATTTAGTGAAAGCCTCCTTGCGTTGCTCCTGAGCGGAAGTGATGCTGCGAGCGGCATTGCGCAGGGCAATGTTGTTGTTGCGGGCGGAGTCAATGAGCTGGGAGAGGCTGTAGGTGGATGAGCCTTGAGCTGCAACAATATTGCAACTTACACAACCTATCACTACCAATGCTATTATCTTTTTCATTTCTATTCTATTCTTGTTTTGA
Organism: uncultured Prevotella sp.; assembly: GCA_964655685.1. Taxonomy (GTDB): domain Bacteria; phylum Bacteroidota; class Bacteroidia; order Bacteroidales; family Bacteroidaceae; genus Prevotella. The sequence goes on from CAZZNO010000033.1 coordinate 6,021, forward strand.
GAATAAAAGTATAAGAGAATAATCGTTTCGCTCAGAATAAAAGCCATTACAATGATAAACGGATGATTGACAACCGCAAGACATTTGGCTTTTATTCTCTTATTCTCTTATTCTTTTATTCTGAATTTTATTGTTGTTCGAATTCATCTTCTGACTGTCTGCGCTGTGAGCTGCCGCTCATGATGAGCCAGTAGCCGATAGGCAGAATGGTGAGGATGAAGAACATAGTAATGAGAGTGCCGAAGCAAATCACGGCTCCCATAGGCATCCACAGTCCTGAACGACCGAGAATCATCGGGATTACACCCATTGAAGCGGCTGCCGAAGTGAGGAAGATGGGGCGCATACGGCGGCGGGCACTGAGGTAGATGGCAGCCTTGGAGGTGAGGTGGTGACCGTCGATGGTGAGGTATTTGCCATTGATCAGCGACTCCTTGGTAAATCCATGCTCGGCTATCAGTTCGTTGGTTGCCTCTTGCCCGCGCAGTTCCTCGGCGTAGTCATACATGATGATAGCATTGCGTACGAGGATGCCCATCAGTGAAATGATACCAAGGAAGCAGGTCAATGAGAAGTCGACACCTGTTATGAATACGCCCATAGCTGCACCGAATAGGGTCAGAGACAAACTGACGAGCAACAGCGTGGCTGTAGAGATGCGGCGGAAGTGGGCAAGGAGAATGAAGAAGATGATGACGATGGCAATGATGAGTGCATTGACAAGCGTCGGCATGTTCTCAGCACTATCTTCCACTTCGCCGCCGTATGAGAGGCTGACACCTGACGGAATCTTCGCATCTTTCAACTGAGTCATAACCTTAGAGTTTGCAGCCATAGGGTTGACACCTTGTGCGGCATCAGCCATAACAGTTATGCAGCGCATGCCATTGCGATGAGAGATTTGACCGTTGTACCACATAGGCTTTACCTTTGCCACCTGACGGAGAGGCACTGATGTCAGTCCGCCGTAGGTAGGCATTTCCTCGTTGGCGAGATTGGTGACGGTTGCGCTGTCTGCACGAGTGCCTTTCAGCGAGACATTTACCTTGTAGTCGCCTTCCCAAACAGCTCCTACAGGCAGACCGTCAGCGTTGTAGCGCATTGCCATTGTAGCCTCAACACCGAGGTTGTTGATACCAAGACGTGAAGACATTATCGGGTCAAGGGTTATCTGTGCTGCCGGCAGCGGCTCGTTGACATCATTGCGTACAAGCCGGAGGTCGTTGTCGTGACGGAGTACAGTAGTTATGGAGTCGGCTGTCTTACGAAGCTGCTCCCAGTCATCGCCATAGAGCCTGACTTCCACATCATTAGCAGATGTACCATAACGCAACTGCCTGAACCTTACGTAAGCACCGGAAAAGGCATTTTCGTACATCGGACGATACTTTTCAAGAACTGCAACGGTAGCGTCGTTTGACTTCGTATTCACGATGAACTGTGCATAGTTAGGGCCTGCGAACTGCGGCGCATAACCAGCTTGGAAGCGTGGCGAAGCCATGCCCTTGAAGGAAGCCACTGATACCACTCGGTCGTCTTTCTTTATGATATGCTCAAGCGAGTCTGCGAGGGCTGTCGTCCTTTCGAGGGAAGTGCCGGATGGAAGATAAATCTCAACGGCGAACTGGTTGCGGTCGGCGAACGGCATAAGCCTCTGAGGGAGCTTGCCGAGCATCAACACGCCTATGATGACGCTAACCACGCCTGCGCTTATCGTTATGTATGGATGGCGGAAGCAGCGGTCGATAATCCAGTTGTAGGAAGATTGTAGTATTTCAAGGAATGATTTTTTCTTCTTGCCATCTTTATTCTCTTGACCTGAGCCCATCGGCTTCCTTATGAAGTAGAACTGCAAGAAAGGAACTACCAGCTCTGCCACAAAGAGTGATACGAAGAGGATGATGGATATAGCCCAGGGGAAGAGCGTGAGGAAGTCCTTCATCGTGCCGTGCATGGTGATGAGGAAGGGGAAGAAGGTCACCGAGATGGCAAGGGTGGCGGATAGGATTGACTTGAAGAAGTGCTCGGCACTCTGCATGGATGCCTGCCAGCGTGGCACGCCTTCGCCAATGAGCTCCACGTAGGAGTCGATGATAACGATGGAGTTATCGACTATCATTCCGAGCGTCACTATCAATGCTGCAAGCGTCACGGTGTTCAGCTCGATGCCGAAGGCATAGAAAAGCCCTAACGAGATGAAGATACTAATAGGTATCGTGCTTGAAGCCACGAGAGCTACGCGCACGGGCATGAGCAGCAGCACCACGATGACCACTGCCACGATGGCTATGAGAAGCTCGCGGAGGAAATTCCACACTGACGCTCCGACAACCTGCGGCTGGTCGGTAATCTTAAAGAGGGAGACGTCCTTCGGCATTGTCTTCTTGAAGGCGTCGAGCTTCTTGTCGATGTCAGAGCCCATTTCCGTGATGTTCTTGCCTTGCTTCATCTCTACACTCAGCACAAGGCACTTATGTCCGTTGTTAGTGACGAAAGAAGTAGGCTTGGGGAATTCTCGTTTCACCTTTGCCACGTCTTTCAGGCGGACAACGTTGCCGTCGGGCGATGCGTAGACGATGGTCTGCTCCACGTCGTTGACGGCATTGAGCGAGCGGCTGACATAGATTGGCATGTCGTGGCCGTCTTCCTTTATGGTTCCTGCCGAAGTCTCGAAGCCTTTGCCAAGAAGCTGCATGGCTATGGTTTGCTCTGAGATGCCGTATTTAGACAGGCGGTCGGCATCGAGGTAGACGGATATTTGCTCTTTCTGTTCGCCAGATACCCTCATGCGCCCCACGCTCTCTATCTTGCGTAGCGAATCTTTAAGAGCTGTCATGTAGTCGTGCATCTCGCGGTAGGTCTTGTCGTCGCTCTCCATAGTTATAAGTAGGGCGGAGGTGTCGCCGAAGTCGTCGTTCACCTGAATGGCGAGCACACCGCTTGGCAGTTGCGCCTTGAAGGCGTTGATGCCATGCTTGAACTTCGACCAAAACTCATCTTTGTTGTTGAGGTCGTCGTTGAGCTCTACCTGTATGATGCTCATGCCGTTGCGGCTGTACGACTTGGTCTTAGCCTTTTTAACCTCTTTGTAGGTGAAGATGTAGTCTTCGAGGGGCTTGGTCACCTGCTGCTCAACGTCCTCGGCTGTTGCACCTGGATATACGGCGACAACCACGCCTTGACGGATTGTGAAGTCTGGGAACTCGTTCTTGTTCATTTCCGCCAGTCCATACACGCCGAAAGCTATAAGGCAAGACGTGATAAGGATGACAATATGGCGGTAGTGCATCGCCCATTCTACGGCACTGCGTTTCTTTGTTTGTTCCATTGCTTTATCATCTTTAGAATAAAAGAATAATAGAATAATCGCTTCGCTCAGAATAAAAGCCATTACACTAAATGAAATTGTTTACCATTCATTTAGCTCTTATTCTTTTATTCTCTTATTCTTTTATTCTGAAACAGCCATGCCTGTGGAGACTTTCTGCTGGCCATCTGTTATTACCTTATCGCCTGGCTGCAATCCGCTGACGATGGCAACCTTGTCGCCGATGCTTTCGCCAGTGGTGACGAATGTCTTCTGCGCCTTGCCGTTGACCACTGTCCATACGAACGTATGGTTGTCGGCATCAAGCTGGATGATGCCGGCGGGGAGGGAGATAGAGACCGACCCCACCCCTTGCCCCTCCCCTACAGGGAGGGGGGCTGCATCACCATTTGGATGATTTTGACTAACAAAATTTGCAGCGGCACCGCCCGGTATTGCGCTCCCACTTCCTGCAGGGCTGGGGTCGTCGGTGTCTTTGCGTATTGTCTCTACCTCAGCAATCATCCCTGGCAGCAGTTTGTGGTCAGCGTTGGCAATGACGGCTTTCACGTCGTATGTATGGCTGAGGGCATTGCCGCTGACGTTTTTCTCTGTTATGCGCCCTGTGAAGAAGCGGTTGCCGAGAGCATCAACACGAACCCTGACGGTGGAGCCGTTGGGGATGCTTGAAATCTCCGTTTCGGGAACACTGATTTTCACCTTTACATTGTCTATGCGCACGAGGTTTACGATTGCGAGCCCCGGGGCAACAGTCTGCCCAATCTCTACATTCTTCTTGGCGATGTAGCCGCTGAAAGGTGCATAGAGCCTTGTGTCGCCCACGGTCTTGCTTGCTATGCGTGTCTGTGCCTGCGCGCCTTCAAGCGCCGACTTTGCCCGTTCGAGGTTGCTTTGTGCTTCCACCCATTTGATGTCAGATAGCGAACCTTTGTCGTGAATCATCTTCATGCGTTTGTATGCGTCAAGGGCTTGGTCGTATGCCGCCTTTGCGCTCTGCACGTTCGCCTTCGACATCTCCAGACTGTTGCGAGCGTCTTGCCCGTCGGTGACGGCAATGAGCTGCCCTTTTGCCACCATCTGCCCTTCGTCTACGAGCAACTGTTTAAGAGTACCTCCAACGGTGAAGCTCAGAGCCACGCCGTTCATTTCTTCAATGGTGCCCGTGTAGCTTTGTCCACAGTTTACTTCGCCTTTTCCTACGATTTCTGTCTTTACCTTAACAGGTTGAACCACATCTTCTTTTTTCTTTCCGCAGCTGCAAACTGCAAGTACTGCCAGCAGCCCAATCATTGTTCCCGATTTCATATATCCATTATAATGTTTGTTATTATAATATGTTATTATGTTACTATGTCTTTAAACAATACTATGTCTTAAAACATGTGCAAAATTGGATATAAATCCTGAGACATTGATGTCCCTTTCCTCATTCAAAATATTACTTTTTTCTTTCTGTTCTGTAATTGAACACAAAAAATCCTCCATAGGATATTGAGAAATGGAATATTTTGCCCAACTTTGCAGTCGAAAAGTAATAAATGGCATGGAGAACGAACACATGAGCCTTGAAGATCTCAAGGACAAGAACATTATAAAGGTAGATTATTCAGACAATGATATAGTCATAATAGACAATGTGAAGGAGTTTGCCAAGGTTGACACCACACGCATTCGCATGAACCTTATAGCTGCTGTAAAGAAAGGCAAGGCAGAGTTTAACATAGGCGAGCAGAGGCTTACGTTTGGCGAGAACCAGCTTCTGATATGCCCGCCCAACACTGTCTTTACAGAACTGATGTTTTCACCCGATTTCGAGTTCAAGGCATTCTTCTTCACCAACCGCATGATCCAGAGCTTCCTGCATGAGAAAATGAATATCTGGAATGAGACCATGTATGTGTACAAGCGGCACGTGATTACACTAAAGCCACGCGACATCCAGTATCTATACAGTCTTTACGATATGTTGCAGATATGCATTGATGCCCCAGCTGAAGAATATATCTATAGGACTGAGTGCATAATGACAGTGTTGGGCGCAGGCGTGCTCGGACTATGTGGAAAGTTGAAAGTCACAATGCCGGAGAAGAAGGAAATAAAGCGTACGTCGGGTGACAACATCTTTCAGCAGTTTCTCGACCTCGTGAACAGCAACAAGTCGAAGGCGCACACGGTGGAGGACTTCGCCTCAGAGCTGTGCATATCACCAAAATACCTATCCGTGGTGTGCAAGAAAGCCTCGGGCAAGACTGCCAACGAATGGCTTCGCGAGCACATGCTTGAGGAGATACGCTACTACATTCGTCAAACCGACCTGCCTGTCAAGCAGATAGCCTACAAGCTGGGCTTTGCCAACCCTTCATTTTTTGGCAAGTACGTAAAGGAGCATTTCGGCAAGACTCCTTTGCAGCTCAGACATAAATAAAATATGAATATTAGAATTAGATAAATTCAATGAAAAATGTGGGCTATTTATGGATAATTCAATGTTTACATCTTTATTTCTTGACATAGAATTATCCATAAATTGCCCACTTCTCATTAATTAAATTCTTCAGCAAGAAGAAGTTCATTTAAAGAACAGGCGTCTTCACACCAAATGCGTTTGTGGCAATGGGTTTATATGGGCGAGCTATATGAACAGGCTGCCGATTTGGAATACGGCTGCCGACACAATCCATGCCAGGCAGGTGGTGTAGACAGCGGTGAAGACAGCCCATTTCCATTTGCCTGTCTCGCCCTTTATGGCGGCTATGGTGGCAATGCAGGGGAAGTAGAGCAACACGAAGAGCAGGTAGCAGTAGGCTGTGAGGTCGGCCGTAGGCCCAATCTCGCTCACGGGCTTGTTGTGCAGCTTTGCCAGGTCGGTGGTTATCTCCTTTCGGAAGCGCTCGTATTTTCCGCCTTCGTCGTTGAAGCTGTCGTCGTCGGCAAAGCTGTCGTCGTCGCTATAGAGTATTCCCATTGTGGATGCCACTATTTCTTTAGCTCCTACGCCAGCCACGAGCCCCACGTCGAGCTTCCAGTTGAAGCCCTGCGGCAAGAATACGGGCTCTACCGCCTTTCCTATCCGCGCGAGGTAGCTTTGCTGTTGTTGCTCCTGGCGCGGCATGTCCTGCGGGTGTGGGAAGTAGCTCAGCGCCCACACAATGATGGAAGCCACGAGAATGATGCCGCCCATCTTCTTCAGGTACATCTTGCCCTTTTCCCATGTGTGGCGCGCCAGCGCCTTAGCCGTAGGGAAGCGGTAGGGGGGCAGCTCCATGACGAAGGGTGTGTCTTCGCCCTTGAAAAGCGTCTTGGTAAAGATTCGGCTCATGATTACGGCCATGAGCATGCCCACGAGGTAGAGCGAGAGCATGATGAATGGCATGGCTCCGCGGGAGAAGAATGTGCCGATGATCATTATGTAAATAGGTATGCGCGCCTCGCAGCTCATGAGCGGTATGACGAGCATGGTCACCAGGCGCGACCTGCGGCTCTCTATGGTGCGTGTGGACATCACGGCTGGCACGTTGCATCCGAAGCCCATTATGAGTGGTATGAACGACTTGCCGTGGAGCCCCATCATGTGCATTATCTTGTCCATGATGAACGCTGCGCGCGACATGTAGCCCGAATCTTCCATGAAGGATATAAAGAGGTAGAGGATGAGTATCTGCGGCAGGAAGGATGCTACGGAGCCCACGCCGTCGATGACGCCGTTGACGAGCATGGCGCGCACGGGGCCGTCGGGCAGGAGGTCGGTGATGGTGTCGCCCAGCCATCCGAAGAACATGTCGAGCCAGTCTTGCGGATAGGCTCCGAGCCAGAAGGTAGCCATGAACATCACGGCGAGGATGAGCAGGAATATAGGGAAGCCCACGACCTTGTTGGTCAGTATGTTGTCGAGTAGGTGGGTTGTCTGGTAGGTATCTTCCTTGTTTCCCGTCTTGTATTTGGCTTCTTCGAGTGCTCCGTGTATGAAGCCGTATTTGGCGTCCATGATGGCGGTTTCGCTGTCCACCTTCATTTCCTCCTGCACTCGCTTTGCCGCGTCGTCGCGGTGGCGGAAAATCTCGTCGGCGTCTGGCAACCGGCGTATGTAGTCTTCCACGTCCTTGTCTCTTTCAAGCAGTTTTATGGCGAGGTATCGTGTTGAGAACCTCTCCCTCAGCCCGGGCTCATTTTTCAGGTGCTCCTGTATGAGCTTTATGCCGTGCTCCAGCTCGTGGCCGTGGTTTATGTGTATGTGGCGGTAGTGCACGTCTTTGTCCTCGGTGCCCTCATACACCTCTATGACCTTGTGGAAGAGCTCTTTGACGCCCTTGCCCGTGGTGAAGACCGTGGGCACCATCGGCAGTCCGAACAGCTCTGAAAGCTTCTCCACGTCTATGTCGTCGCCCCTGCGCTCGGTTTCGTCAAACATGTTCAGCGCCACCACTGCGCGCAGGTGCATGTCTATGAGCTGCGTGGTGAGGTATAGGTTGCGTTCGAGGTTGCTGGTGTCTATGACGTTTATCACCACATCGGGTGTTTTCTCGACGAGCTGCTTGCGCACGTAGAGTTCTTCGGGCGAGTAGGCAGAGAGCGAGTAGGTGCCTGGCAGGTCTACGATGTTGAACTTGTATCCCTCGAACTCGGCGTGGCCCTCCTTTGCGTCCACTGTCACGCCCGAATAGTTGCCCACGCGCTCGTGTGAGCCCGATGCGAAGTTGAACAGCGAAGTCTTGCCGCAGTTGGGGTTGCCCACGAGCGCCACGTTTATGGTGTGCGTCTCTCTCTCCACCTTGTCCTGCACCGACATCATCGGCATGTCGTCGTCGGCATCCTGAGCCTCGCTGTCGGCGGGCTCGGTTTGTGTGGCTTGGGCTGAGGTAGGCTCGGTTTGCGCGGCTTTGTTGTCGGCAGTAGGCTCGGTTTGCGTGGCTTGGGTAGAGTCTGGCTCGTTGTCCACCACTACTTCTATCATGTCCGCCTCACTGTGTCTGAGGCTCACCTCATAGCCCATGACGCGGTATTTTACGGGGTCTTTCAGTGGGGCTTCTTGTAGCACCTCCACCTTCTGCCCTGTTATGAATCCCATTTCCACTACTCGCTTGCGGAATCCGCCGTGGCCCATGACTTTGACTATTATTCCGCTTTCGCCTGTATGCAGCTCAGATAATTTCATGCTTTTAAACTCTTTATTTCTGCAAAGTTACGAAACTTTCTTTGCAAGTAGGTTGCAAATGCGATATTTAATGAGCCAGATACCTAAAAATGGGGATGCCCAACCCTATTTTCAACTAAAAGTATTCGTTGAAAAACTTATTCAGCGGATATTCGTTGGATTGGATAGATTCGTTGAAGCTTGAATATCCGCTGAAACTGAATATGGGAGCGCTACGTGTGGTTACTGCTGCTTGACGCTGCTTGCGGGGATGCCGTTGTAGATGGTTTCGGCATCAATAGCGACGGTTGTTGTTTGTGAGGCGTTGTAGAGAGTGACAGTGGCCTCGCCGTTTTCGTCGGTTACCACGGAGGGGTTCCAGTAGAGCGTGCGGCGGTGGTCAGTGGCATCGATTGACGCAGGTGTAGTGTAGGCCGGCGAATAGAACTCCAGCGGCCGGTCGTATCCCTGTATGGTGGTCTGTCTGATGCCGTGTGGTGCTTTTTTCAGCTCCACGGGATTCCATCCAGGTGCCATCTGCAGAGAGCAGACTATTCCTCGCTGTTGTGTCTCTATGCCGCCTTCGGGGTTGTACTCGTTACCTGTCCATGCGTCTTTCAGCTGGCTTTTCTGCACTTCGCCGTTCTTTCCGAGTGTGTAGACGCCATAGTCGCCCAGTGCGTCGTCTTCGTAGATTATCATTGTGCGCATGTCGTCTATGTCTTTGCGGAAGAAGGTGTAGCCCATTTTTTGCCCGTTGACGTAGAAAATGAGTGGCCTTGCGCCATACATTATGGTGTTTTCGCCTTCGCCAAGTGAGTCGTTATCATAGTTTTGCTCAAGGTGTATGTTTTTGTCGAGCTTTGGCATGAGGTCTTCGAGGTCGATGACGTCTTTTCCTTCGTCTCTTATGTTGTCTACGAAGCGGCGTATGTCATAATATCCGTAAACGTTTCTCTCGAACCGCTCAGTGTCTTTCTGCCTGGTGCCTATGCCTTTAGCTTTGATGGTTATTTCGCCGAGCTGTATGGCACCGTCGGTGAGTGTGGCTCGGTAGGTGGAGTCGATGGTGGCTACCATCTGCCTGTCCACTTTTGGCATCATCCAGTGGGGGTGCATTTCGCCGTAGTAGTAGGGGCGTGTGGGCGGCGCAAAGTTGCGGAAAATGCTCACGTTGGTCCATCGGTTCATCTCCTTGCCTTGGCGGCGTGTCTGGATGTAGGTGTCCATCTTGCCTTCGAACATGTTAAGCGACATGTTGAAGTAGCCTTCGTCGTCGGCAACGGTTTTGCCTGCCACGAGCACAGAGTCTTTCCTTGCAAGCACGCTGACGCCAATGCCTTTCTGCGGTCTTCCAAAGAGCGACTTCACGCGCCCGTGGAGTGTGAGGCTGGGTTCGGGCAAGTATTTGGGTGTGAAGGGCTTGCCGCTCACTTCCTGCTCCACGTCGTATTTTCTCCAACCGCGCACGAGGAGCAGGTCGTCGAGCATTCTGCGGCGCATGACCTTGGTTCCGTCGAGGTAGAACTCAGGGTCGGGAATGTAGCCTTTGATGTCTGATGTGAGCAGTAGCCCTGTCTCCACGTTGCCGCCGTTGGCTACGAGGTCGGAGTTGAGTGCGTCTTTGACGCTTACGGACAGTGTGGCTCCCTTGAGGGGCGTGTTGTCCTTGCCTACGGCTTTGAGCTTGCACACTATTTTGCCGAAAGGCTTATAAATGAGGCTGTCAGCACGGCTGCTGAGGGATATAGTGTCTCGCGGGTAGACGAAAAAGAAGCGGTCGGCAATGACCTTGCCGGAGCTTCTGAGCACAGCTGCGCGGCAGATGCCGGGCGGCAGGGCTGTGGCGTCTATGCGTATGCGGGCTGAATTGTCGGCAGCGAGGTTTACGTGCTGGTATGCCATCGGCACGCCGTGTGAGAAGAAGAAGACGGCGAGGGAGTCGTTGGCGAGGGCTCCGTGCGTGTTGTCGTAGAGGGTGATGTGCACGTTGTCGCCGCTGCTGCTCACTGCCAGCCCCACTGCTGAGGAATCAGCCTTCGGCAGGTCGAAATCGTAGTCCTTGCCCTTGTAGTTGATTGACACATAGTCTCTTGCGGCTGTTGAGGGTGTAAGCATAAATGAGCCTATGCCGTTGTGCAGGGCGCTTATGGGCAGGGCGTTGGCTCCGTTGTGCAGTACGCCGTTGGCGTTGACTGCCCCGCTGTCGGCTGCCGTGATTTCGAAACCTACGCGGTTGGGCACTCCGCCCACGAGCCTGCCTCCTTCTGGGAAGAAGCGCACGGAGAGAGGCTTGCTGTCGGCATCGGGGCGGTTCTTCATTGAGCCCGCCATGTGGTATTCGGCAATCTCGTGCTTGTTGCCTTTGTCGTCAGAGGCTTTGTATACGGGCAGCACTCGTGAGAAATATTGTGGTTCGGGTGCCGAGAGCATCCACTTGGTGTATGCGCGCAGCTCGAAATAGCCTGAGAGGAAGGTGCTTGTCAGGGGCAGCTGCCCGCGTGCCTCTCCGTTCTCCACCTCGGAGACCTGGCGTGTGACCACGTTGCCAAGCTGGTCGAGTAGCTCCACATATAGTGGCTTGCTTATCTTCGTGGGGAGGTTGTCGGCTGCGTTCACCACGTAGGCTTTATACCAGATGGTGTCTCCCTGTTCGTAGCTGTTGTTGTCGGTATGCAACCATACTTTTTCCTGTGGATAGTTTGTAGCAAAGGTGCGGGCGTTGTCAAACATGGTCTTGAAGACGTCCTGCGCTAAAGCCGCGATTGGCAGGACTATCATTGCGGCAACCAGCAGTCTCCTTGCTGTGCCGTTTCCGCTACTTCGCGAAAGGTGTCTGAATAGTTGCAAAATGTTCATAAAAGTCGTTTTTATTATCCTTTATTACCTAATTGTGTCGGTGAGCTTTCTATTTTGTAAAGTTACGAATTTATTCTCAATAACGGTTCATATTGAGGGCTAAGTTAGTATATTTTAACTATATATGGTAATGTCCAAAAAGTTAGTACAAGATTCAGACAAGAGCTGCGGGTAAATTTAACAAAGCCCATAAAACCTTTTTAAAACAATGAGCAGTTTCTGAAGTCCATCATCAAGATAATCTCCATCCTCACAGCTATAGTCACCATGCTCGGCGTCATCAGCTGCATCAACGTATAGCCCGCCAATCCGCTGACGTTGAGAACGAAAAAATGATTATCCGCCTCAATGAGTCTGAAAAAGCTCATCGGGGCGGATAATCATTACGACGAAATATTCAGTTTTTGTTAATTTCCACCTTTTATAGTGAAGCCGCGGCAGAACTAGCCACTACGACGCTATAAGGCGGCAGGGTAAGTTTTTTACCGCTAACAGTTACGCTGACGGGCTTCACGCTTTCGTCGCCCGGCTTGCCCGTGAAGCCTGTGGCGGTGGTGCCGTCGGCAAGCGTCAAGCCGTTGATGCTGACGGTGAGTTGCACTGGCAGGGCGTTCACTATCTTGACAATGGTCTTGCCCGTTGCGTCCTTAACCACGCTTGCCCCCACACGGTAGTCGGCGGCGCCGTCGCTTGTCTTCAGCGTTGACTGCATGTAGGTGTTTCCGCCGTTGTTGCCCCACAGCTTTTGCGTGTGGTAGCTCGGCGTAAGTGCCGTTATGCTGTCTCGATTGAAGTAGATCATGTCGGGGTTCCAGTTCTGGTGCTCCACATTGCACAGCAGCGGAGCGTAGCTCGCCATCTCCACGATGTCAGCATTGCGCTCAACCGAGCATAGATAGAGTGCCTCTACGAGGGCGTTTTCCACGGTCTTGCCTCTCGAAGCCCATTCGCCGAGATACACTTTCGGACCCTTGCGGTCGTAGGTGTCGTAATAGTCTTGGTGGTGCATGAACCATCCGGGCGACTCATAGTAGTGCTCGTCAGCCATGTCCACTACGCTGCTGTTAGCCTTTGCAAACTTCCAGCCCTCGGTGTAGTCGGGCGAAGGGTAGTGAGTGGAGCCGGCAGTGCCGCACACCACCATGTTGGGGTATTTCTGCTTTATGGCTTTCGCTATCATGAGGAAGCGTTCCTCGAACACGGTCGAGACGAGGTCTTCGTTGCCTATGCCGATGTATTTGAGGTTAAACGGGGCAGGATGCCCTGCATCGGCGCGCATCTTCGCCCATTTTGATGTGGCCGGGTCGCCGTTAGCCCATTCTATCATGTTTAGTATTTCCTGGCAGTAGGCAGGCATGTCCGCCATCGGTATGCCGCCTTGCTGCCCTGCTATATCGTCTTTGCCGGCTTCTGAGTGCTGGCATGGCACTCCAGCCGCAAGCACCGGCACCGGCTCTGCTCCTATGTCTTCGCACAGCTGGAAATACTCGTAGAAGCCCAAGCCGCGAGTCTGATGGTAGCCCCAGAAGTTTTTCGCCGGCTTGCGGTCTTGCCACGGTCCTACGCTCTCCTGCCAGTGGTAGATGTTGTCTATGCCCTGCCCGTGGCTCATGCATCCGCCAGGGAAGCGCACGAACTTAGGCCGCAGGGCTGCTATTGCCTCCACAAGGTCTTTCCTCAACCCGTGTTGCTTATAGGTGTCGTGTGGGAAAAGGCTCACCATGTCCACGTCTATCGTGCCCTCTTTCAGTGGCGTCAGCGCCAGCCGCACGTTGCCTTTCTCGGCATCCTTGTCCACGGTCAGGGGCAAGGCGTATCGCTGCCAGCCAGGTGCTTGAATCTTTATCTTTTCCTTGGCGTAGACCTCGCCGTTGTCGCCAATGAGCTCTACGAGCACCTGGTTCTTCTTGCCTTCAGGCGAGCGCAGGAAGACTGAGAAGTCGAACAGTTGCAGTGGCGAAGCCGTCATTCCGCCCCATCCGCCGTTGCTCAGCGTGTCGCCTTTGGCTATCACCGCATAGTGGGGATTGTTCTTGCTCAGGGGATCGGCGGTCTTGATGCTTATTGCGCCTTGGGCGCTGCCGCCCTTTGCCGGTGGGGTGGAGGAGAGACTCCATGCCGTTGACGGCTGCCATCCCTTGTGGTCGTCGGCTGAATACTCGAAGTCGCGGTTCTGCACCATCTCCGCATACAGCCCTCCGTCGGCAGCATAGTTTATGTCTTCGAAGAAGACGCCCATGAGCTTGCCGGATATGGCTTTCGTCTTTTGCGGGTATATGGTGAGCGTGGCGTTCAGGTTGGCTCCAAGGTTGGCGAAGCGCTTGCCGTCGCCATCCATGCGTTCGGTGCTGAGCCTGCCGTCGTTGGCAATGGCTTGTAAATACTGGCGAATGTAGTCGAGGTGTATTTTCGGTATGTCAAACTGGTTGCCCTCCCGCAGCTTGCCAGCCACGGTGGCGGTGTCCATGAGCCATGCGTCGTCGCTTATGCTGCTTGGTTCGGGAGCCTCGTTGAAGTGGCGGAAGTCTTTGTCCGCCTTTATGTATCTGCGCGTGCCATCTTTTGCCTTGGCGTAGATGTCGAAGGTGCCGTCGTCCATCTGAAACATCACGGGGCGGCTGATGCCCTTCTCGTTCATGTGCGGGTAGTCTTGCGGCCGCCATGTCACGAGGTCGTCGCTGTAGGATGCCGCAAGGCAGGGCGCGTGGTCGTTTACGCTGAACAGCAGCCGCCACGTGCCGTCGGCTGCATGGCATACGTAGGGGTTGAACATGCGCTTCTCGCTGCCCCACGGGCCGTAGTCGGAGCCGCAGAGCTGCCCTATGTCCTGCCACTGCCCTTTCTCCGTGAGATAGGCGGCGTGCAGCCCGCTTCTCTCCCCTGGGCTGTAGACGAAGATGCTGCAAACAGTGTCGCGCCCGCCTATTTCATAGGCAGGCTCCGGCACCTGTGCGCTTGCAGCCATGCCGGTTGCAAGCGACAGCGACAGTAAAAAGCCCTTTTTCATTCTACATTGCGAAGCAGTTGAAACCTCCGTCCACGACGGCTACGGTGCCCGTCACAAAGGCTGAGGCGTCGCTCATGAGGTACTGTATGGTTCCGCAGAGCTCCTCTGGCTTGCCCATGCGGCCGAACGGCGTCTGGCGTATCACGTCTTGTCCGCGCTTGGTGTAGGTGCCGTCTGGATTGGTGAGCAGTGCGCGGTTTTGGTTGGTTATGAAGAAGCCCGGGGCTATGGCGTTCACGCGTATGCCCTCGCCGAACTTCTTCGCCGTCTCTGTTGCCATATATGCCGTAAAGTTGCTTATGCCAGCCTTGGCTGCCGCATATCCGCAGACGCGCGTCAGCGGACGGAAAGCTGCCATCGACGAGAAGTTGATGATTGAGCCCTTGCCCTGCTTCACCATCGGCTTGAGGAAAACCTGCGTTGGGATGACAGTCCCCACGAGGTTGAGGTTGAGCACCGTCTGGAATTGGGCGGGGTCGAGGTCGAAGACGTTTTGGTCGGGGCCGATGGTGGCTCCGGGCATGTTGCCTCCTGCGGCGTTGAGCAAAGTGTCTACGTGTCCGAAGTCGTTGAGGATGTCAGCGCAGTTTTGCTCTACCACGTCTTGCTTCATGACGTCGCACTTATAGAACTTGGCTATGCCGCCCTCCTTCGTTATCTCGTCTACAATCTTCTTGCCTTCACCCTCGCGACGGGCAAGAATGCATACTTTTGCGCCTTGGCTTGCAAGGTATTTGCCGATGGTCTGACCCAGCACGCCGGTGCCGCCGGTTATGACTACTACATAATCTTTTACTGAAAACAATTCGTTCATGGCTTTATAATTTTAAGGTGTAATCCTAATTATTAATTGCTAATCTCTTAGCCCTAATCAATTAACTCTAATCAATTAGCTCTAATCTCAATCGAAGAATCCCGGTTGATGGTATTGTTTGCCGAGCTCGTTGTCCACGGTGGCTATGATGCCCTGCACCTGCCCCATAGCGAACATGCGGCCGAGGAAGCTGTATCCGGCATTGTAGCCGCGGTTTTCGTCGCCCAGCATCGTCATGCCGTGGTCTACACGCATGGGTAGCAGGTGAGTGTTGGGGCTGTCCTTGCGGCTCATCTCCTCTTTCTCGAAGATGCGCGCCAGCTCAATGACGTTTGCCCTGCCGCCGAGATGGCTTGCCTCAGTGAAGTCGCCGTTGGGGAAAATGTGGCAAGAGCGCAGGTGGACGAACCATGTGCGTGAAGCAAACTCGTTTGCCATCTCCGTCAGGTTGTTTTGCGCGCCTGCCGACAGGCTTCCGGCGCAGAAGGTTAGTCCGTTGTGCTTGTCGGGCACTGCGTTGAGGAACCACTCTATGTCTTCCTTGCAGGTCACTATGCGCGGCAAGCCGAGAATCTGGAATGGTGGGTCGTCGGGGTGCACGCACATATACATGTCGCATTCGTTGCATACGGGCATTATGGCTTCAAGGAAATACTTCATGTTTGCCCTCAGCTGAGCCTTGTCTATGCCCTTGTATAGGGCAAGCAGCTGGCGGAAAAGCTCCACGGGGTGCTCGTCGCCCTCCTTGAAGTTTCCGCTCACGAAGCCCTGCGTCTTTATGACGATGTTCTCCACGAGAGCGTGGTCCTTCTCCGGAGTCATGGTCTTCTTGAGTTCCTCCACCTCTTTTAATATATCCCTGCCGTTGGGCTTGCCGTCGGGGCCGAGCACCTTGAACTGCGCCCAACTTTCGCGCGCGCCTTCGCGCTTGAGGATGTAGATGTCGAAGTAGGCAAACTCAGGGATGCTGAAGTAAAGGTTGCTCGCCCCGTTTGGGTTGGGATGCAGCAGGTCGGTGCGTGCCCAGTCGAGCACCGGCATGAAGTTGTAGCAGATGGTGTGTATGCCCTCTGCCGCAAGATTGCGCAGGCTCGTCTTGTAAATCTCAATCTGCTTGTCTCTGTCGGCGCCGCCGTATTTTATGGTCTCCGTCACCGGCAGCGACTCCACCACACTCCATCTCATGCCGTAGCTTTCGATGTAAGTCTTGAGGTCGTGAATCTTCTCGCGCGTCCACACCTCGCCAAGCGGCACGTCGTGAAGCGCGGTGACTATGCCTTCAACACCAATTTGCTTGAGCATGGCAAGCGTAATCTTGTCATTCTTGCCAAACCATCTCCATGTCTTTTCCATTTTTGCTATATCTTCGTTTATATATGTTGTTCTTAGTTATGTCATCGCAAAGGTACAATAAAGAAATGGAATAAGAGAGCTTTAAGGCGGGGAAAATAAAAAAATATCGAAAATTATGCCCATTTTATTTGTCTGTTTAAAAGAAAAGTAATAATTTTGCAACCGAATTAAAACAAAAGACAACAAAATGAAGTTTTACGCTACATATTCCTATTATTATTTTTACTTTGCAAGAAATTGTGAAGCGGGAAGTTGCGTGTAAATTTCAACTTAAGACAAAAGATATTGAACCAGCTGAAGGTTCACGTCAGAGTCCCGCTTCAAGTTTCTTGGAGCGGGACTTTTGCTTGGTAAGGATTAAAAAAACATGAGATAGGATGAAAAGAATAGCAATTCAAGGCATACTTGGCTCATTCCACGACATTGCCGCCCACGAATACTTCGACGGCGAGCAAGTGCAGATAATCTGCTGCGCCACGTTCGAGCAGGTTTTCGAGAATATAAAGCGCGACCCCACGGTCATTGGCTTGCTTGCCATAGAAAACACCATCGCCGGTTCCTTGCTGCACAACTATGAGCTGTTGAGAGACAGCGGCACCACTATTGTAGGCGAGCACAAGCTCCACATAAGCCACAGCATTTGCTGCCTGCCTGACGACGATTGGACAACCGTGAGCGAAGTCCATTCACATCCTGTAGCCCTTATGCAGTGCCGCAACTACCTCGCCAATCACCCCGAGCTTAAGGCTGTGGAAGACGAGGACACCGCAGGAAGCGCTGAATACATTGCCAAGCACCAGTGTCATGGATGGGCGGCAATCTGCCATGCCAACGCCGCAAAGATGTACGGCTTGAAGGTGCTTGAAAACCACATCGAGGACAATAAGCACAACTTCACCCGCTTCCTCGTCGTTACCGACCCGCGCAAGGCAGACTTCTTGCGCCCATTGAACCAAGCCGACAAGGCAAGCATTGTCTTCTCGTTGCCGCATACTGAGGGTTCACTCTCAAAGGTGCTCACCATCCTCAGCTTCTACGACATAAACCTTACCAAGATACAGTCGCTGCCGGTCATAGGGCACGAATGGGAGTATATGTTTTACGTAGACGTCACCTACAACGACCTCATAAGATACCGCCAGTCTATAGACGCCATAACGCCCCTTGTGAAGTCAATCAAGATCCTAGGTGAATATAGCGCGGCATGAGGCACCCGTGAGCCTCTACCGCAATTTCTCAATTCTCAAATCTCAAAGAATTATGAAACCAGCTTCAAGAGTAAACAGCATTCAGGAATATTATTTCAGCCGCA
>CAZZNO010000034.1:0-1351 GCA_964655685.1 uncultured Prevotella sp.
AGCTAAATCTCCAGTTTGAACCCAACAGTATTGTGCCTAAGATGGCGCGTCCAAAACTTTCGGCGCGCAGTTAAGGTTATTTTCACAGCCTCGTCTTCGTTGAATCCGCGAAAGCGGGCGTAGTGCTTGGACAACAAAACTATGAAAGCCTTTGGCCCCCACAGACGGGCGAAGCTGCGGCACCCTGCCTTCAAGGAGACGCGCCCGAACCTCATGCGGTTTATGTCCACAAGCGAGAAACGGTAGTTGCCCGCAGGGTCTTTGTCCCAAAGAATGTTACCCGGTGAGAAGTCGAGGTGCAGTATGCCCTCGTTGTGCATGTGGGCGGTGAACGCCGCCAGCGCCTCTGCCATAGGCTCATAAACCTCAGGGGCAGCATCGCCCATCTCGTAGAGCCTGTGGCGGTAGGGGCACTGCATGGTTACCAGATAGCTGTCGAGCAGCATGCCGCAACGCCTGTGCTCTATATATGCCACGGGCTCAGGCGTGCTGACGCCATGTCTGTTCAGCACACGGGCGTAGCGGTAGGCACGCTCGCCCTTGGGCTTGCGCAGTCCCGACGAATACACTATGAGGTTTATGCCGCGTGGCGGGTGGTAGCGTTTCACCACTAGCGGCATTCCGTCGGGGGCGGCAAACATCTTTATGAGATTGCGCTTGCCGCCGTATATCCATGTGCCTTCGCTGTCCATGCGCCCGGGTATGGCAAGCAGGAAGTCGCGCCAGCGGCTGTATCTGTCTGATATTGTTATGCTGAGAGCCATAGTCACCTTACGGATAGAATTTGTTTGTAGAGCTTCATTACCTGTTCTGCCACGTCGTTGTTTTCGAACCGCTTGACATAGTGTTGCGCCTCAGCCATGAGCTCCTGCCTCTCTCTTGACTCAACGGAAAGCCTTTCCACAGCCCGGGCAAGCCCCTTAGGGTCGTCAGGCGATACATACAGGCAGCCAGTGCCTCCTGCCTCCTCAAGGCATGAACCCGTGGCAGCCACAACGGGCAGCCCGCTCTGTATAGCTTCAACGATGGGGATGCCGAACCCTTCATAACGCGACGGATATACAAAGCAACGGGCATGGCGGTATATCTTGGCAAGCTCGTCGTTGTCAACGCCACTCAAAATGTGCAGCCTCGGCGCCAACCCGTGCATTGAGGCATAGCGGCGTACCTGCTCCGCATAAGGCGTCTCCCTGCCTACAAGCACGAGATGCATGTCCCGAGGAAGCGATTCCAAAGCCTGCACGCTTTCCATTGCGTTTTTCCTTTCCTCTATAGTGCCTACCTGTAGAAAGTATCTGTCCACACCCCGTAGCAGGGAAGACGGCGGCAGCGCCCCAGCCATGTTGAACCT
>CAZZNO010000034.1:1451-6015 GCA_964655685.1 uncultured Prevotella sp.
AAACGGAAGCGGGCGTGCTGAGGATAATGGAAGCTGACGTTCTGCCTGAGCTCTACCTGGCGGCGCAAGCTGTCATGTCCCTCGTCAGGGGCATAGAGCAGAAAACTGTCGGCGCTGTCTATTGCCGACAAGCCGTTTATGAGCGTGCGCCCATAGCTGCCCAGTCCTGTGCCATTGCGCACAATGCGCTTAGCGTCATATCCTATTCTCATAACACTTCTTCCGCCTTAATGCGTTCATAGCCTTTTATCTGGACAACAAGCAGATGAAGCTTTGTGCTGTCAAGCAACTGTTGCACTATCTTGCCTTGTGCATAGCCTTTTATTTGCTCCACGGCTTCATTCCATTGCTTTACGGCATCGGCATCCGTTGCATCTTTCTTAAGATATTTCAGCTCTATAATGTATGAGTGGGCTACTTCAGGATAGCGTTTATGGTCGGGAAGAAAGAAAAAGTCACAATAACCATGATTGAGCTCTACCTCCGGAGAAACGAGATAGTAGGGGTTGAGTGAAAGGAAAGCACTCATGAAACCCTGAAGATTTCTCTCGCCCTCTATAAGTGAGCGCACTGAGGCATTGTCGCGGTAGGCATCTGTAAGCGTGTCTATCATAGGCATCCAGTTGCCATCATAAGCTGCTTTCATATAGGCAATATTAAGAGGATATGTGTCTACATGCGCTATCCTCTCATATTCGTCCATGAGATAGTCGTAATACTGTAGCCTAACGTTATTGTTAGGAATTCCTAATTTCAGCATAGCTCCGCGAGAACCTATTATCGTAAGCATGCCATAATAGTATAACAGACTGACGAAGTTGTCTTCATCGGCTATTCTCTCGGCAGGGAATGACCTCTTTACTGTGCCGTAGATGTATCCCTGTTCGGCAATGGTGTTGATTATATTCAAACGGCGGTTATCAATACTGTCTATGCTAACAAGGTTCTTGAGCTTCTTATAGTCGGTCATGGCATTCGGGTCGATAAGCTGTTTTGGCGCATGACCGTGCTTGATGTAATAGTCGAGATAGTAGCATACCATATCGGTATTAAAAATCTTCGGGTTTCTGTTTAGCGACTCCTCGGCAAAGCAGTAGTTATCATACCACGGTTTCATGTCGGCAATGAGGTCGTCCTCATCTGCTTTTATAAGTCCTAATTTTTTATAATAACTAATCATCTTACGCACTTCTTCTTCAGAGAAGCCAAGCATTGTGTCGTAAAGATAGTCAAGACTGATATTTGTTGCAATGTTGAAGCCGCTTGTCAAATCATCAAGGGTGACGGGAGTGACTCCCATCATCAATATCCTCGTGAAATTAGGCTTAAACAGCTTAAATACATCCCGATAGAAACCTGTTGAATGTGTCACATTACGATAAACATCCTTACCTTCCTGATTGAGAATATCATTGGTGAAGTTGTCATATTCGTCAATGATGAGGTACAACTGATAGCCTGCATCTTGAGCTTTACCTGTTATAAAAGTAAGTTTTTCGGCAAATGTCTTGTATCCTTTGACCCTTTCTACAAACCCTTCTTCATAAAAGCGTGAATAGTTATCGGCAAATTTATCCCATTGGATGCATCCATATTTCTCAAATTTAGCTTCAGCTGTCTTGCTGTCACCGCCAACCTGCGAGAAGTCAAGGAACAATACTTGGTATTGCCCCATCTCCTTTGTAGGATGCTCATATACGTAAAGCCCTGAGAAATTCTTTTCGAAGTTGTCCTTCTCGTTAATGTCATAATATGTGCGCATCATAGAGACAAAGATACTCTTTCCGAAACGTCGTGGACGAACAATGAACAAGAAATTACCTGCCAACTCCATCTTCTCCAAGAAATACGTCTTGTCAGAATAATACTTATTTTCTTTTCTTACCTGTAGGAAATTAGATATTCCATAGGGTATTAGCTTTACGTTTTCCATATATGAGTATTTTTTGCAAAGATAATACAAACGAACGAAATGGCAAAAGATATACAATCTTTATATGCTTTCTTTTCAATCTGTGCCATTGTCATCCGAAATATGTTTGCGGCCTTCGTAAGTAAGGAGCTCATCGCGCGTGAAACGGTAGTCCTTGTCGGCAAGAGAGGCGGTAGATTCGAAGCAATTTGAATCTATGTCAAAGATGCCGCACATGAGGTCGTAGGCAAGGTCGTTGGTGAAATACTTCTCCTGGTTAGCCTTCAATGCCTCATATCGCCTCGGGTGGTTACCCACGTATTCGTCGCTCAACCACACGGCAAGCGGAATGCGCGTCATCTGGAAGCCGTCGAAGTTGGGCTTGCGGCGGCGGCCGGGCTCCGTGGCATGGTCGCTGAAATATACAAAAGCCTGAAGGTTGAGATTGCGGCGCGCATATTCGAACATCTGCTGCAATATACTGTCCGTGTAAGCAATGGAGTTTTCATAATTCACTACATTGTCTTGCACACCGGGCTCTCCCCAACGGGTGAACTCACGCGGGTAGCGGTTGAGGAAATTGAAGTGGCTGCCCTTCAGGTGAAACACTATAAAGTTGTTTTTGGCAGGGTCTATCTCCTTGTAGAAATCGAGAAGCGCAGAGTCGTACTGCACTTTATTCACCTCCTGCTTGGTCCATTTTGCCACATCAGCCGTGTCGGCGACGAGCGTGACCGGTGTTTCGGCTGTACCAAGATGGCCTTGGTTACTGTACCAGTGGACTTTGTAGCCAAGCTTATGGGCAATGTCTATTATGGAACACGACTCAAAGAAAGGCTTGTCATTATACTGGTTGCGCTCAGTCAGGGCACGCTCAAGAGCCGGCACCGTTTGCATGGCACATGAATAAGCATTCGGGAAAATCATGAAATGAGGGTCCGACTCAGCCTCATGCCTCATCCACGGCGTTGTGTCCTCCTTCATGTCAGGATGCCATGCACTCATGAAATCGCGGCAAGCTGACTCGCCGATAACCATAATCACAGTGGAAGGCTTTGACCACGGCTTGCCCAGAGCCTTAACTTGCAAGTCGCTATATCTTGACTTCAGCTCCGTGCGGTAACGCTCATTGGAGGCTATATAGTCTTTCACAGTAAGGTAAAGCTGAGCCATGCCCGTCCTTACGAACACGCCATGTCTGCCTTTCCATATATACACGCCGACAAGAACGAGGGCAGACGCCGCTATCTGCCTCCACAACGGCACGTCGAAAGACAATGCAGGCATGCCCACGTTTTCTATTCCAAGCAACGCGGCAACAGCCACAACACCAATCACAACCGCAAAAGTAGCCCATAGCGGAAACGAATGGAAAAACTCTATTATCTCGTTCACGTTGGTCTCCTGCACCACCTTTATGCCATTGGTGTCAACGCATGTCTTATAAGCTATATAATAAGCCCATTGAAACAAGGCCGTAAGGCACAACGTAAACTCTATTAACGCCATTATGCTGAGAGCAAGGACATTGCCCGGAACCAAAAGAGCTATGAGCGCATAAGCCGACGAAAGCCAGCCCGCGAGATAAAGCCCGAACGTGATGTCCATATAGTTTTCATAGTCAGGCGACGACTTTCTGTATGTGAGGTGATAAAGCAGAGGGTATGTCACCATCCAGAGCAGCCCTATGGCAAGAGGCAGGAGGAATACACGCGCCAGCGGGCTGACACCTGAAAGAGCCGAAGGCAATACGGCGAAAAGCGCGGCAGGGACAAAGCGGCGCAATTGCTGCCCACGGGCATTGCGAGCCATGCCTTTGTTGCAAAGAAGATATATTGAAGCCGCAACGCCATACAAAGCGGCAGCTATAACTACATACAAGACAATCATGTTTTCTACATTATGTGAATATGCAAAGGTAATAATAATTTTGCATTTCGGCATTTTAAAAGCCAGATTATTGCTACCTTTGCAAAAAACAAAAGTAACAATGCAAAATTCCCATCCATTAAAAGCCACAGTATCCGTGATTACTGTTACTTACAATGCCGCCGACATGCTGGAGCGCACGTTGCGCTCAATAGAGGCACAGCGGTATGCCGAAATGGAGACTATAATAGTGGATGGTAAGTCGAAGGACGGCACGGTGGACATTATACGCAAGCACGAAGGCGCGGTGTCAAAGTGGGTGAGCGAGCCTGACGGAGGCATATACGATGCCATGAACAAAGGCGTAAGGATGGCAAGCGGCGAGTGGATAATATTCATGAATGCGGGCGACACCTTTGCCGGTGACGACGTGCTTGAAAGAATATTCTCTACAAAACAAAATGCTGACATTATATACGGAGACGTGGTGAAAGGCGGCAATGTGAAGAAAGCGCCTGAGAAATACCATCCATACCACCGCATGTTGTTTTGCCACCAGAGTTCGCTTACGCGGCGAAAACTGCTTCTCGACTGTCCGTTTGATACATCCCACCGACTGTCAGCCGACTTGAAGTTCTTTCTCACGCAATATTTCCGCAAAGCCCGTTTCCATTACGTAGGATTCCCTATAGCCGATTTTGATACAACCGGCGTTTCAAACAGCCGCCGCTCGGCAGGACTGTCAGACAATATGCGCGTAATAAGCGAAACTGTACCAATGCC